>QJWJ01000033.1 GCA_003235365.1 Deltaproteobacteria bacterium
AGCCATTGTCGATCCGGAATCGCGAGACGAGGGGTCGCGCGTTCGCTGGAACGACGAGGCGAAGGCGCGTGCACGACTGGTGTCTCAGCAAACGCTGACCGCGGATACGTTACCGCCGGCGAAGCCAATCCCGGGAGGGGCGTCATGACCGCGCGACCCCCGACGTACATCGACCGATTGCCGTGCAAGCCGAGTTGCGTGGATGCCGAGTTGGGCCATCAGCTGTCGCTGGCACTCGGTCGCCCCCTCGACGCGACGTTGGCCGAGCACCTCATCGAGTGCGCTGCCTGTCAGCTGGAACGGGCACGCTACGAGCAGGCGGCGCAGCAATTGCGAGAAATACAGCCGCAGGAGCTGTGGACGCGGCTGAGGCGGAGTTTGCGCACGGGCCAGCCGGATCGACAGCTGTATTGCTATCTCACGCACTCAACGTGAACCGCTCCCACGACGCGTTGCGTCCCTGTGGGTCTTGCTGCAATACTCGGCGCGCTCCCGGCCCGGCCGGGGTGGAACTCCGAGGGCTGCGCCACCGACAATCCGTGGTCCTCGGATTACTCTGAGCGGCCAAGGTCAAACACGGACACGTGCAGAGAACGCAACAAGTTCGTCTGTTACCTCCCGCAGCGTCAACGTACTGAGATCCACCGCGGTTTCCCCCAGGGAACTTCAAACGGGCTGGTCAGCGGGCGTGGGTTGTCTTGAGATGGGGTCGGACTCTTTTGTCGAGGCGCGGGCCCCTAGCGGTCCAGGGTCAGACCTTCGCAGCCAGCTCGGTGCACCCCTCGCGCGCGACGGCAGCGGCCAAGCCGATCGACTCGCAGAGTGTTGGGTGGGGATGAATGGTCTTGGCGAGATCTTCGGGGTGGCAGCCCATTTCGATCGCCAGCGCTAGCTCTCCGATCAGATCCCCGGCGTGTGTCCCGACAATACCGCCGCCCACCACCCGGCCCGTGACGTCGTCGACGAGGAGCTTCGTGAATCCCTCGGACCGACCATTGGCCCACGCGCGACCCGAGGCCACCCAGGGGAACACCGCCCGGCGCACCCTTCGACCACTCTGGTTGGCGCTCTCTTCGGTGACGCCGACCCACGCGATCTCCGGATCCGTGTAGGCGACCTCGGGCACGACACGAGCGTCGAAGTGCGCGCGGCGGCCCGCGGCGGCTTCGGCGGCAACATGACCTTGATGGGTAGCCTTGTGCGCCAGCATGGGCCCTCGAACGATGTCGCCTACTGCGAAAATGTGGGGCACGTTGGTGCACATCTGCGAGTCGACGTCGATGAAGCCCCGCTCGTCGACGTCGACTCCCGCACGCTCCGCGCCGATTGCTTTGCCGTTCGGCATTCTGCCGACCGCGACCAAGATGAGATCGTACACACGGGGCTCCTGGCTCTGCCCGCTGAACGTGAGTTCGAGCCCATCTGGGTGTTTCTTGATGGCTGACACCACGGTGTTGAGCCAAAGATTCCGCAACAGCTTCTTGTTGTGCTTGCTCCAAACCGCGACCAGATCGGGGTCGGCCCCGGCCAGTAGTCGTTCACCTTTTTCGACGACGTCGACCTGCGCCCCCAGCGCCGCATACACCGTCGCCAATTCGAGCCCGATCACGCCCCCGCCCACGACCAACAAGCGCTTCGGAATCGCCGGCAACGCGAGTGCGCCGGTGGAGTCGACGATGCGCGGATCCTCGCGGACGAGGTCCGCGCCTTCGACACCTTCGAAGACGGCGAAAGGGTCCACTGCTCGAGAACCTACCGCGATGATGGCGTTCTTGAAGTGAATCGTCTGGCTCTCGCCATCGTTTCCCGTCACGCGCAAAGCTGTTGGACCCGCAAAGCTCCCGGTGCCCCGAACCACCCGTACCGAGCGGCCCTTGGCCAAATCGCGCAGGCCGCCGGTGAGCTTGGCAATCACCGAGTCTTTCCACGCCCGCAGCTTGTCGAGGTCCACCGCTCTGTCGCCGAAGCTCACGCCCTTGGAGCTCAGGTCGGCTGCGGCGTCGCTCACGGCCGCGACGTGCAACAAGGCCTTCGAGGGGATGCACCCGACGTTCAAACACACGCCGCCGAGGGTCGCACCTCGCTCCACGATGATCGTCGACAGACCCAGATCTGCTCCGCGAAATGCCGCGGTATAGCCCCCGGGGCCACCACCGAGAACCAGCAAGTCACAATGCAGCTGGCGGTCATTGTCGGACAATTCACTCGTCATGCTTCTTTGCTCCGGGCTGGTTGCCGGTGGTGAATTCACAGCAGGGCTCGCCGAAGGTCCGAAAGCACAGACCCCAGGTGCGACACGAAACGCGCCCCCGCAACGCCATTGATGACGCGGTGGTCGTAGGAAAGCGACAATGGCAGCATCAAGCGCGGCACGAACGAGCTGCCGTCCCACTTGGGTTCGAGGTCGGCTTTCGAGATACCGAGGATCGCCACCTGCGGCGCGTTGACAATCGGCGTGAAGGCCGTCCCGCCCGCCGCGCCCAGATTCGAGATGGTGAACGTTCCCCCTTGCACATCGGTCGCGGCCAACTTGGAGGCGCGCGCGAGCTCGGCAAGCCTCGCCAGCTCGCGAGCTATCTGCAGCACGGACAGACGGTCCGCATGCCGGATCGCTGGCACCCACAAGCCTTCCGCCGTATCGACGGCGAAGCCCACGTGAACGTTCTGCTCGAGGATCAGTTGATCACCCAAAAGCCTGCTGTTGAATTCGGGAAACGCCGCAAGAGCACAGGCCGCGGCCTTGATGACGAAGGGCAAGAGACTGAGCTTCGGCGCGTCTTTCTGACGTTCGAGATTGATCGCCAAACGAAACGCCTCGACGTCGGTGATGTCCGCCTCGTCGAACTGAGTGACGTGGGGGATCTGGGTCCAGTTTTCGCTCAAGTTCCGACCGACGGACAGCTGCAGTCGCGACAGCCGCCTACTCTGGGTCGCATCCGCTTCCAACGGCGCAATTGTGCCTGGCACCGCGGCTCCAGCGGCAAGCGGGGGCTCGACCGAACGGGGAACGTGGCGATCGAGATCTTCCTCCAAGATACGACCATGCGGACCGGTACCCGATACCTGGCGCAGATCGATCCCTCGCTCGCGCGCGAGGCCGCGGATCCAAGGACTGGCATGGAAGTCCGAACTGGTGTCAGCGGCGGCGCCGGTCTGCACCGCAGCGGTGGCAACCTGCGGTCGGCTAGGAGCGTCCTGCGGCTGCTCGGACTCGATGGCTTCCAGCACGACGAGCAAGTCCCCTTCACTCACCGAGTCGTTCTTGGCGACGAGGACTTGTTTCACCCGCCCCGCTGACGGGGCTTGGATATCGACTGCCACCTTGCTCGATTCGATGCTGACGAGCACGGCGTCGCAGGCGACCGTCTGTCCAACCGATACCAGTACCTCGCTCGCGTAGGCCTCCGCTCCGAGGCCCTGTGGCGCACGCACCCCAATCGGCTCGTTCATTGCACCGCTCCTCGGGACGGCTGGGTTCGAAGCGGCCATCAGCTTTGCCTCGGATCGGTCTTTTCCGGATCCAGCCCATAGCGTTCGAGGGCAGCCAGCACGGTGGTCACCGGGAGCGTGTGTTCATCCGCGAGTGCCTTGAGCGCCGCGAGCACGATCCAGTATCGGTCGACTTCGAAGAAGTGGCGCAAGCGTTCGCGTGTGTCTGAGCGTCCGAAGCCGTCCGTCCCCAGCACGGTGTAACGCCGGTGCACGAAGGGTCGAATTTGCTCCGGCAGCGCACGCACGTAGTCCGAGGCGGCAATCACCGGCCCCTGGGCGCTGTGCAGGCAACGCTCGACGTGAGAAGTGCGCGGTTCACTCGCGCCGGGGTGCAGCAGGTTCCAGCGCTCACAGGCTTGGCCGTCTCGCGCCAGCAGCGTGAAGCTCGGGCAACTCCACACGTCGGCGGTCACGTCCCACTCGCCGGCAAGCAGCTCGGCAGCGGCGATCACCTCGCGGAGGATCGCGCCCGAGCCGAGCAATTGAACGTGCGCGGCCGCGGGCTGCGCGCTGCATTGCAGTTGGTACATGCCTCGCAACAGATCGTCTTGGACCCCGTCGGGTAGCGCGGGCTGGGGCTGGTTTTCGTTCAGTAGCGTGACGTAGTAGTAGACGTCCTGTTGCTCCTGCACCATACGCCGAAGCCCGTCGTGGATGATCACGGCGACTTCGTAGCCAAACGCTGGATCGTAGGGCACGCAGTTGGGGATGCTGGCGGCCCACACGTGGGAATGCCCGTCTTCGTGTTGCAAACCCTCGCCGTTGAGTGTCGTTCGACCGGAGATCGCGCCGAGCAAGAAGCCACGTGCACGCGAATCCCCCGCGGCCCACCACAGGTCACCGGTGCGCTGGATGCCAAACATCGAATAGCAGATGAAGAACGGGAGCATCTGCACACCGTGCGTCGAGTACGAGGTCGCCGCGGCGAGCCAAGAGCTCATCCCGCCGGCTTCGCTGATCCCCTCTTGCAGAACCTGACCTGTCGTCGATTCTTTGTAAGAATTCGGCAGACCCGCATCTTCAGGTGGATAGAGCTGTCCTTTCTGCGACCAGATCCCGTACTTGCCAAACAGCCCTTCCATGCCGAAGGTGCGCCCTTCGTCGGCGACGATTGGCACCACGCGCGGCCCCAATTGCTCGTGCCGGAGCAAGATGTCGAGCACGCGAACGAACGCGCGGGTCGTCGAAAAGCCGCGCCCCGGTAAGGAGGCTTCCAGGACGGATGCGAACGCCGACAGTTCGGGAACGTCGAGCGGCGCAACCGTCCGCCCGCGCCGGGGAAGCATGCCACCCAACTGCTCGCGGCGCGCACGCAGATACTCGAGCTCCGCAGACTCGGGCGCCGGCACGTCGTAGCGCAGATCCTGCAGTTGCTGATCGTCGAGGGGAAGCTCGAAACGACGACAGAAGGCCGGCAGATCTTCCGGACGTAGAGCCTTGCCCTGGTGGGCGGCGTTTCGCGATTCCCAGGGAGGGAGGCCATAGCCCTTGATGGTCTTGGCCAAAATCACCGTCGGTTGCCCCCGGTGGGCGACCGCGGCAGCATAGGCCGCGTAAACCTTTTGGCGGTCGTGGCCACCGTGATTCAGATCCCACAGCTGTTCGTCACTCATGTCGTGGACGAGTGCCATAAGCTCGGGATCGGTGCCGAAGAAGTATTCGCGCAGATAGGCGCCGTCACGACTGCGCAGAGTCTGGTACTCGCCGTCGAGGCACGTTTCCATACGTCGTTGGAGACAGCCCGAACGATCGCGCGCCAGCAGATCGTCCCAGTTGCTCCCCCAAATGACCTTGATCACGTTCCAGCCGGCACCAAGAAAGGCCCGCTCCAACTCCTGAATGATCTTGCCGTTACCGCGAACGGGGCCGTCGAGGCGCTGCAGGTTGCAGTTCACCACAAAGATCAAGTTGTCGAGCTCTTCACGTCCCGCGACGCCGAGGGCTCCCAACGACTCCGGCTCGTCCATCTCGCCGTCGCCGAGAAAGCACCAGACTCTGCGATCACAGGTCTTGGCCAAGCCGCGACTCTCGAGATACTTCAGAAAACGCGCCTGATAGATGGCGGTCAGCGCCCCGAGCCCCATTGACACAGTGGGAAACTGCCAAAACTCGGGCATCAGCCAAGGATGCGGATATGAAGAAAGACCCGGGGCGTCGACCTCTCGCCGAAAGCGATCGAGTTGTTCCGTCGTGAGCTGTCCTTGCAGGGCAGCACGCGCATAGATCCCGGGCGACGCGTGCCCCTGGTACAAGACCAGGTCCCCACCCTGCACGGCGCCGCCCGGAGAAACGAAATCCGCACCTCGAAAGAAGTGATTGAAGCCGACCTCGTACAGAGTCGCGGCTGAAGCGTAACTGGCGAGATGTCCACCGAGCTCCGAATGGTCGCGGTTCGCCCGCAGTACCGTCACGAGCGCATTCCAACGCAGGATGGCTTCGAGTCGTGCTTCAATCAACGGATCCCCAGGCGCCCGCTTCTCGTGCTCAGGCGCGATGGTGTTGACGTAGGCGCTGTTGTGACAAGCAGCTGAGCGAAGCCCCTTCCCCGAGCCGAACTCGCGCTGTCGCTCGAGCAGAAATGCCGCCCGCTCGGTACCTTCGCGAATGATCACCGAAGCGAATGCGTCGAGCCACTCACGGGTTTCCCGAGGGTCTCGGTCCACATCGTCCTCTGCAATTGTCTGGGTTGCCATCCGTATGCTCCCTGTTAACGCGACTGAGGGGTAACGAGCGACACGCCGTGAGCGAGGAGTGCCAGCCGCCACTTTGAAGAAATGGCGCGACTTGACAATCCGCAACAATACCTATGCGACTCGCGGTATTTTTACACTCAGCCAGACATGCGAATACCTGATAGACGTCTGAGACCCGCTCGACCGCGCAACTGCTCGCGCTCCCGGCGCGTCCGGCAATTGCGGACGTTCACCATGGGAGGATTGACCGATGCCGCGATGCACAATCCAATCATCAGTCATTTCGTCGAAGTGGGGTCTGCCAAGCACCAGGAAGGGCCAGCGCGCCCTGCCGGGCATCGGTAGAAGTACCGAGTGCGCTCCAAGCACCGACAGGCTAACCTTTGGAGTCGATGTTCGACCCGCCCTGGCTGCTCCGCTTGCCCTATGGGTTCAAAGTCATTGCGCTCGCAGTGCTCCCGCTGCTGCTCGCAACGGCGCTCGTGGCTGTCGCGTTTCAACGACAGTCCCATGAACTGGCACAAGCCGAGGTCAGCGCCCTGGAAGAGCTCATGCTGAAGGAGAAGAGGGTGGAACTCGAAAATCAAGTCGCGCTCATCACCAGCGCGCTCGAGTTCCTGGTCAGGACTGAGCCGGACGCCAGCGCGGCCAGAACCAAGGGCGAGCAACTGCTAACCTCGACACGCTACAGCGTCGATGGGTATTTCTTCGTCTACGACACCACCGGAACTTGCGTCGTTCATCCCAAGATTCCGGAGCTCGTCGGAAAGACTCTCCCCGAACTCACTCGGAGCTTTGGTTCGACCATTCCCGAGATCGTCCGAATCGGAGGGCAGGGCGGCGGCTTTCTGAACTACACTTGGCAGAAACCCTCGCTGGGCGAGGACGTCGACAAACTCGGCTACGTGCGACTGTTTGCGCCGTGGGGGTGGATCATCGGAACTGGCGTCTACATCGACGACATCGAGCGAGCGACCAGCGCCCTGCGTGAGCGCTCCCGAGCGAGTGTAAACCGCATGCTCTGGGCCATGGGCGGCGTTGCCACCACCGCCGTGCTACTGGTGTTCGCGGGGTTGTTGATCCTCAACTTGAACGAGAAGCGTCTGGCGGACAGGCAACTGCAGGATCTGGCGCGACGAGTCGTCGAGCGGGGAGACGAGGAGCGGGGGCGCGTTGCGCGGCTGCTCCACGACGAACTGTCGCAGCTCCTCGTCGCGGCTCGCTATCACTTCGAATCGCTGGAAAATCATGGCGATTCGGCGCAGACCGGCAGTCGAAGTCTTCGCTTGGGGTTGGAAGGACTCAGTCGAGCGATCCGAACGACTCGGGAGTTGTCGCATGACCTTTGCCCCCCGGAACTCGCCGACTTCGGCCTCAGCTCGGCGCTGGCGTCCTACGTGGAGGAGTATCGCGACCGGGCCGGACTCGACGTGATGTTCGAGGACGCATCCCCCGACTGCAAGCTCTCTGATGAGCAGAGTGTGCATCTGTTTTGCATCGCTCGAGAAGCGCTGACGAACGTCGAACGACATGCCAAAGCGAGGTACGCGCGGGTGGCACTGACAACCCGAGAAGACAAGCTCCAGCTCACGATCACCGACGACGGTGTGGGCTTCGACGTCCTGGCAGATCGCGGTGCGCGACCAAAGGGGATAGGTTTACGAAACATGCGAGAGCGAATCGAACACTTGGGGGGCCGTCTGACCGTGCATTCACAGCGGGGTCAGACGGCCATCACGGCTTCATTACCACTAGGAGATGGCACCCATGCTTGAACAGACCCGAATAGTCCTCGTCGACGACCACGAACTCATGCGAGCCGGAGTACAGGCACGCCTCGGTGGCGAGCCTGCGATAAAGGTGGTCGGCGAAGCCGCGTGTGGGCGCACCGCGCTCAGTCTCGCCGAACAGCTGAAGCCCGATCTCATCGTCACCGACATTTCGATGGAAGACATGGGGGGGTTGGACCTGGTGAAGGCCCTCCAGGCATCACACCTGAAGATACGCTGCCTGATCTTCAGCATGCACGGCGGATTCGGCTACGTGGAGCGGGCGAAGGAGGCCGGAGCCTGCGGCTACGTCGTCAAAGACGGCCCGAGCGAAGAACTGTGCCGGGCGATCCGCGCCATCGCCTCGGGCGAGTCCTACTTTCCTCCAACAACCCACACCTGTCCGCTGAGTCCCCGCGAACGCGAGATGGTCCCTTTGATCTGCCGCGGCTTGCGCAACAAGGATATCGCCGACGAGTTGGGGATCACCGAGCACACGGTCAAAACCCATCGCGAGCACATCCGCGACAAGCTCGGCCTCGACACCGTGGCAGAGCTGATTGCCTATGCCCGCAAACACGGGTTGATTGACGACTGAGCCGGGGTGCCCATGGCGGGACGGCGTCCGCGATGGGCTGGCGCAATCGTCTGACGCCTCATCCTGCACTGCCCACCTGCCGTTATCACTGTTCCGAGACAGGCTCAGCCAATCCGTCTGCCTTCTGGCACACCCAGCGTGAACCGCTCCCACGACGCGTTGCGTCCCTGTGGGTCTTGCTGCAATACTCGGCGCGCTCCCGGCCCGGCCGGGGAGGAACTCCGAGGGCCACCGCTTGCATCCGCTTTTCACGTTCGGCCGAGGGCCGGCGCTCTTCACTCGCCACCTTGGAGGAACCGCCGGGAGCGGCGGCGCACGAAGCAATGGGCGAGGATGCAAGTTCCTGAGAAGCAGCGTGGTCTTCGTGGCCGCGGTGGCGTTCTCGGTAGGCTGCAAGTGCGAGAAGGAAACGGCCAAGCCCGATGTGCCGCCGGCAGCGAGCACCGCGACGGAGC
>QJWJ01000421.1 GCA_003235365.1 Deltaproteobacteria bacterium
GCGCGGCAAAGCGGCGATCCTCGTCGGCAACGGCACCGCCCTCGTGTAGGGTGCGCAGGATGCCCTGAGCGCGTTCGCGACGGCGATTGGGCTCGTGCAGGATGCCGAGCTAGGCCTCTCGCTGGATGGGGTTGTCGATTGCAGCGAGCGACTTGGCCCGCAGGAGGTTCAGCTCCGCCGCGGAGTGCCGGCTCCGGAAAAGGCGGCATTGGCGTGTGCTGACGGATATGTCGACGTCAGTCGTGCTCAGGTCGATGACGCGGGCCGACTTTGCCTGTGGGTCGTGCGTGATCAGTTCGAAGTGACTGTTGTTGTCCCACAAGTGGCGCAACGACGGAATCTCGAACGTCTGCGGCAGATGCGGCCCGGAGCCTCTCGGCTGAAACTGCTGCCCGTCGAACTCGAAGGTGAAGGTCGCTGGGCAGAACTCGAAGTCGGTACTGTCCAGCCCCGGAGCAGGCTCCAGGACACGCTCGTACCAACGGAACTTGCAGTCGAGGCGTGCCCTTCGCGCACGCGTATACTGCTTGTACGACGGCTCGTGGAAGTCGAACTCTTGCGGCCACGTCCCTCCCTCGCGATAGTTGGCGAGGAAGAACGACATCGGCTGAGTCCACAACGGATCCAGCGTCAACTTCAACTCGATGATTTGGTCGGGGGGAAAGCGACGCGGGTCGACCTCTATCGTCAGGTCGTGAATGGGTTCGTCGACGATGGTCGAAAGCGTCTCCACCGCGGTCGAGAACTTTTCGTCGGCTCGCTCGCGCAGTTCTCGCTTCGCGAGCTGGGTACGCTCGGCGGCGGACAGCAGCACGCCGTCGTCTTCGCGCCCCCGCTCGAGCACTGCGTCAACCAGTCTGGTGCAGGTCGCCTCGTCTCCGAGCCCATCGATCAGATCGATCCCAATCAGGTCGCTGAGCACATCTGGGATTTGGCAGGGGCGGAGGATCAAGGGTAGTAAGCGAATGCCCGCGCGCTGCGCCAACTCGACCTCTGCCTGGACCCACTTGGAGCCGATGGACGTCGGAGACAGCAGGATGCAAACGACGTCAGCTCCCTCGATGTTACGAGCGAGCTCCTGGCTCAATACTGCGGTCGGAGTGATGTCGAAGAAGTCGAGCCAGACGTCACACTCGTGCGCCTGCAAGAGCCGAAACACGGCGAAGGCTTCCTGTCGGTCCACGGAGCTGTAGGAGATGAACACCCGCTTCGCCATGTCGCCACCTTCCCGAACGGACCGCAGCGGCCTTACCCCCGCTGGCTCCAAACCTCGGGCAATGTCTAGCAGCGCAAGGCTCGACATACAATAGCGAGCATTCCGCGACGCTCTTGAAAAACTGCCCGACAATCGTGCTCGCCCATTTCTGGAGCCCAGCGATGAGGGTCGATGCGTCCGCGCGGTACGCGCTCGCGTGTCGGTCGGACGCAGCTTCGTCCGGCGCGCCGCGTCTGGGCGCGCAACCGCGAGGAAAACGCCGTGGCAGTGGTTCCCGGCGAAGTTGGCCCTCGCATTGCAATGGCGGGGGCCAACGACGCGAAGGGCGTCGAGCAAACGCGAGCGCCGCGACTTCACGCGGCATCGAACGATGAGGATGAACCATGTACCTGTTCAATCAATCTTCAGACAAAGTCTACGCGCTAGTCGTCGACCGCGCGGTCAACGTCAACACCGGACTATGCAGCGTCGTCGGGATCCCGATCACCGACCGCACCAAGACGCTCGAGCCGGGAGAAAGAGACAAGGTCAACCTGGGGTGGGGTGATGTCTGCCAGCGGTTCGTCTTCTTCTTCCTCAGCAAGGCCGACAGAGACGCGTTGAAGATCGACCTGATTGAGCAAGAACTCGTCGAAGCCGCGGGGCAAATCCTCGACGTGCTATTGAAGGTACCCGCAGGCGCCAACACGTTCGGTCGTACCGCGGATCTGTTTGGGCGCTTCATGTGGGACCAATTCGCTTCGACGGCCTTCGCGAAGAAGTACAAGATCGTGGGGGCCGCGGTGGTCCCGCAAGGGAAAGGCGGCTTCCTCAGGACCAAAGGTGAACACCTGTGGGTCGTGTATTGGGACAAAGACTTGCCGACGGACCAAGGCGAGTTCAGCGACAAGCCAGAGATGGACCGCATCCTGAAAATCGTGGGAGGCCCACCGAAGTCGTGCTCACGCATTCCTGGAGTCTACGGCCAACTCCTCGATCTCGACGCACCGAATCCCGTGCGCTCACTCAAAGCCAAGATCCAGGTCATGGACAAGTCCGGCAAGTCGCCGCTGGGATTCTTGGACATGGACGACGGCAACAATCACTTCGCAAAAAACAGCACCGAGCTCGACGTGGGCAAGGCCGCAACGTGGTCCTTCGAGGCGAGCGACGACGAGTGGAGGCGCGTGACGATCAAGCACGACGAGCGAGATCTCTACCTACACCCATCGGACAAGTACGGACCGCTTGCCCGGGGGCGAGATGAAACCTACCACTGGGCGTTCTTGTTCCACGACCTGGGCGGCAGCGAGGTCGTCACGGAAGAGAAGCCAACGCCAGCCGAGGGGGCGCTGACCACCATCATCGCGCCGAGCAAGGGACTGGCGCTGGGCTCCAAGTACCACATCGGCAGCGACCAACTCGTGAAAGAGACGGGCGAAGGCGGCGGCGTACTACTACTGTCTGACACCAAGTCGACGCAGCAGACCAACCGCACCGCAAGCTACCGACTGCTGCTGGTGTAAGGCCTCGTCAAGCCTCCGAGAAGGATCAAACGGGCGAGCACGAGGCGCCCCTCGACGAGACCGGTTGCTCACTGGACGCGACCGTTGCTCACTCGACGCGACGCTGCGACGAGTGGGCAACCGTTTGTCGACAGCCAGTTCCGACCATCGATTTTGCGCAAGTGCTGAACGAAAAAGATGGGCAATTCACTGACCTGTTGGATCTCGACCGCATCGCACGTGGGCCGCTCCTACCGGGGCTACACGGCGTTTGCCGTCTCGGGTGCACAGCTGGCGCCAGGGTGGTTCACTGAACAATGTGCGGGCCTCGATCCCGAGGATCCCTCGCAGTTCCTGTGCATGCCGTTCGTCGGCAATGAGCCGTTGATGGCCGAAGCCGCCGGTCTCGACGAGGTGCCGCGGGGCAAATGGCCCTCACAAGCGGACGAACGCGTTCGCGCGATCGTGCCCATCGCCGGCGACGCATTCTCGTTCGGCAAGGCCGGCTTGGCGAGCGTGACGATCCCGACCCTCGCCATCGGCGGCACCGCAGACACCGCCGCCCCGTGGCAGTGGGGCACGCTGTTGACTTACGACCACATAGCGAGCGAGTACGCCGCAGTGGTCGGCCTGCGCGGCGGGCAACACATGCTGCCCGTCACCCCCTGCCTGTTCACTGGCCGTGACCGCCGTGCTTTCAGTCTTGGGTTCCATCTGTTAGGTCCCAGGAGGACCTTCACCTCCAGTTCTGTGCCCATGCCGGGCGCAAGCCCCCGTTTGGTGAGGGCCCGAAAAACCGCCTCCGTTGCTGTCGCTTTTTCGACTCCATTCTCTGTTGCATCGAATGAGCTTTCGCGAATCGCGAACGCTCATTTAGCGCTTCGCCCGAAACGGTGAGCGATTCACCAAGTGCCGGTTTGGGGTCAGGGCTGGCTGACGAACGCAACATCGCTCGTGGTCGAGTTGTGCCCCGATCTGCGCCCTCCACAGGAGGGTCGTGGGCCGAGGGCCCCAAGTCACCGCCGGCATCCCCGCGTTCGGCGTTCCGAAACACAAACCACTCCCCATGTGGGTGCTGGGCCCCTATGCTCTTTAGGCTCGGCGCGTCACACCACCTCGACTCGGGCTACGCACGATGAAAGCCACGAGTAGCCCCCACCCACTGAGGCTCGTCGAGCGCCTCGCGACGCTCTCGGTGGCCGTTGTCGCCATCCTCAGCTGCGCGAGCATCGATCAGGGACGTTTCGGCGTGACGACACTCGAGGTGCGCGGCAATCAGGCCGTCGACGATGCTGCGCTAAAAGCTTGTCTGATCACTCGCGCGCGGCCCAGCGCGGAGCTCAGTCTCGGGGTTTCGGGCAGTGAGTGCGGCGTCCCACCCTTCGATTCGAGTCCTCCGACACTGCGACTGTGGCGCTGGCCGTGGACGGATTGGCCGGCGTTCAACGAAGCGATCTTCGAGGAGGACCTGCAGCGCGTGACGCGCTTCTACCGAGCGCGCGGCTACTACGATGCACGCGTCACGGACGTCCAAATCTCACCCCCACAGGCGCGCGAAGCCGGTCGAAGCTTCAGGTGTGATCCCGAAACTGAAAGCTGCGAGGTGTCCCTGCTGATCGCGATCGACGAAGGGCAGCCGACCTTGGTCGATGCGATTGAGATGACAGGCCTCCAGTCCGTCGCCCCCGACGTGGTCCGCGACATCGAGCAACACCTCCCGATTCGGCGCGGCGCGCCGATCGACGAGGCCGACTACGAACGCGGCAAAGAGCTCATCGTTCAGCGCTTGCGCGACGCAGGCTATGCGGCCGCGTCGACGGAGGGCAGCGTCGACGTTCAAACCAAAGCCCAGCGAGCCCGCGTCCGCTACGCCGTGACCCCTGGACCGGTCTACCGCTTCGGCCGCGTCCGCGTCTCGGGCCAGGGAACACTGCCCAGTGACGGCATCGAGGCCGCCGCCGGCATTCGCAGCGGCGACCGCTACTCACCGCAAGCGTTGCGCACGGCCCAAGGGGAGGTGTTCGCGCTCGGCGCCTTCGCGGCCGTGCAGGTGCGAGAGCGACTCGACGAGGGAGCAGGACGCGCCGATGTCGACGTCGAGGTCACGCCCCTGAGGCCCAATGCCTTGCGTGTCAGCGTCGGGATCATGAGCGGCGCGATACAACGCACCTCCAGCAACGAATCGGAGAGCGTTCCGCAGTGGGATGGGCACATCGCAGCCAGCTACGAACTTCGCCACGTGTTCGATACGCTGGGGACGTTGCGCGTCGAGGATCGTCCTCGTGTCGTGTTCCAACGCGACTTTCCACGCCTGACCACGCCGACGTTGAGCAACATCCTCAAAGTGGGGATCAATCAGCCGGGACTGATCGAAGCGCGCACCGACACGTTCTTCGAATCGTCCTGGGACTTCGGCCCCGATCCGTATCTGCAGTTCCGTAGGGACGACATTCTCTTTCGCTTGGGCATACGCAGAGGATTCTTTCAGCGCCGGCTGTCGCTCACGCTCGCGCTGCAGCAGGACTTGTTCTGGGTCGACCCCAGCCCAGCGAACGTTTCGAGCGATGGCCGGCCTCAGGATTCGTACGACTTCAGCTTCATCGAGGGCAACGCGCGGCTCGATTTGAGGAATGACCGCGTGCGCCCGCGCAGCGGAGCGTACTTCGCACTGACCGCCGCCCAATCCGCCCGCTGGGTGATCTCCGATTGGACGGCGCTTCGCCTGCTCCCCGAACTGCGGGCCTACATCCCGGTGTGGTGGGACATCGTTTGGGCCAACCGCGTGCTGTTGGGAAGCCTGTTCATTCTGTCGGCCAATCCAGATCTCCACGACGCTTCGCGCAGGCTGGGGCCAACCACTTACCGGCTACGCGGTGGAGGAGCGAACAGCAATCGCGGTTTTCTGGCAGGCACCTTGGGTTCGGGACTGACCGGGGGCATTCGTCGTTGGGAGGCGAACAGCGAGCTGCGCATTCCGATCGGAGACTCCTTCGTGATCGCCGGCTTCTTCGACGTGGGCGACGTGAACGATCAGGCCGCGTTTCGCTTCAGCCACCTCAATGCCACGGTGGGCCACGGCTTGCGCTATCACACGGCGCTCGGCGCCATCCGTCTCGACTTCGGCTACCGACTCGTGCGCCTACAACGCGTGGGGGGGCAAGACGTCATCGCCGCCGACTCCGAGCGGCTGCCGTTTGGGAACATCCCCGGCGCCATTCACCTCACCCTCGGAGACGCATTTTGAGCTCGCCGCGGAGTCGGCATGCCTGGCGACGACGGCTCGGCCGGGTCGTACTCGGACTGCTCGCGTCGTTGATCAGCGCTTTGCTGGCGTTGCTGTGGCTGACGCAGACCGAAACTGGGCGCGCGCTGCTGTTGCGGGTCGCGCTGCAGCAGGTCAATGGCCTGCTACCAGGTCAGATCGAGATCGCAACCCTACAGCAGCTCGACTTCTCGGTTGTACACTTAAAACAACTATCGGTTCGGGATCCAGATCAACAGTTGGTGGCGCAGATCGGTGACCTACGCGTCGAATTCGATGCGCACGCTATTCTGAACGGCGAATACCGCGTCGGCCTGGTGTCGATGGCCGGCGCCGAGCTCGATTTGCGCCAGATGGCACAGGCGCGGCGAGGCTTGGTGGCCGCGTTCGTTGATCCCGATGCGCCAGCGTCCCCGCCCAGCGCTGCCCCTGCCCCGTACGTCGAGGTTCGCCGGATCGAGATCAGCAAGCTCGACGTGCGCGCGCCCGAGATCGCACCGCTGGGGCAACTCGACCTCCGAGAGTTGGCGTTGCGCGGCAGTTTCGAGCTCGACGAGATTCCCCGCGCCGAGCTGAGTGGTTTGCAAGCTGTCATCGAGCGTTCCGGCGATCGCATCGGAACGCTCACCAATCTGTCAGCGACGCTCGAGCGGGGCACGGCCCCCAGCCGCATCCAGCTCGAGGCCCAGCTGTTGTCGATGGCCGTCACTGCCTCCGCTCAGTTGGTCAGTCCCTTGGAAGCCACGTGGCAACGAGAGCCGGCGACCGTTGCCTCGAGCATCGACGGTGTAACCAGCGCCGACCTGGCGAAGCTGCTGGCCGCGCCCCACCTCGAAAGTGCGTTCGACGGTAGCGTCGATCTGGACGCCACTGCGATGGGGAGCCCCGACGATCTGGAGCTGGACGTCGCCGTCCACACTGTGGCGGGTGATCTCGGGCTCAACGCACGAGTCGAAGAGCTCGAGCGCGCGCAACTGCAACTGCACGGCACGAACCTGTCGCCCGGTGCCGTGCGCTCCGGATTACCGCGCCAACGCTTCGAGTTCGAACTGGCGGCGAGCGTAGATGGCAGCGACACCGAGGACGTCCCGTTGAGCCTCTCGCTCCGCAATGCCCGAATCGATGCGACCTCCCTGCCGACGGTAGACTTGTCCTGCCGTGTCACGCCGCAGGACGCCTGCGACCTGCTGCTCGACATCCGCGACGGACCGAGCCGGCTTCGCGCCGCCGGGCAGGTCGGGGTTGACGGCGGTGCGGCGCTGGACGTGACTGCCGAGGCTCGAACCGAAACCTTGCGCAAGTGGGCTCGCTTCAGTGGCACTGACATCGACACCACGGCGCAGTTGAACGCCAACCTGAAGCTGAAGCTCGACACCGAGCGCCGAGTGGACGTTCACGGCTCGTTGACAGGTCGCGGCCTCGCCGTCGCTGGCGCGCGAGCCCGTGAGCTCGAGTTGCGAGTGGACCTTTCGGGACAACCCGCGGAGCCCACGGGCGAAGTTCGGTTGCGGTTGCTCGATGCCGAACTCGGCGGACAATCGATCCCGCGCTTGCTGCTTTCGGCACGGGGCGGCCCTCGACGCTACGCCCTCGAGATCGAGGGGGAAAGCGGCCCCGACTGGGGAGCGGCACAATTGCGCGTCGAGCGTTTGCCTGTGGGCGTAGCGTTGCAAGGCAAGGGCAACGGGAAGTTCCGCAGCCAGCCGTGGCAGTTCGACTTGTCCCCGAGCCGAGTTCGAGCGTCAGAGCTTTCCAGCGAAGGGCTGACGCTGACGGTGGCCGGCCAACGCTTGCACCTGCGCGGAGAACTATCGCGACGCGGTGGGTCGGTGGCTTTCGACGCGCAGAACATCTCCCTCGATGCGCTGCACCCGCTGCTCGCCCTGGCGGAGCCCATCTCGGGTCGAGCCGACGTGACGGGCCGCATCCAGGGTAGCCTGGAGCAACCCAAGGTCAAACTACTCGTTTCAGGCAAACGCCTGTCATGGGGTCAACGCCCCGCAATCGATCTGAGCGCAGAGGCCACGTTGGACAGCGACCGAGGGGAGCTCGACGCCGACGCAGAACTCCACTCGAGCGAAACGAACAATCAACAGTCGCCGCTCGCCGTGCGCCTGAGAGCGAGCCATCGCTTCACTGGCGGTGCGAAGTGGCTGGCGTCGTTGGCCACCGGCCGACTCGACGCGCAAATGGACATCGATGCGTTGCAGTCGCGCTTCGTCGAAGCTTGGGCCGGCGTGAAATGGCCGTTCGAAGCCCACGTCAAAGGCAAGCTCGAAGCTCACGGGACACGCACCGATCCGAAGCTGCTCGCTCAGGTTCAAACAGCGGCGCAGCTGGGCGGAGTCACCCTCGACAGCAATCTTTCGTTCTCTCTCGATGACGGCACCGCGCGCGCTTCGGTGACCGTCGATGACGAACAGGGGCGATGGACTGAAGCCGAAGGCGTGGTGGAACTGGGCGCCATCGATCTTCGGGCACTGCCCCCCGCCACCTCGATCGGTAGCGCGCCCTGGCAGTTGCAGGTGGACATGAAAGAGCGGGCCATCAACACACTCCCCGGTCTGGACTTGCCCCAGTTCGACGGCGTGCAACTGGCCGCGATCGCCGCGTTGAAGCACGAACGCGGTGCCGAACCCCGAGGCCGAGTCTGGCTCAGCGCACGCCAGACGGCGCGCCTCAAAGCCTTCGAGAACGACACCTGCGGGTTCGTTCGTACGCGTGTCGAAATCGAAACTCAGCTCGAAGATGGCATGCTGAAAGCCGATCTCAAAGCGTCGAGTGGCCGACAGCGTCTACTCGACGCCCACGCCGAGCTGCCACTTTCCTTGCGCGAAGTGCTCGGCGGCGGGCAGTTGGTGCTCGGCCCGCTGCAGGCCAACGCGAAGGCAACACAGCTCGAACTCCAGACGTTGCCGCTGTTGTGCGGCTTGGTCCGGGGGACGCTGAACGGCACTGCCTCCCTCGTCGATCCGTTCGGAGATGAGCCCCAAGTCGTCGTCGCGCTCGATGGCACTGGCTTGAGTAGGGGCGGCGAACAGACCATCGATGCGCGGCTGCGAGCCGAGCTGAACCACAACCAGGCCAGTGCGAACTTGCAACTGCTGCACGGCTCGAATCGCTCGGTCTTTCGAGCCCGCGTTCCGATCGACCTGCGGCGCGGCAGGCTGACCGTCGCCGAAGACGCTCGACTGGAAGCGAGCGCGCTGCTGAACCGACTTCCGATCGCACCGTTTCTCCCCCCCAAAGGCTCGATCAGCCATGCCTCGGGTGTGCTCGTGGGTAGAGCGCAAGCACGCGGCACGCTCGCCGCACCCGTGCTCAGTGGCAAGCTGCAACTCGAGAACGTCGCCTTCACCGCGACTAGTTTGGCACAGCCGTTGAGGGAGGTAACCGGCACCCTGACCTTGAAAGACGACAAGCTCACGCTCTCCGGCTTCGAAGCGCACGACAAAGACGGCGTGCTCCAGATCGACGGCGCAGCGGACTTGTCGAACCGAAAGCAGCTACAACTGCAACTGAACATCAACGCCAAGAAGTTCCCGCTGCGTCAACAAGGGCAGGTCGTCGCGACCACCAACCTGCGTGCCGCGATACGCACCGAACTGGACGCCAAGCAGACTCGGGTGACGCTCGATCTCGGAGAGACCGACCTGTGGCTCGAAACCATCGACATCCGCAGCGGAATCGCGTTGGAGCCCCATCCGGACTTCGTCGTCGATGGCGTCGCGACGGGTGAGCCGCAAACGCACGCGGCCGCTCAGACTCCGCGCTCGGAGCGGCCGCCGGGCACGCAATCGCCCCCGGCCAGGTCCGCCGGAGCCGGGGACGCGACTGTGACGGGCAAGCCCCAATCCGGCGGCCCCCCGACGGGCACGCCGCGCCGTACCACACGGATGCAAGTGTCGGCCAAGCCCGGTGTCTGGGTAAGACGCGAAGACTTCGCCGTCAAACTGCACGCCGACCTCGACACAAGAATTGCGGGGAGCGAAACCCGCGTCGAAGGGCAGGTGGTCATCGAACGCGGCTACGTCGAATTGCTGGGCAAGGTGTTCGACATCGACGAAGGCGGGTATCTGAGATTCATCGGTTCGCCGACGCCAGATCCAGTCATTCAGCTGGCGGCGACCTTCAACAACCGCCGCACGGGCGAAGTGGTGCGCGTGCGCATCACCGGGCGCAGCTCGGCGCCCGTCCTCACGTTCAGCCTAGACGACCAGACGGTAACCGCGGGCCAAACCTTTGCCGCGATGTACGGCAGCCAGCGGACGAACCAAGATCCCGGAGGTGCCCAACGACAAGCCAGCGCCTTCGTGGGCGGCCTGACCGCGGGGCTCATGGCCACCACGGTGCGTCGCGAGCTCGGCGCGGCGGCGCCCATCATCATGGTCGAACCCGGCCAGCGCGCGGGGCAAGGTCGAGTGCGAGCAGGGTTCGAGTTCGACTCGTTCGTCCCTAGCTTCTTGCGCGACGCAGTGACAGGAGTTTACGTCGAAGGCATTGCCGACAATGATCAACAGCAAGCCGCCGGAACCCAGAACGAAGCCCGAGTGCAGGCCGGCGTGTTGCTCGAGCTGTACTTCCCCATGAGCTTCTTCACGACCGGTCAATACGGCCCCGGCACGACCTGGTCCATCGACGTGGGTTGGCAGCTGTAATGCGGCAACTCGCGTCGAGTCGGTACGGCCACGACCAGCGCACGTCGCGCCGCCGACTTCGACGAGGATGCCGGCGACCGCATCAATTGAGCGTTTTCGGAGGAGTCGCCCAGTTGACGTACTTCCACAGCCCGGCATCACAATCCGCAATGCCGGCGGCATCACCGGGAGTGTCTTCGGTCTCCGGTCGAGGCGTGTCGTCCGCAGGGGCAGGCTTGGGTTCCCGCGCCTCCGCCGGTTGCGGTCGTTGCGCGTCGTGCACGTGTTGAACGGTGCGCTGGATGTTCACCCGCTGCTGTTCGCGTTCGGCATCGTGCTCGGCGACGCGCCGCTGTTTGGTGGCTGCCTTGGTGGCGGTCGCCTCCGCTTTGCGGCTCTGCTTGAGTCTCTGGTAGGCCGCGCGCCGCTGCTCTTTGGCCGCTTGCTTCATCGCCTGGTAGCGCGGATCGCTCGCCCGCTGCTCCTTGGCTCGTTGGTAAGCAGCTTGGCGCTGCTCCTTGGCCAGTTCTTTTCGGGTGAGAATGCGCCGCGCGTCGTCGTCATCCGATGACATGGCTCTCGCCTCGCTCGATGCGTTCGATCATCCCAGATCTTCCTGGTTCCTGGCCGCTTCGCTGAGGCAGCGAGCCAAGGCCTCACGTAGCTCGTGGTCGAGGGCGTTGCTGCGCAGTCGGCTGCCGTCCCAACGCGCCTCGGTCAACGGCTGCCAGCTCCATTGCCCCTCATCGCGACGCGAAATGGCCACGGCCGAGCCGTGCCCGACGTCTACGCGATACTCCACCCCCGCCATCGAAAGCTCCGCGATGGGTGCTTCGTCATAGCTGACACTCGCGAGCTCCAACTGTTTGATTTCAACTGGTTGCATACGAAAGTCCCTCGTGGGCGCGACTCTGCGCTTCTGAACAGAAGCACAGTATGCGCTCACGACGCATGCCCCGCAAGCGTCCCGCACTCGGTTCGGCGAACAGTCGCTCACCCGGGCCGGAGCCGCGACGATGCAACCCCAAGATCACTTCGCGCCCGCACCCAACTCTAGCTCGAGTTACCAAACTCGAGGAACTCCAGACGGAACAACAGCGCATGCTTCAAGCGCTCCGAAATTCGCCGGTCGGCGTGTTCAGCCAGGATCTGGACTTCCGCTCCAGTTGGGCCGGCAGTTCTGCGTTTGGTCGGAGCCCTTCTGAGTTGGTCGGCAAGTCCGACCAGGACCTGTTTTCCACACGTGATGGGGCGCGCCTACGCAAACTCGAACTGGACGTCATCACGACCGGTGTCCCGAAGAGAGAGCGACTGGCCCTGGTGCACGGCGGCGAGGCGAGGTCTTACGATCTGTACGTCGAGCCGCGCAAAGGCAACGCAGGAGACACCGTCGGTACCTGGTGCGTTGCCGCTGACGTGACAGAACGTTGAGCGGGCCTTGGGGGCCCGCGGCGTCTCCCGGTCACTGAGTGAACGGTCTGCAGTAGCCGTCCACACAACCGCAGAGCAGGTCGTCTCGGGTAGTATCCCAGTCGAACGGCCAGGAGCCGCGCAGGTTCAGGTTGGGGTCCAACAACCGTGGGTGAAAGCAGCTCGAGCGTTCGCTGTTGGTCAGGCACTCGCCATCGTGGGAGCACCGGTTCAGTGAAATTGTCGGAACGGTCGTGGGGACGCGGGGTGCGCCGGGTTGATAGCAGTCATCATGCTCGAACATCGGTACCGGCCCACAATCGGGGTCGGTCTCGTCACATCTGGGGATCGGCACGAAACACCCTGGCTCTTCGGGGGCGATGTCGCAGACGCTGACGTACGGGTGAGGAGCGCTGGCCCTCCCGCCCCCCGCGGTCGTAGCCGTGGCTTGCAACCGTACACAGGGAGTGCAGGAGATGCACAGTGCCAGCAGTGCTTTGGCCGGAACACCCACGCCCAAATCCTAATCCACTCTTCCGTGGCGCGCTACGGGCTCGTCGCGAGCGACGTGGGCGTCCCGACGTGCTATTCATCGGCTCTGGCTCGTCACACGGTTCACACCTGGAAGAGGACCATTGCCCAAAGTTCGACTACCCAAATTCCTGCAAGAGCTGCGAAGCTGTCAGCAGTGCGCAGACGTCCTCCCCCTCGGGCCGCGTCCCGTCGTGCAGTGGGCGGGCAAACCTCGGGTCGTCGTCGTAGGGCAAGCCCCCGGCACGAAGGTGCACGAATCGGGCGTCCCTTGGGACGATGACTCGGGAGATCACCTTCGACAATGGCTCGGCATCGAGCGGGAGCAATTCTATGACGGCGCCCAGTTGGGACTCATGCCCATGGGCTTCTGTTATCCCGGCAAGGCTTCCGGCGGCGACGCTCCGCCAGATCCACGCTGTGCGCCCACCTGGCATTCGCGGCTTCTCGAATACGCGGGCGACGAGGCACTCATCCTGTTGGTTGGAACCTTCGCGCAAGCGTACTACCTGGGCAAAGCAAAGCGGCGTTCCCTCACCGAGACCGTGCGCGCCTACGAAGACTTCCTTCCGCGCTACTTCCCGCTGCCGCATCCCAGCTGGCGCTCGAAGATCTGGATGAAGAACAACCCCTGGTTCGGCCAAATGGTGCTTCCCCGGCTACGCGCGGAAGTGCTCTCGCGATTGCACGCTTCGCCCACTCGGTGAGCTCGGTACGTCGGGGCCACCCCACCCCATGCCGGGTCCCAATCGAGGCGAGTTCGGCAGCGAACGGGAACTCGTCGTCCGAGCGCTCCGGCTCAGCCCAGTGGCTGTGCCGACCCTGCCCCAGGAACACGCCGTGCGAGGCCCCATCGTTGCCGCAACGTCTGCGTCGAGCTTGCCCACTCGACGCAAGGCCTGCGAGACGGAGCACGCGTGGGACGAGTCCGCTCCTGCCCGTCAGATGAGCGTTCGTGATTCGCGAACGAACCGCCCGACAATCGTGCTCGCCGTGCCCGCCCAGTTGGTTGGGCACGGAGTTTGCTGTGCAGGGGCAACGCACACGAGTGTCGGGGGTCCAAATGAACAGTGCAAGCTCAGGCGAGTCCGCAAACACGCGGACGCAACAATCGCAAACGTCCCTCAGTTTTGAAGACGTCTTCCACCTCGAGCTCGATGCCGTCGAGCAGGGGCGAGGGGAAACGAACCACGCAGTGGTCTCCCAGACGATTCCGGGTCGCAGAACACAGGGCACCGCCGCTCGAGCGCGGGAGGTCCGCCCCTGGGGCTTGGCGCTTTCCGGAGGCGGGATACGCAGTGCCACGTTCAACCTGGGCGTGCTCCAGGCCCTCGCCAAGCACGGGCTCATCGAGCGCCTGGACTACATCTCCTCGGTCTCGGGCGGAGGTTACATCGCGAGTTGGTTCCACGCATGGTTACACCGAACCACCAAACGCCTCGATGACCAACGGCAGGCGTTGCGCGAGGTGCAGCAGGCGTTGGCCGAAAGCGCGGGACCAACGGAACCGCGCGAAGTTCATTGGTTGCGGCGCTACGCGAACTACTTGACGCCACGCGGCGGCGTCTTTCGCGATGACCTCGTGGCGGGTTTGGTCTGGCTGCGCAACGCCACCCTGAACCTGTGCCTGCTCAGCGCGGTGGTAGTCACGGCACTTTCGATTCCGTGGATCTTCCTGGCCGCACTGAAGTGGTCCCCCACCCTCCGGCAAGAACCGTGGGACGTCCTCATCCGCCCTGAGGCATGGGGAGCCGCGGGTTGCGTTGCGGTCCTCGTGGGGATGGCATTGGCTGCGCGCCAAACGAAACTCTTGGCGGTGCAGCGCAAGGCGCCCGCCGCCTCGCCCCAAGCCGTTCCGTCCGAAGCACCGGCGCCTGGGGAGAGCGACGCCGCCGCGCACGTCGCGGGACGCGCCGTGAGAATGGCGCACCTCGCACTCGGCACGACGGGCCTGGGATTGGCGGTTCTGTCTCTAGTAGTCGCCAAGGGAGTCGGGCAAGCGCCCTACGTTTGGTCTTGGCTGCCTGGAGTTGCCGTCGCCTCGGGGCTGTGGATCGGCTGGAGCTTGCCCGCCGCGGGCGCCAAGGTGGACAGCGTGGAGGGCTGGAGACGACCGCTCCAGCGCTTCGTGGCCAGCCTGTTTGCGGGGGGCGTGGTGGGGGCGGGGACCTGGGGCCTCTGTGGAGCCGGGACAGAATGCCTCGGCGCCTTCAGCGACTTCAGCCTCCCGATGATCTACGCATTCCCGGCGCTCTGCGGCGTCATGCTCCTCGGGATCACGTGCTACGTGGGTGTGGCTGGGCGTGGTCTGCCCGAAGCCGTACGCTTGTGGTGGGCGCGCGCTTCTGGGGTGGCGGTTGCCGCCTCGCTCGCCTGGGGAACGCTCACTGCCGCCAGTTACCTGGGGCCGTATGCCGTAGCCACGGCCGGAGTCTACGTAACCAGTGGTGTCTGGAGCGTATCGACCTTGGGCGGGCTATTCGTGGGGTGGAAGGACAAGATCGAAGTCTATTGGAAAGTCATCGGAGTCATCGCACCGTACGTGTTCTTGGCAGGGTTGCTGTTGCTCGGCTCATCGGGAACGCTCTGGCTGCTGCGAGGGGCGCCCTCCGAGTCCCTGTCGAACGTCGAAAGTTTCGGCCAGTACGCGCAACTCGCCGGCGCCTTGAAGGTGCCAACTCTGAAATTGGCTGGCGTCCTCGTCGTCACGCTCGCGCTCTCGTACCTGATCGACGTGAACCTGTTCGGGATGCACATGTTCTACCGCAGCCGCCTGGAGCGCGCCTATCTCGGGGCATCCTTGACCAGACCACCGACAGAGCCCTGGGTCGACATCGATCCGGCCGATTCACCCGGACTCGCCGAACTGCAGTGGCCTCTGCGCAAGGAAGGCAGCGACGACGGTACCCAATCACGCGGCCAGCGCCCCTATCCCCTCATCAGTGCGGCCATCAACTTGACCCGCGTCCGTAACTTGGCCTGGGGAGAGCGCAAAGCCGCCTCGTTCGTCTTCACACCCGACCATTGCGGCTACCAGGTGAGCTCCAAGACAACCGGTGAGCCCGAAGGCCGCTACCAGCGCACGGACGGCTACGTGCGCCAGATCGGCGGTTCACTATCGCTGGGCGCGGCAATGACCATCTCGGGCGCAGCGGTGAACCCAAACTCGGCATCGATCGGCAGCCCGGGTTTGGCGGCCCTGATGACCCTGTTCAACCTGCGGCTCGGTTGGTGGATACAGAACACCTCGCAAAGCGATGCCTGGAGCTCGCCCGGCCCCCGCTTCTCGCTTGGGTATTTGTTCCGAGAGTTGTTCAGAGGTTCCGACGAGGACGGTCCATTCGTCCACGTCAGTGACGGCGGGCATTTCGAGAACTTGGGGTTGTACGAGCTGGTCAAGCGCCGGTGTCGCTACATCGTCCTCAGTGACGCGTCGGAAGACGCGAAGTCGACGTTCACGGGGCTCGAAAACGCGATGCGCAAGTGCCGCACCGACCTCGGTGCCGAGTTCGAGATCGACACGAGTGCCTTGAAACCAGATCCCCAATCGGGTCTGAGCAAGAGCCACTGTGCCGTGGGGCGTGTTCGCTATGCGGTCACGCGAGCGGATCGGGAGCACGACTTCGGCTACCTCGTCTATCTGAAGCCGACGCTGACCGGCGAGGAACCCACAGACGTCGAGGCGTACCGCGCCCGACACCCTCAGTTCCCCCACGAAAGCACGATGGACCAGTGGTTGGGCGAGTCTCAGTTCGAGAGCTACCGCGCGCTGGGGGAGCACTGCGCAGACACGCTGCTGAAAACCGCGGTCACCGACGAGAGACTACGCCAGAACTATCGTGAAGACGGCGCGTCGCGCGTCGTGCAACCAGCATTGGAGCTTCACTCGAGCGACGAGGAGCGCAAACGGCTGCAGCAGATGTTGGACTACCGCGACTTGGAGTACCTGTTCGTGCGCCTCGCCGAGCACTGGCGCCCAGCAGCAAGCGGGCGCGCGGCGCACAGCAAGCACGCGCGAAGGCTGGAACGGTTGCTGGCACGGGCGAGGAACGACGAGTCCCTGGCCTTCTTGAACTGGCAGACGTTTCCCCAATACGCCGAAGTGCTGAAGCGCCCGTCGCCCGACGAACACCTTCGCCTGGTTGCCCCGACCGAGGACGAAGAACGCGCGGGTTTCGAGTTCTGCCGATCACTGATCACGTTCATGGAAAGCGTCTACGAGGATCTGAGTCTCGAAGGGCAATTCGGACACCCAGATCAGCGGGGCTGGATGAACTTGTTCCGTCACTGGGTCAGTTCGCGGATGTTCCGCGCCACCTGGGCAATCGACGTCGCCAACCACGGGGCACGTTTCCAAAAATTTGCGGAACGGCACTTCCAACTCTCGCCCGGCCAGGTGGTGTTGGGGGCTTGGCAACGCGTCGAAGAGCTCTTGATGACGGCCGCTGTGAACACCAAACCGTTCGGCTTTCCCAACTTCCTGGAGCGGGATGATCTCGAGCGGTTGAGCCGGTCGAAAACGCATGGGCAGCACGTACCCGTCTGGAAGCAACTTTACGCGGTCCCCATACTTCTAAACATCGGCGACTTGATGACCGAGCAGAACGTCGACTACAAACAGACGATCGGCATGGCAGTTTTGGCGCCGGACCAAAGTGATGCGGACGATGGGGGACCGATCCTGCACTACTTGAGGATCCGTGACCCCTTGCGGCAAATGGGGCTTGGGCGTCGAGCTGTCGAGGCGCTGTGGCGGATGGACTGCCGCGCGCGTTTCGAACCGATTACCGACGCCGCGGACTGCGTGCGTGAAGCCGATGTTCAGGCCTTGCGGCGCCTCGAGCGCAGCGTGAAGGCGGCAGTGCCCGACGCGGAAATCCACCAAGGCGAGGAGCTGCTTCGCCATTTCGACGACCCGCATCGGAGCGGAGAGGAGGATCCAGAGTTGTTGCTGAAGCAGGCGCACGTCTGCTTCGCGCAGGCCTTGCGACGCCAGCCCGACAACGAGGACGCGGTACGCGGCCTCGCCCGAGTACTTGCCGGGATGCACGATCTACAGCCACAGCCTGACCCGGTCGAAGTCGAAGTGGCGGTCGTCCCCGAGACTCGAGACCGCCAGGTGCCCCACTCCATGTGGCGGTACTCCATCCACGCCACGCGCGTGCCGCAACCCCACAGCCTGCTCGACCAAGCAATCGAGTTGCTCCAGGATGCCTGCCAGCGCAACCCATCCGAACACATCGCCCGCTACAACCTGGCAATCTACCTGGTCAAGCGGCATCGAGCGGGCGACCTGGAGCGAGCGGTCACGTACGCGTGCGACAGCATTCACGCCTACCCACCATTTCGGAAGCGTCTCGCAGGTGACCCGGACCTGGACGCGATTCGGGACGAGGTCTTTGCCCGTCTCGCCATCGTCAGCCAGGCGCCCCTACTCGAAGGGGCGGGCCGCGCGCACTCGAAGTAGGCGCCGGTCATCCGGCGCCTACGACAACACGCACCCAACAAGCAGTCCTGCAAGCCTCATTCGACCGGGCCGAGAATCCAGCCCCCAATCGCGCTCGTCCATTGGGGCTCGGCTACCAACACTTTCGGTACGTATGCCCCGAAACCACCTTTTCCTTGCACGGCTTTCCCATCTTCTCTTCGATCCAGCCGATCTTGTTGTGGTTCATTCTCACGGAGCGTTGAGGCCACCCTTTGTGGGTGCATTCCGATAGGGCTTCACCATTGGACATCAACCCCACGATGACGTTGTGCGAGCCGACTTTGACCAGGTGAGGGCCACCGGAGTCCCCGTCACATGCCCTTGCAGATCCCGCAAGGTCGTAGAAGTGGTGCGAGCCGCACCACTTGATGTCAACGGCCATCTTCCGAAGCGTCCCAAACGTTCCGCCCGTGTCTTCCTGGCCGACGCCATAGAGTGTGTTCTTGTCAATCTGGGCGCACGTGCCGAGAGACAGGCGAAGGTAGTCTTCTGAGTCGGTGTTCTTCCACGCGCCACTGGGTCGATACAGGAGCGCGAGATCGCTTTGGGTGTCCCCACTCCCCGCGTACGCCTCGACAACCCAGGCGTACAGGGACTCGTTGGTGTTGGTGACTTTCCGCTTACCGGAGGAGTCGCCATCGTAGTAGGTTACCGTCTTCTTGACGGTGCCTTCCTTCTTGCCTCCCAGCTGACCGACGACGCAATGGGCCGCAGTGATGAGGTATCGTGGCGCGATCATCGCTCCGGTGCAGTTTCCGATATCTACGACTCCATACTTACCTGAGACGGTGGTTCCGCCCAGAATCGCTTGTTGGGACACGTCCACCGATTCTTCTGCCCCAAGTTCTTCCCAATCCTCCGCTGCGCCGCAGCTCGTAGAAGCGAGCGCGCAAAGTATGGCGGGAAGAACGGCTACTGACCGAGGTTGCCCGCGGCGCGTCGGTTTGGACTGGTTGGTGTCTGTGAAGGTTCGATACGCGGTGTGTGGCATGCAAAGGTTCTCCTCATGTCCGCTTCAACAGCGGCGTGCCCTCGTGACTGCAGGATGCGTGCCGCCTCCGTGCGGTGGGAGAATGGTCACATGACGGCCGCACGAGCCCCTCGTTGCGTGATCGTTGTGATCGGTTTTGGTCGGTTGTGATCGGTTTTGGTCGATTCTGCACGCATGCTGGACCATGGTTGGTGCGCGGCCGCCTGACGCCGACGTGCCGCGGGGAATGGCCCCCGACGACTGCGCGAGTAGCTTGACGGTCACGTCGGTGCCGACATCCAAGAGGACGCGCACCGTCAGCAGCACTCCCGATAGGTCCCGAGCAGTGCTGCGCGATCCTGACCCCGGTCGAGTCTCGGAACCACAGCGGTGGCTCAGGGTTCGACGTAGCGATAGACCCGCAGCCAGTCGTAGTCGACGCTGGCCGGACTGGTGGTGGAGTCGACGGGGCCGGCCCAGTCCGGGGCATCCGAGGCCCAGATCGTCAATAGGATGTTTTGGGGCAAGACCATGCGCGACATCTCCTCCAGCGCTTCGTGACGCAGCTGACCGTCGACGATGAAACGAGCCGCGCCGGGTACCCATTCGATCACGTAGTCGTGAAAGTCGGCAGACGGATCGAACCCGAGGTCTACCAGTTGGGGAAACTGCAGGTGCCCTGTCTCAGGATCGGCAGGAGGAATGTTGATCATGTGGTTGAATTGGACCTCGCCCGAGTTGCGACCGAGATACTCGATGTCCAGCTCGTTCCAATCGTCGGGCGGCCAGGGCGTGTACAACAGCACCAGCGACGACACGACAGCCGAACCGCTGGCGAACCGGACACGTGCCTCCACTCGGCCGAACGTGATGGTGTCGACTGAACGGTACTCCACCCCCAGGTACGGTTTTTCGGAGCCCGCGGGCGCGTCGCTCAACATCAGTCGCAGCACGCCGTTTTCCGCGACGGCGTTGCTGGTCGAGAACTGCGCGAGGTTACCGTCCCAGCTGTGCGTCTGCAGGCTCCAGCGCGCCGTGTCGACCGTGTCGAAGTCGTCCTGCCAGAGCAGTTCGAAGCGAGGGTCTTGCTCACCCGAAACGGCACCGCCAAAACCTCCGCTGCCGGGTTCAACGCCCTCGGCACCCGCTTCCCCCGCGGCCGCGGGTCCCGCGCCACCAGCGCTGTTGGGACCTGCACTTGCCAGGGGTGCAGAGCCGGACCGACCCGACGCGCCTCCGTCGCCGCTTGCTGACACATCGGTGACCACTGGGGGAAGCGTCCCCGCACCGCCCGCCGCGGGCTCGCCCGTCGGGACCGGGACTGAAGGGCGAGGCGCTGCTTCGGTCGGGCTCGAAACATCGGCGACGACACTCCCCGACGCCGACGAGCTTGGCAGCGCAGCGCCCGGCGAGGGCAGAGCCGGACCCACCGTAGGCAGACTCGCAGACACCTGGCTCGGAGCGCCCGTTCCATCCGTGCCAACGGCCACCGGATTGTCGAGGGTTCCACTCGCGAGCGCGGACCCAGCGCCGGGATCTTGGAGATCACCGCAACCGCCGAGCAGCGATACGCTGACGAGCGCTGAGGCTCGTCGCAGTCGGAGGCATCGAGAGGGCTGCATTGGGAGTCGCGTCGTCGCACCAAAGTGAAGCACCGAACAGCGCGGGACCGCTGGCGGTGCATCGTCCGTGCACAGTGGCCGCAGATGTTGCCGCCGCCAACGCCACCGGTCTTCGCAGGTTGTGCGCATCTCCAAATCCAGTCGCTGGGCCGCGAAGTGCGACGTGCTAATCTCAGCCGCCGTGAGCCCACTGCTGCAGCCATTCCCGATGGAGCCCAAACGCGGCGCTCAGATCTGGCGCTACCAACCCCAGTACCGACGTCCGCGTCACTTCCACGCGGAACCCGAGCTCAACGTGTTCTTGCGAGGAAGGGCAACGTTGGGCATCGGGGATCAGCGGGTTTCGCTTTCGGCCGGTTCGCTGCTGTGGCTGCCGCCAGGCGTCGATCACGCACTGTTGGAGGCGAGTTCTGATCTCGAGTTTTTCGTCGTGGGACTACAACCCGGTCTGCTCGAGGCCTTCGCGAACCGGCACGGCGAACCACTGTCGTTCGCGACACGCGCACACGCGATCGATCCGTCAGTCGCGACTGCAGTTTCCGAGCTGTGCTGTGCCATGGCCGAAGGTCTCGACGCAGGGGCAGGAGACGCGGCGCTGCTCGACCTGCTTGCACTCTGCGTGCGGGATACGCCAAACAGGGGACTGAGCTTGGGTGCACGCGCCCAATCATTGATCGCCGATGACCCGGGGATCGATCGAGGAGCGCTGGCCAAAGCGCTGGCCAGCAATCTCGGGGACGTCAGTCGAGCGTTCCATCGGGAACTGGGCACGACCTTCCGGGTCTACAAACAGCGAACACGGGTACTGTCGTTCTTGTCTGAAGTGGACCGGGGCGCGAACATGACCTTCGCGGCTTTGGCGGCGGGGTTCGGCAGCTACTCCCAGTGCCATCGGGTATTTCGGGAAGTTACCGGCTGCTCCCCGCGCGAGTTCATCTCCCGCGGCGTCCGTGACGAGCACGAGACTCGCTTCGAGCCCCTGCGTCAACCGTGGTGAGCGGCCTTTCCCCGACCTGGGCGCACCCAGCCCAGGATGAGAAGATCAGCAGCGGCCCGTCCCGACACGCCTCCCCCCAGCGGTACGCGTCCAAAGGTCGAGTCGGACCCACGCAGTTGCACAACCGCACAAGTTGCGAAGACGCAGCCACGCCAGACGTGGTGAATCGGCGCGATGCGCCCCTGCGTCGTTTTCATGGTAGTCGCCTCGTTCGCCTCCTCCTGCTCCGAGCCGGCTGAATCGGATCCGTCCGGATCACCCGAGCCGGGGGCAACTAGCTCCGCACCGACCACCGCGGGCGTACCCGCGACTGGCGCGCCATCCGCAAGCGTGCCTGCCATGGTCGAACCTGCGCTCGGCGGCAGCGCCGACGATTCGCTGTTTGCGTTCGCCTGGGAAGATCAGTTCGACACACTCGACACGTCGCGCTGGGCCTTGCAAACCCACTCATGGGACGGAAATCTCGCGCAATTCTCCACGACCAACGCCAGCGTGCAAGGCGGCATCCTGTCGCTAAACCTCACTGCGACCCCCGAAGACGCGAGCAAGCCGTACCGTGGCGTGGAGTACCGTTCACGCGACACGCTGACCTACGGACGCGTCGAAGCCAGAGCCCGCTTCGCCAAAGGCTCAGCCGTGGTCTCGTCACTGGTGCTGCTCTACACGCCGTGGCCACCCGACGACTGGAACGAACTCGACATCGAGTGTTTGGGGCAGTCCAGCGACGAGGTTCAGTTCAACCACATGATCAACATCCCGCCGGCGGATCCGATCTCCGGTCACCAGCAGTATCCCGAACTGAAGAGCCTCGGGTTCGATCCGACGCTGGACTTCCACATCTACACCATCGAATGGCTGCCGGGAGTCGCCCGCTTCTTCGTCGATGGTAATCTCCAGCACGAAGCCACGGAAGAGATGAACCGCATGGTGCTTCCGCAGAACATCCTGCTGACGATCTGGGCAACGGACGCCGCCGGCTGGGCCGGGCCGGTGGACGCGACCACCGCTCCGACCAGCGCCGAGTTCGACTGGATTCGAGTCTACGACTACCTCGGAGGTTGAAGGCGCGACGGCGCTGGCCGTGCGCCAGTCTCAGGCGGGACGACCCCGCACCCGCGCCCCGCCTGCAAGAGCTGCGGGGCTGTCAGCAATGCGCGGAACCTCAGCGGCAGACCCGCGCTTCGGCGCCGCCGTGACCAAGCACGCCTGAGTCCGTCCCGGCTGCGGCGTAGCTCGACTCATCGAAACCACTTCGGGTCTCACCATCAGATCCAGGTTCGGACACACGCTCAGACCGAACGAGAACGAGGTCACCATGGTGTGAACGGGTTCACACCGTGGCCGCGGGGTGCCTCCGCGATCTTCGCATGGAACCACGGTTTGGCGTGCCGATCGCGCCAATGTCTCAAAGCAGGACAATCGTGAGAGCGACTACACTTCAACCGCCGCAAGTTCTGGCGCCGTGTATCCTCTCGCCATGGCGACCGGGGGTCGTAAACTTGTTGCGACGGTGGCCACACCCGACCTGCTCGACCTGCAGCTCGATCGTCGGCGCGCAGGGACACCCACGGTTTCAGTACTGCGGGGCCCACCACTTTGGGGAGTCGGGCGGTTCCGAGAATGGGCATTCACCCGAGGGCTACACGTGACGGTCGCGCGCTGCGAGGGCGGGACCGACATCGTCAACAGCTGGCTGGGCCTGATAGGACAGAGTGATCCATTTCGGAAGAATGCCGTGTGCTTGGTCGCGCGAGCCGCGGGGGCGTCAGAATCCGTGGTGCGGGCCGCGGTCGACTCGCATACGAGAGACGCACACCTGATCCTCGAACGGGCGGGCGCAGCTGGGCCGCCCGAAGCGTTGGCCTGCAGTATCTTGGGCAGGCCCGTCGCGGTGTTGGACGATCCCATCACGGCCCTGGGGGAGTTCTTGGCGCCAATGCAAGATCAGTGTCTGCTGGCCGTCGTCGATCCCAATGCGTCGACCAGTGGAAGCGACCTGCAGCTCATCGCTCAATTGGCGGGGAGGTACCCCTCGATCGTCGCAGGCGTCGCCCTGACGGAAGAACTCGCCAGGCGCGTGTTCTCCGACGTTCGCAGTCGCTGGCAGGCATTGCTCGCCGAAGGTGTCGTGGCGGTGACGAGCAGCGAGAGCGTGCCCATCCCCCAAGGGCTGCCGCAAACCGCCCTTGCCGCTCGGCGAGATCTCATCGCACAGGGTGCTTCAACCGCCACAATCCGAGAGTTCGACGCCATCGCCCTGGCGCGGCCCGACTCGATGAACGCGCGCAGCCAGTACGAGTCCTTGCTGTTTGGCATCCTCAGTGGTCGTTTGGAGACCATCGGGTTGTTCAGGTTGAACGAACGCCTCGGGTTCAAGTTCCGAAAGCGTTTCACGGAGGTCGACATTTGCAGCCGAGTGCTGGGCCTCGCGATCGAGATTGACGGAGAGTACCATCGAAACCCCAAGAACCGGCAACGCGATCGCGAGAAAGACGCATTGCTGCGCGAGCATGGCTATGTTGTGCTGCGCTTCGACACCGACGAGCTCACGGCCAACCTCAATTCAGTCGTCAGCTCGATTTCGAAAGTCGTTCGGGAGAGAAAACAGAAGCTCTGGGAGAAGACGCCATGACGAAGCACCTCGTTTGGGCACGCTTGTACGCGGCTGGCAAGAAAGGCGCGACCGAAGCAGCCACCAAGAAAGACCTCCAGCCGACATTGGCGCGCGTGCTCGGCCCAGAAGCGGCTCGCGACGCCCTCACGCAGCTGATTGACGATCAGATCGCCGAAGGCAACCTCCAGGCCGAAACGTCTGGCAGATCGGTGAAGTATCGACTCAGCGATGAGGGGTGGGCCAGAGCTCGCCAACTTCTCCCTCACTCAGAAGGTAAGACATGGTCGGCAATCGCCAAGACGGAACTGGCCGCGCATGCCCTCGGCATCCACGACAGCCTGAACGCGACTCAGATCGCGCTGCTGTCGCGCGCGACCACATTGCAGTTCTGTCTGCTTCGTGAGTACTTCGAGTTGGACGTTCCACAATTACCCAGCGCCACTGAGGTCGAACAAGCGCTGGTCTGGCAAGCCATGCGCCGAGGACTCGTCGACTCCGTGTTCGACTGGGCCAAGAACCGCAAGCTCGGCTTGCCACTGGTCGTCAGCGCGCTCGCGGCGTCGTGGGGTGAAGTTCGGCCTAGCGTCAAGAAGGGCGAAGTCTTCACGCGCATCGCGGCAAAGGCAGCCGGCGCGAAGAGTTCGAAGGACTTGCACGCGGCCCTTCTGACCCGGCTGGTCGAAAGGCCACCGGAGGCTACCGACGCGCCTGAGCTCAGCTCGAACACGGAACGCGATCCAGGAGAAGCGAACCAAGCCTTCGCAGCGCAGGTACTCGACTCAGCACGGCGTTCCCAGTCGGGGAAGCTGGACTCGTCACTCATCCTGATTAACCATGCGCACGCCCAATACGCCAAAGAGCATCCGGGCGATGCGGGTTCGCTCGACGAGTTCAAAGAGCAGCTCTGGTCTGCGGCCATCGGAGGGTTCCTCACGCTGGCCAGCGCCGACATGCCGCAAGTACTCGACGCGGAAGACTACTCGAAGTCGCGGATCAATCGCGGCTCATCGATCTTCTCTCTGATCCGCATCTAGCGGGGGAGTCACACCGTGGATCCATTGAAAGTTGATGCGTTCCTCTCGCGCAAGTGTCCGAACATCTTCCATGGCATCGAACACACCAACGACATCTGGCTCCCCGATCCGTTCGACGTGGCGACGGTCCACGAGGAGGCGCGCGATACGTTCTTCCGCATGGTTGAGCAAGCGCGCGAAGGCCACGTCGTTTCTGGACGCATCCTCGTGATTCGGGGCGAAGCTGGCGCAGGGAAGACACACCTGATGCGAGCCTTCCGAAACCAGGTCCACCAGGATAGCAGCGCCTTCTTCGCATACATGCAGATGACGACGTCTTCGACGAACTACGAACGTTACATTCTGCAAAACGTCATCAACAGCCTGCAGCAGCCGTACCGGGTGGGTCAGACCAAGACGAGCCTGCAGGTGCTTTCAGATCGACTTGCCAACTTGGTGCCAAAGAAACGCGTCGAGGCGCTGCGTAACAGCGTGTCGGGGGACGACGCGACACCCATCGTTCACGAACTCGCCGATCGCCTGGTGGATCGGAACGATCTGCCGCAGGTCGACCAAGACCTACTGCGCGCTTTGCTGTTCCTGCAGCTCGGCAAACAAAGCATCACGACGAAGGTCAACAAGTACCTCCGTGCGGAACCGCTGAGCGACTACGATCGAGTGACACTGGGCGGCATCGCTCCGCTTCACGAAGACGATGCGCCACTCAATCATGTCAAGAACCTCGCGAGCCTGATCCGAACGCCTCTCAACCGCGCGTTCGTGATCTGCATGGACCAATTGGAGGACATCTTCAATCTCGACGCGGCAAAAGAACGATTTCCTCGAGCGATGGCAGCGGTTGCAAGCATTGCTGAACTGCCGTCCGTGGTCGTCGTGGTGTCGTGCTTGGAAGCGTTCTACGTCGAGATGAAGCAACACTTGACGCAGTCCATCGTTCATCGCCTCGAACAGGATCCGGAGCCGCAAACGCTGTCCGGCATGCGTACGATCGACGAGGCCAAGACGATCATTGCTCGGCGCCTCGATCGATTGTGGGGTGAGGCGGACCTGCCACCGAGCGAAGAGACCATCGACCCCTTCCCGGCGAACTTCTTGGAGCTCGTTCAGGGCCAGCACAGTCGGGCGATCCTCCTCGCCTGCCAACAACACCGTGAGCGATGTATCCAGCGGGGAAAGCTCGTCCCGCCGTCGGTGGGCAGCGACCCTCCCAGCGTATCGCCAGTCATCGATACCACCGAGCTGTCCCAGCGATGGAACGACCTCCTCGCGGCGCCACAGCTGGTACCAGATGAGGAGAAAGCACAAAGAGATCTGTTGCTTCGAATCTTACCGCTGGTCGCCGACGACTTTCGCGGCGCTCGTCTCCCGAGTGTTGCCGCCGGGGAGAAAGACAACTACCTAACCTTCGAAGCGCCTTGGACACCCAAGCTGCACATCGCGGTAACCGAAGCGCGATCCCCTGGAGGCGGCCTACTGCGCCAAATGACGGCAGTTGCGAAAGCGTCCGCTGGCGCTACCGCCGTGTTGGTTCGTTCCGATGTGTTCGCTCGTTCCGCCGGGACGCAGACGTTTCGCGAACTGGGGAAGATCACGGCGGCTGGCGGGCGCGGGGTGATCGTATCCGACGCGCAATGGAGAGCGCTCGTAGCCTTTGGTGCGTTCCATCGGGAACATGCAGACCAGCCTGGGTACGCCGAGTTCAGGCATGAGCACAAACCCCTGTGGAGTCTGAAGGCCATTCAAGAGATCCTGGGCGGCGATACGATCGACACGGTGGCCCTGGATCAAGTCCCCCCGAAGCAGCCACCTACGCCCTCGAGCACGCCGCCAAGCGCGTCACCACCGCAGCCATCCCGCTTTGCCGTTGCATCCACAAGCGAAGCGGTTGCTGCACCTGCATCGCCGGCAGCAGAAGAATCAACCTCGTCAGCCCCCGACCTCGAACTCGCCGGACCACTCGTCATCGGAGCAACGCAAGGCTTGCGAGCGAGCAGCGTGACACTCAGTGCAGGCGAGATGCGTCGCCACGCAGCATTCCTGGGCAGCACGGGTAGCGGCAAGACGACTGCCGCGACCATGGTGATCGAGCAGCTCCTGGCGCGGAAGATCCCTGCAATCCTGGTTGATCGCAAGGGCGACCTGTGTGGCTACGGACTGGCTGACGTGTGGTCGGACCCCATCGACGATGTCGACCGCCGCACCCTGCGAGATCATCTCCGCGACATCGTCGACGTGCGGGTGTACACCCCGGGCGATTCGCGCGGATGCAACCTGACGGTCCCGCTGGTACCGTCGGATCTGCGCGACTTCGACGAGGTCGACCGGACTGCCGCCGCGGACAACGCCGGCAACGGGATCGCTGCCATGATGGGCTACGGCGCCAGTCAGACGCACAAGGGTGGCACCGTCTTGATCCAAAAGGCGATCGACTACCTCGCCGAGTTGGGCGCCTCCCCGTCACTCGACGCCATCATCGAACTACTCAGCCAGCCCGAAGAGTCGTTCTGCGGCGTCGTCGGCGCAAGCCTACTGAAGTTCTGCGAGCGCACGGTGACCGATCTCGAGATCCTCAAGGCGAGCAAATCGTCACTTCTCGGCGGCAAGGGCGAGGCCCTGGACATCGACAGGCTGCTCAAACCTCGAAGCGACGGCCGCGTTCCGCTCTCGATCATCAGCACGAAGTTCCTGAGCAGCGACAGCGACGTACAGTTCTGGGTAGCGCAGCTGTTGACCCAGCTCGGTCGCTGGCTCGACAAGAATCCCAGCAATGAGCTGCAGGGCGTCGTCATGCTGGACGAGGCCGATCTTTACCTCCCTGCCACCCGCAACCCGGTGAGCAAGCAACCCGTCGAAAACCTGCTTCGGCGAGCCCGCTCCAAGGGGTTCGGCGTCTTTCTGGCAACCCAGAGCCCCGGTGATCTCGACTACAAATGCCGCGACAACATCGTGACGTGGCTGGTCGGCTTGGTTTCCCAATCCACGGCACTGAAGAAGCTCGAACCCATGTTTCGCGGCTCCCACTTCGACATCAATCGCCTGGCGTCGCAGAAAGTTGGTGAGTTTCATCTACTGCGCGAAGGCCAGGTCAAAGCCATCCGAACGCGGCGCAACGCCGTCCCGCTCCCGAGCCAGGTGGCGGACGAACAGATCCTCGGGCTGGCCAAAGCCAGCGGGTAACCCCCGCACGCATCGACCGACCGAGGCGCTTTCCAAACCCTGGGGCTCTGCCGCCCGCTCGGACCAGTCGATTTCGAAGCCCCAGGGCTCCATCCATCGATTGGACGAGTCGATTTCGAAGCCCCAGGGCTCCGTCGCTCGATTGGCTCAGTCGACTTCGAAGCCCTAGGGCTCCGTCGCTTGATTGGCTCAGTCGATTTCAGAGCCCTAGGGCTCTGGGGACCGATGGGCTCAGTCGATCTCAGAGCCCTTCCCCCGCCGGATCTCCTGCGACGGGACCCGTGGCGACCGGTGTCCGACCCGGCGGTCAGCGAAGCAGAAGCATTTGGGCGTTTTCTGAGCAACCGCCGGAGGCGCGACGTCGACCTCTCTCTCAACCGCGCCGCATTGGGTGAATCCGAGGGTGAACCCGAGCGGACCAATCGAAATCGAGAAGGAGAAAGGATCAGAACGATGTTGAATTCAGAACAGTACTTCGGCGTTCCGACGTCGGGTGTTTCACGAACCGTGGCACTGAGCATCAGCCTGTTGTCAGCGGTTCCCCTGCAAGCATCGCCGCCCGTGATCAACGCGGCCCAAGCGATGCGCAGCTCGGTGGTGGCGCTGCAGAAAGACTGGGCGGCGCGCCTGAGCAAAGACCCGAACGATACGACGGTTCGCCCCGTCGATCGCAAGGCAGACAGCGCCTGGCGTGGCCTGCACATTGGGCTGCAGAGCGCGGCTACACTCGAGAACACCCCGCGAGGCGACGCAGCAAACACCGTCCTGCAACGAATCTTCCCCGACGGTCGCACGTTCTTGGCGCTGGCGTTCAAAGACCAATGGGCGGAGGCGGAGCGGCGATTGCAGCTGATCGAAGCCGAGGAGCTCGAGGAGTTGATCGCACTGGCCGTTGGCGGCCCCGACCACCTGGAGGCGGTACGCAGCACGCACGAGGCTTACGGCAAGGCGCTCAACATCACCGAGGCCGCCGATCCGCAGATCGACATCGACTTGGCCGAAGGCGTGCAAGCACTGCGTGCCGGCATCCGCGGCTACCTGCTCCAGGTCGTGGCTTGGGCAAACCAAGATCCAGCCAACACCGTCGCAGCCACCAACGCCCTGGCCCCCGTTGCCGACGCCCGGGACGAGTGGAACCGTCGTCGCGCAGGTGGCAACACTGCGCCCCCGCCCGCCGTCACCCCGACCACGCCGATCCCCGTCGTCAGCTGACAGCAACCGAGTAGGAGATGAAACGAGCACCCATGGTGGTGCTCGTTTCGTTTTGTGGGTCTGCCTGCCACGCGGTGGACCACCCACAAGGACTGAAAGGTCTGGAGTCATTGGGGCGACACTGTAGTTTAGGAGAACTCCACTTCGCTTGAGCGGTGCCTCCGCGG
>QJWJ01000418.1 GCA_003235365.1 Deltaproteobacteria bacterium
GGTTCAAGAGTTCATCGCCAGTGGGCGCAAGTGCCGCGATTTGTGGTTTGGTTCCTGGTTGTTGAGTGACCTATCGCGTGTGGCAGCGGAGACCATTCAAAACCGTTGTGGCAAGGACGCGCTGGTCTTTCCCGGGGCGCTGGCGGAGGCGGCGCTGAGCAGGCAAACCAACGTTGCCAATCGGATTGTTGCCATCGTTCGGACCCCCGGCGAGGTTGCCCGGCAAGCCGTTCAAGCGGTCAACAGCCGCCTGAAGGCTCTCGCGAAGGAGATCCTCATCGAGGTGGGTCGGGAAGATGCTCGGCGCGCCGTCCATTTTGATGAAGCGGCCGCTCGTGAGCAGATTGCAGATCTCATTGAGTGCACGTGGGCTTTCGCACCCATCAGTGGACAGGATGGCTATGCGCGAGCGCGAAAGGAAGCGGAGCGGCTGAGCGCAGCCCGCAAGAATACCAAGCTCTGGGGACAACCGCCTTGGTCCAGCGAGACTCGCAAGTCGTCGCTGGACGGCGTTCGCGAATCGGTGTTGCAGGACGCATTGTATGACGCTCTTCGGGCGGGCAAGAACGACGAGAAACTACGACGTTGCTATCGTATCCACAGCTCTGAAAGGCTGTGCGGAGTCGGCCTGCTCAAGCGCTTCGGTCACCGCAGTGACGACGCGGAAGGCGGCGGCGATGTGTTCAGTACACCCCACGTAGCCGCATTGCCATTTCTGGATGGATTGGGGAGCCGCCCCAAAGCGCGAACGGCGTTCAAAGCCTACATCGAAGCCCTCGAGGGGCTCGATCGGAGGATTGTGAAGCGACTGGCGGTCGTTCCCGGGAAACCGCACGAGGTGAGCGATCGCATCGACGCGTCCCTGTTGTTCCCTTCCCTTCTCGCTGAGGCGATCGAGGAGACGGTGCCCAAGGCCGACTGGCAATCAGTCCAAGACCAAGCGCTTCGCGCATTGGCCGAGCTCTACACCGCTGCCGGAGAGCCTTCCCCCTATTTCGCTGTGTTGCTTGGAGACGGCGATTTCATGGGCCGCGCCATTGATCGGCTGGAGCAACCCACGGAGCACAAGCGCTTCTCCCAAGTTTTGGAGCGCTTTGCACAATCGGCGAAGGGTACGGTCGAGCAGCACGGCGGTGCGTTGGTCTATTCCGGAGGAGATGACGTGTTGGCGTTCTTGCCGGTGCACCGAGTGATCGAGTGCGCCGAAACGCTTTCGTCCGATTTTCGCGATCAGCTGAAGGACTTTTCCTTTGACGAGGATGGCGTGCAGAGAGCACCCACCTTTTCCATGGGGGTCGTGTTGGCTCATGCATTGGTCCCGTTGGAGGATACGCTCCGCGAAGTTCGTTCCGCCGAGAAGGCCGCCAAGGCCGTCCCCGAGAAGGATGCGCTGTGTCTGCGGGTCATCAAGCGAGGCGGGGAGGCTGTCAGCGTGTCGGACAAGACGACGAAGCTCCTGCAGTGGATGCGCCGGTTCTTGGATTGGCAGGCGCATGGGCTTCTGTCGTCGAAGGCGCAGTATGAGCTCATGCAGCTTGAACAACTGAGCCGCCATCCTGCCGTCGGCGCTGCTGAGAACGAACTCGTCCAAACGCTCGTGGCGAACCAAACGGCTCGGCTGTTGGCGCGAAAGCGCGAGAGCGGCGGAGAGGCCGTTGCCTCGGATACGTTGCGACGCGATGCTGAGCACGCCATCGAAGAGCTGGGTGGCCCAGCAACTCTCGGCCGTGCGCTGTATGTGGCGTCCGTCATCGCCAAGGCGCGGAATCAGGCCGAGCCGCCTTCGCCTGACGGGGTACGGTCCACATCCGTCTCGTCGGACGTTCGTGCTTCGTTGGAGACACAGCAGTGACCTGGTACTCGATAGTCCCGCGTGATGGACTGATCCTACGTGACGGTCGCCCCAACGTCGATCGAAGCGAGAGCCAAAGCCTGCCCTTCCCGTATCCTTCGACCGTCGTGGGTGCAGTGCGGACGGCCCTTGGCACCCAATTCGGAAAGCCCTTCAATCCGGAAGCCGCCGACACCGTTCTACAAGCTGCCATTCGCGGACCGCTGCTGTCCAGCTTGGACCAGCCGCGCCTATTCGTTCCAGCGCCGCGTGACATGCTGCTGATTGAAGCAAAGGGCGACGTTCGTTGTTACGCACTTCGCCCGCTCGCTGAAGGGGAGCAGGCTACCGATCTCGATGAGTGCACCGCAACGAAGCAGCCATTGCAGTTGGTGGGGCTGCCATCGGGCCAGCTCGACGGCGGCAAGCCACCGAAGTCGATCCCTCACTTCTGGCCGTGGGAGGCGCTGCTGAACTGGCTGCGCTCACCCATTCGTGAGCGTGAGGGATGGAACGTCACCGAACATCTCGATGGCGCGTTGACCTCTCTGCCGCACGAGTCGCGCGTACACGTTGCGCTGCAGGCCGACACCCTCACCGCCGTGGAGGGTGATCTGTTCGAAACGCGTGCGCTGAGATTTCTCGCGCCAGCCATTCCCAAAGGCTGGGCGCAAGAAGCAGACGCCTCTCACCGCGACCAGCCGCGCAAGCGCTTTCCCTCGGAGCTTGCGCTGTGCGTGGACGTGGATGCCAGCCGCGTTGCGGAGCCGTTCCGAACTGTACGTCCTGGCCTGAGGCCTCTAGCCGGTGAGCGAAGGCTAGTGCACTGGCAAGAGCGCCCCGCTCCCGTTCCGGATACACCGCCGACCGAGCTGATGAAGGCACTGGTTCCGCGTGAGAACGATCTTGGCGTGACTCGGCTGCGGCTCGTTCTGCTCACTCCGGCACACTTCGAAGCGGGCGCGTTGCCGACGCGATTGTTGCAGTCGACGCAGGAGCTCTCACTGCGCCTGCGCGCCGCGCTGGTGGGTAGGCCCGAAACGGTATCCGGATGGGACTTCGCGAAGGGCTGCCCCAAGAAGACTCGCCGTTTGGTGAGCGCGGGCAGTGTCTACTGGCTGGAGCTCGAAGGATCAGTGAAGGCCAGAACGCAGTGGATCGAGGAGGCTTGGATGCGAAACGTCAGTGACGGGGAACAAGACTGCCGGGACGGTTTTGGCCTTGCGGTGATCGGAGTCGGGCCATGAGAGAAACCCGTTGGAAGCGCGTTCCACTCGCAACGAGCGCAGCTACGGGTCGCGTCAAGTACCTGTTGCAAGTCGAGGTGTTGACCCCGATGTTCGGCGGAGGGGTCGAAATCGATGGGAGCAGGAAGCCCTGCGATCCGATCACGCTCATCCGCGGCGCTTCGATTCGCGGGCAGCTCCGCTTCTGGTGGCGGGCGGTCAATCCACGCGGTTGTACCGCGGTCAAAGAGCTGCGGGTCGCGGAAGCCGAGGTGTTCGGGACGGCGGCGTCTGGCAAGGCGAAGCAAGCCGGCGTCGCTACCCGTGCACTGTCTGTATGTGTCCCCCAACAGCCGGCCCGCGCCGAGGACGTCCAGGTCTTCGAGGAAGGCTCGAAGCGGATCAAGCGCGGCCTCGAGGGAGTCGCCTACGGCGCTTTTCCCCTGAGAGATACGGAGTCTGCCAATGTCCACGGCGTGCTTCATCAGATACGCGACCCTTTCAGCCTCGAATTGGACTTCCCAGCCAGCAGCCAGCGAGACATCGACGCTGCGCTCTGGGCTTGGCTGAACTTCGGCGGCCTCGGCGGAAGAACTCGTCGAGGCTTCGGTGCTGTCGCCCTCAAGCGCTCGAACAGCGACACCGCCAGGTTTCCACTCGGTGTCGCAGACGGTTGGAAGGAGTTCGTTCGAAACGACGGGGCGCCTGCTGCTTGGCCACGCCTGCCTCATGTTGCACAGGCGGCGTTTCGGGAAGTGCATGGCAGGGAAGAAACGCCCGTCAGTGCTCTGAACGTTCTGCTTCGAAAGCTCCAGACTCTTCGCCAAGGCGTTCGCGTCGGCCGAGCCAAAGGCGAGACGAAAGCTCAAGGGCGCTCCTATTGGCCCGAGCCGGACTCGATCCGCGCCCTCGTGGGCACATCACTGCCCCGTCACCGCGATCCCGTGACGGGCACCAAGCTCTTTCCACGAGCTGCATTCGGCACGCCGATCATCTTTCACTTTCTGGATGCCAATGAAGGGGGGGCGCGTCGGAACCGAAATCTGGAACCCCCGGACACGACCCTCAACCCCGTCGACAAGGGGCGGTTTGCCTCGTCACTAATCCTCCGTGTCGCGCGCGGACCTGACCAACGCATGCCGTTCATGTTGCGCGCGCTGCGCTTGGAGCACCCGGCTCCTGAAGGAGGCTATGAGCTCACGGCATCCGATCGGGACATCTATCCCGTCGAAACCCGGATCCAAAGCGCGGAACACGCACGGTGGGGTCTGGACGGGCGCCCTTCACCGCTCGTCAAGGGTGATTTCGTGACCACGGATCCGATCGAACGCTTCTTCAAGGAGTTTGAATGATGAATAGTCCCCGCCTGTTACTGCTCCACGCCCTGACACCAATTCATTGCGGAACGGGGCAGGCCATTGGCGGCATCGAGCTTCCCATCGCTCGGGAACACTCCACTGGCATCCCTTTGGTTCCGGGCTCTTCGCTCAAGGGAGTTCTGCGTGCAGCGCCGCAACGGGATGGGGAGCTCTGCCGAGCTGCTTTTGGTCCCCCCAACCTCGAAGCCGCGGCTCACGCCGGAGCGCTGCAGTTTTCGGATCTACGGCTCACTGTGCTCCCGGTGCGGTCACTTCGAGGGACGTTTGCCTGGTGCACCAGTCCCTATCTACTCACTCGGTTCAGAAGAGACGCTGCGGAAGCCGGGCTTGCACTTCCCGCGATGCCCCCGGCACCCCAGGACGAGAACGAGGTGCTCGTCGCCAGCGACCCGAAGATCCTAGATGGGAGTCGGTTGATCCTTGAAGAGTTCGACTTCGAAGCAAAGAAGCGAACTGACGTCGGCGCTCTCGGCAAGTGGTTCGCCGAGAAGGTGATCAATTCACCCGTTGATGAGGTTTCGGCCTTTGCAGCCCGGTTCGCGGTTCTTCCTGACGACGTGATGATTTCACTTCTCGAGACGGGCATGGAGATCACGAGCCACAATCGCCTCGACCCAGTGACGAAGACGGTGGTCGATGGGGCACTTTGGACAGAAGAGTCCCTGCCCGTGGAAAGCGTGCTTTCTGGGCTCGTGGCCTGTACCCCGGTCAGCACGAAGCGAGACAAGCAGTTCACCCCTGCCAACCTGCTCGACCTCGTGGGAAGTCTCACCGAGCGGGCGCTACAGGTTGGAGGCAACGCGTCGGTGGGGCGCGGCGTGTGTCGGATCCACGTGCTGGGGGGTGAGTAGTGTCGAAGGAACGCCAACGCGCCCTCGCCACGTTGCAACAGGTGCAGGGTTTGGAGGAAAGCAACCACAAGCGCTACGCCTCGCTAGCCTTCGGTCTGCCGTCGATGTTGCGCAGCGCCGGGCTCTGTCAGACCCTGGCGTTTCTTGCTTCGCGCAAGCACGTGGAGGGGCAGATCTTGTTTCGTCACCTGACCCAGGGATTGACCGTTTCGGAGCCGTCCGGCAATTGCGCTGCCGTGCTTCACGCGGTCAGTGGGGGCAGTACCACCCAGTACCTGGCGTGGACACGCGAGGCGCTCGCTTTGGCGGATTGGTACGTGCGGCACGTTCAGGGCCAGTTGCGCCTGACCCGAACCCAATCGGAAGACGACTCGTGAAGACGCAACGAGCTGACGTGGCGAATGGCCGAGCGTCGAGGGATACCAACCTCGCGCTGTGGTTGGATCGTTACTTCGTCAAAGAACAGCCCGATCGCCAACTGGGCGAAGCGACTCACGGGGAGCAGCGCGCAGGTGCTGAGCAAAAGAACGCGGTTACATCTCCCCCAACGAGCATCAGAACACCGGACGGCTATGAGCAAGCGTTGGCTCGACGCAAAGCGCAGCTACGCCGACTCGACGGGGGATTCGCTGGAGGGGTGACTCGTCTGTTCAAGGCGGAGGCCGAAGGGCGTGTCGTCGTCGGGATGGGTGAAGGCTCGGCCTGGGAGAACAACATCACGCTGTGTCGGACGTGGGGTACGCCGTACATTCCCGGCTCCGCCTTGAAGGGGCTGACGAGCTCCTATGCGGCTCGGAACGGAGGGGAGGACTGGCACAAGCCCAACTCCGCAGACGGTCAGAAGGGAGTGCTGCAGAGCTTGATGTTTGGCAGTCTCGGGGCTGCGGGTGAAGTGACGTTCCACGACGCCTGGTGGGAGCCGACCGAGGAACGGAAGGACCGTTGTCCGGTCGAGTCCGACGTCATCACAGTTCACCACGCTTCCTACTACGGCGGTTCCGCAGCTCCACCCGCCGACTGGGATGAGCCCAACCCGGTAACGTTCTTTGCGACGACCGGTGTGTTCTGGATAGCCGTTTCCGGTCCGGTCGATGCGGTCGAATGCGCCTCGGAGTTGCTCGCGAAGGCGTTGAAGGAAGACGGCATTGGGGCAAAGACCAACGCGGGCTACGGACGATTGAGTCTGGAGCCTGACTTCACTCCAGAAGAGCGCGCGGAGCACGCCAAACGAGCAAAGAGACAGGGCATACTCAATGACCTTGCGCGTGACATCCGTCCGAATGAGGCCGCTTCCGCTTTGCCAACGCGGCTCGAGGAGCTGTTTTCAGGCGATGTGATGTTCACCGAGCAAGAGCAACGGAGCGTTCTCGTTGGGTGGTGTGGCGGTCATCGAGAGGTGCTCGCGTCGTTGCTCAAACGACAACCAGGCCGAGTGGGAGCCGAGCTCATTCACGCCGTCTTGGAAGAAACCAAACCCGCTCCATCAGCGGCACCGGTGCCGGTTCAACCGGTTCAATCTCAGCGAGAACTTCAGCAGTTGACAAATACGACGGGGATTTTCGCGGTCAAAGGCCGCAGCATCAATCTCGTCGCGGTCGTGGGAGCAGCGCTCAAAAAGGAGGCCAAGGCGATGGCCATCGCTGGTAAGTCCCCGAACCCCGAGCGGCAAAAGGCTCGCGTGCAGCAGCTCCTGGCGCGCGGCGATGGCGAGCATGAGGTCCGACTCTCGGTCACTCTCGAAAACGGAAAGGTGAAGAGCTTCGAACTGTTGGACGAGTAGCGTGCGATCGCAGGGCGCTGCGCGGCGCCCTGTCGCTTCGCTGGCACCTACCCATCCAAATCTCGACCCCAGCGGTTCTCCGGAGTCCAGAGGATGGTGTGCTCCACTTGAACGTGTCCGGGCGGTAACTCGCGGAGTACGATGTTGAGGTCGTGATGCAGAACCCACTGACCGTTCCATAGCTCGAGCTGTGGAGCTCCGCCTTCCAGGACGGGCCAGAATAGCAGGTGCTTGGTCTGCAGCATTTGCCCGCCGATCTGTTGCGCGAACGCGCGGGGCTCGCCCACCAGCGGCGCGTGATCACACTTGGCCACCAGCTGGTCTTCAAACGACAGGCTCACGCTGATCCGTGGCGGCAAGCTCGAGCGCCACTCTTGAGCTGCCTCAGACCACCACACGACTTGCGCAGTGAGCAATGTTGCGACGGTTATCAAGGCGTCGATCGCGCCCCAAGTACCGCCAAACGACTCTCGGTATTGCGTGGTTGCGATGCCGACGCCCGCCAACATCACCAGCAACGCAACGCCGATTGGCGCCCGTTGTCGCGCGAGAGCATGTCTGAGTACGGGGCGCCAAATTGAGTCGAATGAAAGAGCCATGCCAATACTCGCTTTCTCCTGCTGGGCGTGGCCATCATGTTCGGATAGCTCCCAGCCCCATTGCAAGGGTTCTGACAGTTGATGGACGCGCAGTGGCAGTAGTTCTTACCTGTCGACCAGCGATTGGACGTTTCCGCTGACGGCCCGTCCGGCGCAGGAATGACTTCACCGCGCGGGGAAAGCTCCGAGCGCTGACGCGATGTGGAGGGGCTGACGTCCGCCGTCAGTTGAGATAGCCTTCGACTCATGACTAACCGTGTATGGTTCGTGCCGGTTGGCGATCAGCCCGCCGCCGCGGTCGGGCCGCTGTTGTCGAAGTATCAATCTGGTGACGCCATCCAGTTCATCGTGAGCGAGCGGACCCGAGCATTTCCGAAGCGCGTCGTGCGCGCGCTCGACCGGGCTAAGTGCCACGTGCGTTGGCTACCGCCGTGTGAGCTGCCGCACCTGGAGCGCAGCGGCGGCGCTGCGATCGTCGAACGCGCCTTGGTCGCCTTGGGTGAACGATTCACCCGTGCAGTGCTGGTCGCCAACGGTGGCACCAAGGAATGGATGTTCTTGCTCAGCGAAGGGCTCGAAGCACTCGGTATTGACTACGAGTTGATGCTATCCCAAGGCGCCCACGTGACGACGGCCTCGCTCGACCACAATGGTGCCTGGCGGTTGACGGCTTCGCAGGTGCGGGGCCTGTCGTTGGACGCCCTGTGTGAGCTTCTCGAGGTTGAATGGAAGCCACAGAGCAGGATGCTCCTCTCTCGGGGGGAAAAGCCCGTGGAGCTAGAGCGGTTGGAGGCTCATCACAACTACCTGTGGGCATTGCACGCCGCTGCTGGCAAAGGGCACAAGGCAAGAGACAGGCGCAAGGGGATCCTGTCGCGCTCGGATCTGCGCGACCTGGGGCTCGAGACGAGGCGCGTTGCCATCAAGGGATTCGATGACCTCGATGACGGCGAGCCCACGGCCCTGGCTCGCCGTGGGTTTGAAATGATCGCAACGAAGGACGGGCAGCAAGCAGAAGATCGATTCTTCGCGCGAGCGGCGCAGGGCAGTATTTCACGTCGAAAGGGCGTGACGTGCCCGGTTCGTTCAGGTCAGACACTGACTTCGAACGTCGGCGTTCTGGTGCTTGGCACGCGCGGCGGTGCACTTCTGCAGGAGATAGAGGGAGTCCTACAAGCTGGCGCGAGCTCCGTCCTGTTCGTGGCCGACGGTGCCGAAGCGATGCTTGCTGGTACCGCCCAGGTCCTTGGAGAGTTGATGGACAACTGGAAAGGACATCATCCGCAGTCCGAGTTGCTGAAGGTTCCGTGGGACGTCATCTGGTTTCGGCGCCACGCCGCGTCCGGCATGCCGATCTGGCTCGACGCGACGGCGGACATCCCCACGTCTGAGCCCGACGCGCTCAGTCGCGCGCTTCACCAGAGAATTGGGCCGGCACCCGTCCAGGTGTTTCTGCACATGAAGCCCGGGGACAAGCTCCTTTCCTGGGCGCTTTGGAAGGCTACCAAGATGCTTCCCGATGGATACGACGTACACGAGGTGTTCGAGACGCCGCGCACGCCGGTCGACCCCATCTTGCGGATGCGACTGCAGGCGGGCGGGGCTGGGTTGGAGGCCGAAAAGCGCGTGCGTCTGCAACGCGGTTCCGCCTTGGTGGTGGGTGAGGACGACGAGAAGGTCGTGGCCGCCCTGCGTGACGTGCTGTCCACGTCTTCGCACATGAACGGAAAACAGTTGATCGCGCTTCTGAAGAAGCGGAACCTGGCGCGTGCCACCCGATGGTTTCCCGACAGTTGTTGGGTCGGAGCCGAGGAGACCGCTGTCGGGATCCTGTTTGAACGACTGCTGATGTTGCGTTTGGCACAGGCGCTTGCGGGTCTGGATGACCTGTACGTCTGGCTCCGTGTTGAAGACAAACACGACGACGTTGGCAAGCTGAACGAGTTGGACGTCGTCACCCTGAGCGCTTCGATGGACCAGGAAGACTTCGTCGCGTGGGAGGCAAAATACCAAGATTGGGAGAAGAGAACCCGCGCCTGGCGGGCGGTGTACGCCAAGGCGGATCGGTTCACTCCCTGCAGCCCGGATCGCACTCACGCGGTCGTCGTCGTGCCGCACGTGCCCGATCTTCCGTCGTCGGAGGGGCGCCACTGGGTTGGCGACGGCCATCTCGTGTGGTGGGGGCTGCACTACGTCGATCATCGGGTACTCTTCGACGATCAGCGACTGCGTACGCTGGCTCAGTGGGGACGGGGAGCTGACCGCTGAGCCGCTTCGGCGCTATTCCTCGATCCACTCGGTAAGATCGCTACCGCTGAGGCTTCCGTAGATCATGGGCGTAAACACCGGACCACTGACGCTTGTTTCCCCCGCAGGGATGGCTCCCGGCGCGCTCTACAGCGCCCTGGTGCACTTGGCCCCTTCCAGGTTGGTCGTCGTGACGAGCCGCGAGGCGAGTGCGGGCGTATTCCAGGCGCTGGAGGCCTATGCGGAGCGTACCGGTGAGCTCGCGATCGAGCCCTGGGTACTGACGTTGAACGATCCGCACACCGGTTTTGACGAGGCGGCCAGCGTCTCGGCTGAGATCCGTGCCGCTGTGATTGACGACGACAATCTGGTCGTCAATCTGACTGGCGGCTCGACGGTGCTGCAGTTTGCGATGCTCTACGTCGCCCTGCCGCTACCGCATGCGCGGCTCGTTGCTGTGAGCGATCGACGCCCGAGGGAGCAGCAACTCACGGATCCGTTTGTCGTGGGCAATCTTACAGACGTTAAGCGACCGGACGAAGCTTCATCGTCGTTGTAACACCGCGCCGAAGTGCGCACGTGCCATTGACAGCCGTGGTTGCGTGTAGCACCTTCAACACCCTCAGCGTTTAGCGAGCCCTCGTCTCGGGGGTATGAATAGACGCAGAGACACAGGATCGAACAACCAAGAGCACCGTCCAGCGGACGGCGAGCGCGCTGCAACGGAGTGCGCGCCACTCGCTCCAACGGAAGAGTGCGCGCCACCCGAACCCCGGGCATACGGCGACGTCAGTGCGCTACACCGCATTCGCTGCGCAACGATGCGTGGCTGGGACAGCGCGGCCTGGCTGTCACTCCACGACAAGTTCTCGCGCAGTTCGGGCACACAACCGCGGTCCGTCACGAAGTTGTTGCGCTCTCGCAGCGCGCTGCTGCGGGCTTCTGAACGCCGGCGCGAGACGACAGCCCGCAAGTTTGCCGACTCGGTCGCGGCGGCGTACACAGCCCGGTGGCAGTTCGACCGCTTGCCGGACGAGGCGATGGCGCAGAAGCAAGCGGTTGCGGCGGTCCTGCGCTACCTGGCGACGAACGCGCGCGCCCTGGACCTGTTTACCTTGATCTACAATCAGGCGACGCCCGAAGAGTGGGCTGAGTACGAGCGGCGAGAGGCGATATCGAGCGGCAGACGCTACAAGCGCGTCCACGACTTGAAACACCGGCTCAAGGAGTTGGTCGACCCTCACTGGGATCCATAGTTGACCTTGTCACGCTTCTCTCGCCACCCGGGGCGAGCGAAGCGAGCGGCGGGCAGTGCAGTGGCCAAGGGCCCGCGGGCGAGTGGCGCCGTCCTTTCCGGGGCCCTCCGGAAAGTGCCCGCGCCGCGGTAGTCCGGCGCACTGCACCCTGTTCTCCTGGGGTCGCGATCGAGTGCTGGGGCGAGTGAGGCATGCCCCGATAGCCGCGAAAACGGTGCGCTCCCCAATGGGCACGACGGTCCTTCTGGTCTTGCTGTGACGTGCCCGCAGCGCGGCGTTCGTCGTCTGGGTCGTCGACCGAATGCGGAGTTCGGCGCGTGGGGGAAGGTGGCCGACTTGCGGCCGTGCAAGCTCGTCCAAGGCAGGTGCCCACGACGTGTGCGTCAATGGCGCGTACCCCATGAGTCAAGCGCATCCGCCCCCATTGGATATGCAATTGGGTACCCATCCCGTCAGCGTCGGGTTGTGGCCGACCCAGGGCGTGCCCCATCTGGGTGCCTCGAAATTGCCGTTCGACGGTGGTCGCCCGCTGCCCTCAGCGTACGTGCGCTCTTCGGGTCGTGCCGCCAGGGGCGTGCGGCGCCTCGTCGATCGAGCGCACCGGGGGCGGATATCGGCCCATTCCGGGAAGGTTCCCGTTCGAACCCGCGTACCAATCGAGCATGTAATAGGGTGTGGGTGAACGGTAGGTCCCGCACGGATGCGGGCGCTGGCGCGGCGCGACTCCTCGGTGGTACGTCGATTGCACTGGACCGGGCGAAGCAGGGTGGGGAGCTGGTTTCCATCTGGCACTGGCTCTCCGGATTTGGCGAATGGAATTGGCTGGTTCAACGACGGGTTGGAACGATGAATGTCGGGTCTGCGGTAAACGTTTTGACGATGCCTCGACGAGCGGCGTTCACAGGGGGCACTCGGCGTATCGACACTCGCGTCAATTGCTGTTACAGCCACCAACAGAGGGGAGGTTGAGTCAGGAGAACAACGCCCAGAACCCGCACGGCTCTGGGGGTGGCGACTAGCCAATTGTGGTCGTTTCTCAGCCGTAGGTCGGTTTGTGAGCGACGCTAACCATCCATCACCCGTTTACGCAATGCCGCACAGTCGATGTGTTGTGTCATTGGTAAACATGCCGCGTCGCAGCGATGATTCGCGCGTGCGCGGCAGGCCCGCAAGGAGAAGGAATCGAACAATGAATACATCGCAGTCAGCAAACCCATTCTCGAAACTTCGGATGCTCGGAATCGGTGGCTCCGTCTTGGTAGCGCTGGGCATCGTGGTGTTCTCCAAGTTCATGGCCGCCAAAGTCGACGAGAACTGGGTGACGTTTACCAACAGCCTGGATACGGCCGGTGAACTGCTCGTCGATGGCGAGTCCCACGGCCCGCTGGCGCCGGGGGCGGAGCTGCGCCTGGAGATGGAAGGGGGCTCGCACACCGTCGCGTTGACGAGCGGTGACAAGACGTTGGACGAAGGCAAGCTCGACATCAACAAGAAGAGCTACCACGCCGTCTACAACGTCGGCGGCAAGCCTGGCCTCGCGCTGGTCACCATGCAGTACGGCAACACGTCCCTGGACAACAGCGTCAGTCCAATCCCCGAGGGGCAACGCGTGATCGAAGTGCCGATGACTTTTCAGAAGATCAACGACGAGTTCCCCGAGTCACTGACGACTCGTGGCAGCATCGATCGCACGGCACTGACCAACGTGTGCCGGATCGACGGCGAGAAGGTGGGCTGCCCCGGCTGGGAGTGACCGCAGGAGGTAGTCCGCGCAGTGCAGCGTTGTCACGGTTCTCGGTGAACACGAGAGGTTTTGGGCCGCTTTCAGTGACCGGAGCCGCGATGACGCTGCTGTTGTTCTTGACTCGGCTCTTGGCTCGGTTCTTGACTCGGTTCGAGGTCGAAGTGCAACAGGTTCACCTGCAGCAGGGCCACGCGTTCGATGGGGTGTGACTCGGCGATGACGGCTCGGGCTTTGAGCAAGTACTCCCGTTGCAGCGCTCGTAGTTGCTCGTAGCCGGCACGAGAAAGCGCACAGACGTTGTACGCGCACAGGCTGTCGACTGCCGTCGGTGCGCGTTCAGCTGCGACGCTGGCCCAAAATGCGCGTTGTTGCGCGACGGTCTCGCGGTCGTGTCGCATGTCCAGCGCGCGCAACGCGCGCGGCCGGTAGTGGCTGCGACCGCGCTGGACCTGGCCGGCAGCGACCAACGTTTCCAGCGTCTCGCGCTCTTCCTTCTCACTGATCCCGGCGCGTTGGCCCAACCATCCCGGTTCGTGACGGGGCAAACGCCGGTAAGCATCCGTCTCCAGCAAACGCAAGATCAGTTGCGACCAGGGGCGTTGAGTGGCGACTGCGCGCGCTGCCTCGAGACGTGTGACCTCCGACCGTAAACTCGGCACCGCTGCAACGTCCGTGAAGCAGGCGATGAAGTCCGTCAGGCGGTGCGTGGCGTGATGCACCAGCGCCAGGAACTGCCCCGCGCGCGGTTGGGCTTTGCCCGACAACCAGCGCGCCAGGGCGAACCGGCTTATCCCCGATTGGCGCGATAGCTCGGCTACCGACACGGCTCCTGCGAGCTCGCGCAACAGCGCGGCGACGTCTTCGGCCTTCGTGGGGTCGAACGCCTGTAACCAGAGCGGTTGTCGGCGCAGAAACGTTTCGATCGCGACGTGCACGTCGCAGCCGGTTCGCGCGGCGTACGCCAGCAATCCGCCCAGCGGCGGGCTGCGCTTCTGGGTTTCCCAGCTGTGCAGGACGTTGCTGCGAAAGCCGAGGCGGCGGCTGAGCGCGACCTGGGAGCGACGCCCACGGAGAGCGCGGATGAAGTCTGCGGCAATTCCATCGAAATCCAGCATGACTCGGTCATTTCCGCACATCAAAAGGCGAAATTGAACCACGAAATGTGCGAAAGCGATCTGGACAGGCTCTGCATCGACGGCCACAAGTAGGGCATGCGACGCCTGGTTCACTGCTCGTGGTTCATCGCTCTCACCGCTGGATGCAGCGGCAATCAAACCTTCGACGACGGCAGCGACAAGATCGCTCGCCGACCGCAGCTGGACACCGACCCACCGGCGATGGACGCAGGTCCCATCGAGACGTCTCGCGAAGTTCGTTTCGGCGCCGGCGAAGGTCCCAGCGCCGAGGAAGACGCCGCAACGGGTGCGTCGGGCAAAGGCGTCGGCGTGCTCGACGGACAAGCGTGTGTCGTCGGCGCGGGGTCCATCGACCTGTGTGCGCAGCAGGCGTGCATCCCCGATCCTGGGTCGTTCACCTACGAGGCGACACTGTCGTCCGAAACGTGCGGGGACTTGACCTGTCTGACTTCCGACGACGATGAGCACGTCTCGCTGCTGCTCAGTGCACCCTTGCCGACCGGCGCTACCAGCGCCGAACTCGCGGAGCGCTTCCGCGGCTTCAACTTCGTCGGACACCTCGAAGGCTGGTCACTCACCGACGGGCAGACGACGAGTGACGAGGCCCCGTCGTGGGAGCTGATTGTCGACGACAGCGGCGACCTGGAGCGTCTGGAGATCGAGGGCGACGTCGTGCACGTCGAAGCCACGCTCGACGGGCTTCGAGCGTGGCAATGGCAAGATTCCAACGACGCCGATTGCGTCACTGACGACATACTGGGGTCCTGCGTCTGTGAGTGGAACTTCACCAGCGCCTACCGTGCGGTTTTCGAGTTGAAGCTCGAGCAGGACGGCACGCCGATGGGTGATGCCAGCGACAGCTCGCTCGAGTTCGGACCAGACATCGAAGGGCAGACCCTCGACGCGGCCGTCGGGGACTCGTTGACGTTGCGCCTGCAGACCATCGGCCCCGGCAACTACGAGGATCCCCAGCTCGATGGTGATGCCGTGACGTTCGACGGCTCCGAGCTGCCGGCGATGCAAAACCCGGGCGGCCCCACGCAGCTGTTCCACTTCACGGCGGTGCAACCCGGGCTGGTCGCGGTGACCGTACCCCACACGTTTGGCTCACCGTTCACCTTCAGCATCGACGTCGAGTGAACCGCGCGACTCCGCTCCGAAGGCTCAAGGTTCGACGACGTTTTCGCCGCAAGCGTCTCGCAACGTGTCGAGGGGGATCGTTTGCCAGGTGATCTTGCAGCGATTCAGGTCGCCGTAGTCCAACAGACACCCGCCGGTCCAGTCACTCGGCTTGCAGAGTTCGCTGGTCGACAATTCGCCGCCGGCTTTGGTGCAGGTCATTTCCAGCGCGTCGACGTCGTATCCGCCACCGTAGTGATCGACACACGAACTGACGCCGATGAGGCACGTCGCGACGTACTCGCCGGGGCACTCGCCGGAACCGGTCGGCTCTGCCGGTGACGGGTCCGGCTCCGCCGGTGATGGGCGTGAGGGAGAAGACGACTCCCCATCGTCTTCGTCGATGCAGGCGCTACCGACCAGGGAGGCACCCAGCGCGAGTAGCAGCGTGGCGAGTGGAAACCGTGCAGGTGTAGTGGATTGGAGTGAACGGTGTCTGCGGTACATCGAGGGTCGACCTTGGGGCGAGGGTGCTGTGGACACGAGGCAAGCGTGATGTTTCAAGGACAGCCGGGCAGGGCGGGGGGGAACGACGCGCCAGGGGCGATGCCGGTCGCTGCGGTCGCGTCTTCCACGATGCTGAGCGCGTCGTCGAGGGCGGCTCCACCGGGGGCCAGGCCGAGCGCCAGCGAGCGCGCGGCGCCGCACGGGTAACCGAGGAACGGATCGGTCCAGTCTCCCGGGTCTTCGCCGGTCGCGATCAGAATCGTCGCGCGGGCCACGAGCTCGGCTTCGATTTCGGCGATGTGTGCCCACACGGCGATCACGCCGCCCACCTGTTGAACCTGATGAAGGAGCACCTTCGTGCGCGCCAGCTCGGCTTCGATTTCCCCGCGTGAGCCGCCGCTGCCGTCGGGCAGCATGCCGATCAGGGTTCCCGTTTCCTCGTCGATCGCCCAGAATGCGGCCGGGTCGTCCGATTCGGGGATGAGCAACGAATAGGTTGAGCCGAAGGATTCGGTGACTGCCGTCAGGCGTGAACGAGCCTCGACGTCGAGGTCCGTCAGTTGTGTCGATACCGAGCCGCTGGGGACCCGCTGCAGAGTCGCGCCGTCGAGCAGCGTCAAGGTATTTGCTGGGTAGTGCGCGGCCTCGGCGACGGCCAGGTATGCGCTGCGTTCCACGGTCGCCTGGAACGCAGCGTCCGGGTCTTGTAGGGTCGTCCGGTAACGCGTCAGCGGAAACACGTCGATGGACTCCTCGAAGCCGCGCTCCCACCTTGGCCGGCGAATGAACGAGGTGACTCGCATCGATGCCTCGAAGGTGAGCGAGTCGTCATTGCCGTCCGCCGATAGCGGGGTGTTCATCATCAGCAGCGGGAGCGGCGTGAGGAACGCGCCGCGCGCCGCCGCGGCCTCCGCCGCGTCGCGGTCCTCTTCCAGTACCGCGTCGTACAGGGCTTCGAAGCGCAGTTTCTCCAGCAGGTGATCGGAGATCAACGTCGAGAGTCCCGGCGGTGCTCCTTCGACGGAGAGCACCACTCGCCCCAACAGCGTCTCTTCCACGTCCTGGAGCATTGCTTCGGTGATCTCGACGTGTTCGCTCGTCGGCGCACGGGTCAGGCCGGCGATGGGACGGGTGAACGAGCGTCCGTCGACCTCGACCGTCAAGTACAATCCCGACAATCTGGAAACGGGTTGTGTGGTTTCTGGGACCCGGTAGCTCGTGCTCGCCTCGACTCGTCCCGAATCGATGAGAACCTGGACTTGGCGCTCACTCGCACCGTCGGTTGGCGCAGTGTAAGCCAGCTGGTAGTCTTGGGCGGAGGTCCGTTCGATGTACTGCACGACGTCGTCGATGGCCTGCTGCTGCCCGGCCACGGTGTTGGCTTGCCCGCCCGACAAGTCGGCGATGGTCTGAAGGCTGTCGTGCACGTCGTCGGCGGCTGCAACGACGAACACCGGCGCGCCTGCCGCGATGCCCGATCGATACTTGGGTTCGGCCTCGTCGGTAGCATCACCGTCACTGACCAGAACGATCAGCGTCGGTCCTTCGCCGTTGACTTCGCTCGTGGCCTGCCAAAGCTCCGAGCCGTGCTCCTGTCCGTCGAGCCACCCCAGCTGGGTCTCTGCCCCGGCCAGATCCTGCGCCCAGCGCTCGTCGGCATAGTCCACGCCGAAGTTGACCACTCCGACGCGCAACTGGGTCTGCGGAAACTCCTCGAACAGTCGAGCGGCCACCGCTTGCCCGAATTCGATTGCGCCCTGTCCACGAAACGCGTCGGGCAAGCTGGTCGAGGTGTCGAACAGCAGCATGACTCGCGGCGGCGGGGCTTGGTTCTGACGCAGGCTGAAAGCGACTGGCACGTCGTCTTCTCGCACCTCGAAGGCGTCGGCGCCGAGACCTGCGACTCGCTGCCCGTCGCTGTCGCGGGCGCTCACACGCACGGTCACCCGCTCGAACCCGCTCCCGCTTGCGACGGCACTTGCTGAGTCGACGCGAGCCAAGTCTGCTTCCGACGTCGTGCCGCCGCCCAGCGTCTCTCCGTTGACCGTGACGCCGTCGTCGGTGACTTCGAACCGGTCGCCGCCCCGCGAGAACGGTGTGCCGGCATAGTGCATCGCCTGCCGCTCGTCGTCGCTGAGGTCGGGGGCGTGTACGGCGATGCTGGGAATGAACACTTCGACGTCGGCCGCGCGCATCACCATGGCTTGACCCGGGGGAGCCACAGGAGAGAAGCCCAATTGCAGTCGTCGCCCTGCGACCTCGTCGGCGGAAAACTCGTGCTCGATCAGAGTGAAGCGTTCGAAGGGTGCGTCGGAGCGGGCCCCTTCGAGCGTGACGCGCAAACGTTGGAGCGCACCCGCTGCGGCTGCATCTCGCGGAGTAACATCGAGCAGGCTCTCGCCGAACTCGGCGTCGGGTACCAGCGGGTTGGCGTAGGTTTCAGTGCCGTCGACGGTGACTGCGACGATCGGCAGTTGTTCGAGGTCGAAGTCGAAGGCGGCCACTCGGTGTTGGTCGAGCAACGGCAACAGGGCGTCAGCCAGTTCGGCGGTTTGCACTCGCGTGGGATCGATGAGGCTCACCTCGTGGGGCATGTCGAAGCCCAGGGCCTCGCTGAATCGGTCGATCTCGGCGCGGCTCAGGTCGAACTCGAACGGGCGGGCAAAGGTCCGATGCAAGATCTGCTCGGCGGTCACTCCTGCTGCCGGTGGACCGCGCACCACCCGGGCCTCGAAGCCCGCGGCTTCGTAGAGTTCGACGAGCAGTTCAGCCTTCTCTCGAGGCGTGCCGGCGCCGCCGCGCAGCGTTGCTCGGGTGCCCCAACGCATCGCCGTTTCTGCGTTGGACATCCCGTTGAGTGTCGGGGGATAAGTCGCGATCTGGTCGCGCACGAAGGCGTGGAGCGCGGCTGGGTCGCGTTGCTCGACGAGCTGCGCCGCACGGCCAGGCAGATTGTCGGGACTGCGTTGCAGGGCGGCACTCGTTCGAGCCCAGATTTGCCAGGCCGTCAGCGCCGTATCGGCATCGGGACTTGCGGCATCGGGTGCGGCGGCATCGGCTGAGGCATCAGGAGCCGCATCGGGGACGGCGCCGGCATCGGCGCTCGCGTCCGGCTTGCACTCACTGCTCGTACACCGGTTGGTGACCTCGGGTTCGGTCGTCTTCTCACAACTGCACCCAAACGACCCCACACCCGAAACGATCACCAACAAGACCGTAACCACCGGGCGCCACGCTGATGTCATTGGCGAACAATGCCATGTTTCCGGGTTTTCGGGTACGGAATTGGACGCCACAGGAGCGTGGGAAACAGCGCGAACCCGCCGCCCGGGGGCCTCTCAGCGACGGCTGAACGCTGCTGAAAACCTGTGGAAAGTCCGCCGTCGTTTCGCTCCCTGCTGTCCGCAAGAACGGAACACACCTCGCACGACCGTTGCCAGGTTGCTACCCGCACTCGACGCGCAGGCGGATACCGTGCCGCCCTAGTCCGCTCGGACGACACTCACGGAGGTAGGTAATGGACAACATCAGGCATCGACGGTCGCGGCGCACGTTCATCCAACAGTCGGTTTTGGGCACTGCCAGTCTGACCGGGTTGGCAGGGATCCTTCACAGTCGGCGCGCTCCGGCGCAGGTCGTCGCCGACGCGGAGCGGCCGCTTGCCCCGTGGGGTATGCAGATTGGCGATGTGTGCGCGGACCGGGCAATCATTTGGAGTCGCGCCGACGTCGCCTCGCGTTTGATGGTCGAGTGGTCCTGTCACAGCGACTTCCGCGACGCGCGGCGAGTGCGCGGGCCTTACGCGCTGGAGAGCTCCGACTTCACCGCGCGTGTCGACTTGACTGGCCTCCCGTCAGACGAGGAGCTGTTCGTTCGCACCTACTTCGAGGGGCTCGAATCCACCCACGCCAGCAGTGAACCCCTCGTCGGACACTTTCGCACCGCGCCCCAGCGCCGACGAGACGTGCGTTTTCTGTGGAGTGGCGATACTGCGGGGCAGGGGTGGGGTATCGATCTGGGGATGGGTGGCATGCGCATCTACGAGTCGATGCGGCTCACGCGCCCCGACTTCTTCATTCACTGCGGAGATACCATCTACGCCGATGGCCCCATGCAGCCCGAGGTGTTGGACGGTGATGGCAACGTGATCTGGCAGAACGCCTTCTTGGATGAGGTGCCAGAGAAGCTGCACGTGGCGCAAACCTTGAACGACTACCGCCGCAATCACCTGTACAATCGCTATGACGCCAACGTCCGCGCGTTCAGCGCCGAGGTTCCCCAGATCTGGCAATGGGACGACCATGAAGTCACCAACAACTGGTCGGATAGCAAGGTGCTCGATGGTCGCTACGACCCAGACACGACCGTGCAGCGGCTGGCGGCCAACGCAACACGGGCCTTCCTGGAGTACGCTCCGCTGCGTTGGCATTCCCTGGTCGAGTCGGAACGGGTTTATCGAACCATTCCGTACGGCCCCGACCTGGAGGTGTTCGTGCTGGACATGCGCAGCTACCGCGGCCCCAACGGCTGCAACGTCCAGCCCGAGCCCGGGCCCGAAACGGCCTTCTTGGGTCGGAAGCAGATCGATTGGCTCAAGCAGCGTTTGCGCGCCTCGAATGCGACCTGGAAGGTGATCGCCGCCGACATGCCGATCGGGCTCATCGTCGGCGATGGACGCGATCCCGAGACCGGTTGTGCTCGCGCCGAGAATTCATCGAACGGCGATGGGCCGGTGCTGGGGCGAGAATTCGAGATCGCGGAGGTCTTGAGGTTCATCAAACACGCGCACATCGACAACGTCGTCTGGGTTACGGCGGACGTGCACTACTGCGCGGCTCACTACTACGACCCCAAGCTGGCTCAGTACCACGATTTCGAACCCTTCTGGGAGTTCGTCGCGGGGCCACTAAACGCTGGCAGCTTCGGACCGAACCGATTGGACAACACGTTCGGGCCGACGGTGGTCTTCCAGGATGCCCCGCCGCCCGGGCAATCCAACCTGCCGCCGAACTACGGGCTGCAGTTCTTCGGGCAGGTGGACATCGAGCGCCGCAGCAAGAACATGACGGTGTCTCTGAAGAACATCGACGGCACCGAGATCTTCTCGCAGACTCTCGAACCCGGTCGTCGTGGTCGCCGTCGCCGATGACTGGCTGACGCGGTTTCGAAAGAACGCCAGACCATCGTGCTCGCCCGTCCAAAGCAATCTAGAGCGTGCCGGATTGCTGACGCTCCTGACGGCGGCGCTCTTCCTCTTGGAGCATGATCGTTGCCATGCCGCCGGTGATGGCCTCGCGGCTTCCGACGGCGGACGAACCGTGGGGAGCTGCCTGGCAAATGCAGCCCACGTTGTTGGCCATGATCGCCACCGCCGAGAGCGTCAGGCCGATGCTGTGGCAATGGCTTTGGCAGATGTTTGCGGCGTCCTCTGGAACTCGCAGCTCGGATCCGACTGGCGCGACGCAGCTTGCCAAGCAGATCCCGGAGCAAGCCAAGGTGAGGACGGTGAAAGCCTTCATGGGTTCCACGCTACGCGACCGCTCCAACTTTGGGCAAACTCCGTGACCGTGGCCGCCGTCTCGCGTCGGCAGTCGTGGTACGTGGCGCTGCTCCCGTGTACCAGCGAGGCCTACCGAGGGGCAGAAAGGGTTTCGTGCGGTGCGACGCCACGTCTCTGCGGGGGCGATTGACTGGAGTCGTCAATCGTGCCCATAAGTTGGCGTGTGGGTTCTGTGAGAGTCTGGGTCGGTCTAGCGTTCCTGTTTGTCGTCGGCTGCAAGCCGCCGACGCATCCGGATGATGCTTGGGAGGCGAACGACCATTCGCTTCCCGAGTCGCCGTTGCTCTCCGAGGACGAGCCGGTCGAGTTCGCTTTCGGGTGGCCTGATGCGACCGCAACCGTGACTCTGGTGAACGAGAAGGCGCGCTACGACGGCACCATCGATCGCAAGACGAAGGCTCGCTATACCCTCCATACGCAGCGTCGTCGCGGCGGAACGCTCCTCGTGGTTACCGACTTCGAAGCGTTGGGTAGCGAGGGTCGCTTGCACCCCGAAGGCGATGACATGGCCGAACCCGGTGGGCTGCTGCCGAGCGGAACGATCAAAGCTCGCGGCGGGCGACTCGTCCCGTCGGACATGGACGTCATGCGCGATGCGTTTTTGAAGCTCCAACGCAGCACGCGCGATTCGGAACAACAGCCGTCTGCCAGCGCGCAAGGTTTGATTGATGCCGTCGCGACAGATGAGGGGCTGCGCACCGCCGCCGACAACACCTGGCGGACGCTCGTTGGTCATCTGGTTCGGGCACGACTCGATCCCCGCCGCCCCCTCGAACGAAGGACGAAGGCGAAGTTGCCCTTGCCGGGGGATCTGCGAGTGGTGCAGGTCACGACGACATCGGTCGAACCGAATCAGGTTTGCAGTGCTTCGGCCGAATCGCTGTGCGTTCGCGTTACGGTCGATTCGGACTTGGCGGATTCCGCGGCCGTGGCTGCCGCCATTCAAGACATCGCGGAAGAGCTGCAACTCGGACCAGGAAAGGTGGACGCTGTCGACTTTCGCGGTCACGTCGAAGAGCTGATCGAGGCGGGGACTCTGCGTCCGCATCACATCGAAGTCAGCAAGGACATCCGGGTAGTCGTCTATTCCCAAGGTGAGCGACGTGAACTGGGTCAACGTCAGCGTTGGTCCTTGGACTTCGAGTGGCGTCAATAGTCCTGCTCGCCCATTTAGTACCTTTCGGTTCACTGCGACGACATGCCGCGGACATCAGGCAGTGATGCCCTTGTCGTCGAGGCGGTGGGGGGCAATATGAGCTTCGTGTGGAATTCGCCCATCGCCCGTTTGCGATTCATCGGAAAGCTCGAAGGTGTTTCGTTCTTGTTGTTGCTCGGACTGGCGATGCCGCTCAAGTACCTACTGGGGATCGCGATGGCGGTGAAGGTCGTCGGGTGGGCGCACGGGTTGCTGTTCATGGCGCTGTGTTGGGCGCTCCTCACCGCGTTCACCGACGGCCGCTTGCCGTTCAAGCACGCCGTGCTGGTGTTCGTCGCGGCTCTACTCCCGTTTGGTCCCTTCGTCGCTGATCGAGGGCTGGCCCGTCTCGAACCCCGACCTCAAACCGCCGAGCCATGACCCAAATGGGGTGGCTCTGTTGGGGTCAGGGCTAAGTGAGCGTTCGCGATTCGCGAACGCTCGTTCGATGCCCGACGATCGTGCTTGCCTGTGCTTGCCCATTCAGCGTGCGGCAAACGCGGCGTGCAGTTCCTCGTGAGCGTCGACGAGTTGCGTGGACTTCGGCGGGTCGACATCCGCCCCTTCGAGCAGGTGCTGTTGCCATTGTGCGGCTTGGTCGATCGAGTCGAACACGACGTGGGGAAATCCCGGACGCGCCAGCATCGCGAGCCCCGAAATGAACGCGCGTATCCACGCCACCCGAAACCCGACACCGGGCACGACGATCGATGAACAGCGGATCACGCCAGGCCCGAGCTGAAGCATCGTATTGAGCGCCTTTCGCGCTTCGGTGTCCGGTTGGGTGGCGGTGAGCGTCACCTCTTGGATCAAGCCGATCGGGTGGTCGTGGTGCGAACGAGTTGCACGCAATACGTCTGTCAAACGATCGACCGCCGTTGCCGTCGTGTGAACGAACCACAACGCCATCACGACGTCTCCGCACACAGCCAGCGCGTGGTTCTCATCCTGTTCGATGAGTTCTAACCCCACGTTGCCCCTGACTCGAGCTCATCGAGGCGCACCGGGGTGGGACGCAGAGCGTTAGGCACCCGCACTGACCACATGCGTCGATTTGGGCTCTGCGCGCCGGTGATGGCAAGCAAAAAGCAACTACCGACGAGTCGCTTTCGATCGCGCGTCCCTCCGCGATACGTGTTGGTTTACGCGCGCGAATCGTTCGGCGCGTTTTGGGGCAGGTTTACGCTGCTGGTTCGGTGTGTTGGCTCGTTGCGGATCACAACCATCCGGACACCTGGACGCCGCCTCTCACGCTCGTCGAGTGTTGCGATCCGTCTTCGAGCCCTTCGATGTCATAGCTCGTGCGGATGTATTGAGCTCCCAACATCGGGTCGAGACTCACCCGATCACTGACGGCAAAGCGAACTCCGCCGTGGACTCCACCACCGATCGAGTCGACTTGGCTCGAATCCGTCCAGCTCGCGTCGTAGACCCCGTGCACTCCGACGTACGGTCGAAACCGGGCGCTGCCGAATCCGTAACTGAGCTCGGGGTCCACGCCCACCGACGTCGATTCGAGACCGCCGGACGAGGGGTCGTGGCGAAAGAACGATAACGTGCCGTCCAGCAGCCAGTGATCCGTCAGGGCGTAGCCAACGACGATGCTGGGGTATACGGTCCGGTTGGCGAGCGCGACGTTCATCGATTCCATCGACTCGGTTCGAGTCCAGGTTGCGCTGCCGATGTTGCAGCGCAGCCCGAGCAGCCATCGACCGCCCAAGTGATCCCAGTTGGTGGGTTCTTCGTTCCGTCTCGGTGAAGCATCGGCTTCCAAAACGGCATCGGCACCTTCTGCCCGCGCTGCGCCAGTGGTGCAGACGACGCTAACCATGGCCATCCATGTCGTGAGGGGATTCTTCATACCGTGCTCCTTGAAAAGGGTTCTCGGATCTCCGTGACCTTCCACATCGGTCGATCGCCGAGCCCGGTCGTCCATTCCCCAAGCAGGGACTGTGCCAACGAGTAAACGGCTGATCGAGCGGCGGTTCCGAAACAATTGGCGTCGGTTCTGCGCCAAAGTGGCTCGAGTTCGAGCGCTGCATGGTCACTTCGGCAAGCGACGCGTCGAGAGTGCACGCGCTTGGGTCCTGTTGGACGTGACCCGTCGGGAAGGCTGTGCTTGGCGCGATCGTCCATCGCCTTGGCGTCCACGCGCAAGTTCGTGGTCGTTTGCACCGCTAGCCTGCAAGGCATGAAAACCGTTGCACCGTTGCTGTTCGCCATGGCTCTGCCGTCCGTGGCGCTCGCGCAGCAGACCGAACCATCACGAAATCTGGACGGCGCCTTTTACGTGGGACTCAACCTGGGTGAATTGCCCTGGGGCGGGTCGTTCAAACCGGGCCTCGAGGTGGGTTACCACTTCAACGACCTCGTCTATGTCGGCGCTACGTATCAAATCGCCGACGACATCCGCCGCGATGGTTCGTCCTTCAATGCCAGCGGCATCGGGCTGGGCGATCCCGTCGATTCTCACGAGAGTGTTGGAGGCCGCTTCCTGATCCACACACGACTGAGGCCGCACCGCCATTCGCCGTTCCTCTCCGTCGGCTTGGTCGGCAATGGCGAGGACACCGAGACGTCGTCCTATGCCGACGGCACCACGGTCGTGCAGACGCGGCCCCGGGGCGTGCGCCCGTCTCTCGGGCTCGGCTACGACTTCACCTTCGACAACGGGCTCGCGTTGAATGTGCTGTGGTCGGGTTGGGTATTCGACATCCCATCGCCGACGGTCCAGATCCGCGGCGGCTCGCGCACGAAAGACGAAGAAGAAGCCTTGCGCCAGAAGGTGAATGACAACTTCCGCGACAGCATCACCAACGCCTATCACGTGTTCGCGTTGGGTGCGGGGTACACGTTCTGATGGCAACCGTTGCCTGGCTGTGGCCGGTCGCCATGTGCGCGATCGTGCTGATCGACTATCGCCTCGGCGCCACTGCCGAGTACCTCAACGCCTACGAAATCGTGCGCCGGACCTTTGCCGACGGTCTGCCGGAAACCAGCGAACGCTTCTTGATGTATCAAGACCGCCTGGGCAAGTGCGCGCTGGCCGTCGCATGGCTGGCCTGGGCCGTCGAGGCCTGGCTCGCCAGCGCGCTGCTCGTCGGTGCTTGGCGTGCCGTCGCTGCGGTGCTCCACGCAGCGGGGAGAGCATGATGATGTCCCTGGCTTTGAAGAAGGTCCTGATCACCGGCGGGAGTCGCGGCATCGGTCGCGCCCTGGCTGAAGCGCTCGTCTTGCAGGGCGCCGAGGTGTTCGTCTGCGGACGTAGCGCCGCGAACGTTGCCCAGGTCGAGCAAGATCTCGGTGTGCGAGGGTTGGTCTGCGACATCAGCAGCGAAACCGAACGCGAGCGATTGACTTCTGCCGTCCGTGCCGAATTCGGGGGGCTCGACGTACTGGTCAACAACGCGGGCATGCAAGTGGAACGCGACGTGACGCTCGGGCTCGACCCGGCACAGGTCGAAGGCGAGGTGTCGTTGAATCTCGTGGCGCCCATCGCCTTGACCAGCGCGCTGCTGCCGTTGCTGATGAGCGCCGATGACGCATGCATCGTCAATCTCACCTCGGCGCTCGGCTTGGCGCCGACACCGCGTTCACCGGTGTACAGTGCGAGTAAAGCCGGCCTGATCGGTTGGACCCACGCCCTGCGCGGCTCGCTCGTCGACAGCTCGGTGCGCGTCGTGGAAGTCGTGCCCCCGGTGGTGGCCACCGACATGACCGCGGGGCGTCACGACGGCGCGATGAGTCCTTCAGACGCCGCTGCTGCCATCGTCCGCGGGTTGCAGCGCCGCCGCGAGCGCATCGTCATCGGCAAGGCTCGTCTGCTCGCCGCCATTCACCGACTGTGCCCGAGCCTGGCGCTGCGTCTGATGCGCAAGCTGTGACACCACCACGCTTGGAGGCACCCCGCGACGTCGATAGTGCGTTATGCTCCGCGCGATGGCAGGCCGAATCAACCGCGCGGTGGTGGGGCTCGTGCTCGACGGGTTGCGTCGCTTCGCGTCGGATGCGTTGCCGCCTCAGTCCGAACTCGACAAGCTGCGTGGGGACGACACCGGCGTTGCGCTGGAGCCCTACCGCGCGGTGCTCGACGCGGTGGTGGCGCGTGCGGGTTGGGTTCCGCTGTTGCGCGCGGGCCAGGCCCTGACCGACCTGGTGGATCCCATCCTGTTCGTACTGCTCAACAGCGAAACCGTCCGGGTCGTCATCGAGAAGGAGGCACGGCTCGGTCGTTTCATTCACTCGCGGCACGTGGTCCGTGTGCTCGAAGAGTCGGCCAGCGGCATCGTCCTCGAGCACGCATCGACGACGACTGAACCGCCCCGCCCCACCGAGGATCTCGCAGCCGCGGGTCAACACATCGCGCTGTTCGAGCAGCTGGGTTGTCAGGGACTGCGCTTGAGCTTGCCTGACGCGGTGGGGGCGGTCGTCTACGACGATGGGCGCTACTTCGACCCCCAACCGGGTTCCTTCGCCGTCTGGCGTTTCGAGTGGCAGAGCTTCGTCGCCACGCGCCGGCCGATGGCGGGCCTCGATGCGGTGTTGCTCCGCGCCGAATCACGCCCCGAGCTGAACGAGAGCAGCGATACCGTGTTGCAGCTGCAAAAGGTCGTTCACGGTGATCTGGGCCGAACCTGGACGCTCAGTGACGTCGCGAAGAAGCTCGGTACGTCACCGCGCTCGCTGCAACGAGAGCTCTCTCAACACGCCACGACCTTCTCCTCCGTCCTCGACGAGATCCGTGTCGACGAAGCACGCCGCTTGCTCAGCTCGACGGATCTGACGATCACTCAGATTGGTTACGTGTGCGGTTTCTCCGATACCTCGCACTTCAGCCGCCGCTTCAAGTCGCGGGTCGGGACGTCGCCGTCGAGCTGGCGAGAAGCACGCAGAGCATCGCAGGCGACGGACCCCGGTTGAAGCGCACTGGGCGTGTTCATATTAGCTGGGCGTAGCTCGGGGCTCGTGGACGCGTGGCGCCGGTTGCGTGAACGCGGCGCGCGGAGGCTAGTATTGCAGTGCCTTTTGTCGCTCACGCGTCCTCGCCACGATTGTTCACTTGGTGAAACCGTCGTTAGCGATCTGTGAATTTGACGGAGCTGTCAACCTCGCTTGTATAGGGTGCCTCCACGCAATGACCCGACCCCCCAGGGGGGCCGGTCCAAGCGGTGTCAACCATCCGAAAGGGAGTGCAAGCATGATCAAATTGCAGAGTTGGGGTGTGGGGCTATTGGCGCTGGGGCTACTCGCGGCGTGTGGTGAAGCCGGCTATGACGCAGCCTCCGAGGACGTCGGAGGAGAACTCGCCGAGTTCTCCTCTGAGCAGGCAGATACGACCTCCGAGAGCGACGTGGAGGGGGCACTCATCGACGAAGTGACGTTTGAGGACACCAGCTACACCTTCATCGACATGGGTGACTCGGTTGCGATCAGCGTTGCCGGAACGGTGGCTCACGGAGAGCCTGCGTTGCACCGCCTCCAGCGAGAGTACGGCGCGCTGACTTCTCTGGAAGTCTATCTAGCGTTCGCCGGTGACGATGCGGTTCCCGACGAGCGACTCGTCGAAGCGCATGGCCAAGAGGCGGAAGCATTCGGGCGGGCCGACGACGCGATCGTTCGAGTCGACGTCGGCTCTCTGGGGCCCGTCGAGAAGAAGACGCTCACCGATTGCAAGAGCATCGTCGCCACTGCCGCTTTCAACGCCGGCAATCCGAGTCCCATCGTGTGGGGGGCAACGTACAGCGCGGCAGCCTCGACCGACACCCCGTTGACCACTCGCGCGGTCGCCGGTGCGGTGTGCAACGACGCCGTGAGCTCCGGCGGGACGATGCTTGCCTACTTCTACGAGCGACGCGACGGCTCGAGCTACTGGCGTCTCATCCGCCGCTACTCGGTGTCGATCGGTAACTACATCTACTTGGCCGGCTTCCCGCAGAGCTATCGGCGCTCGCTGAGGACCAAAGCGACGCACCTCGGCGCGACGCACCCGTACCACCTCACCAAGGCGTACTGAGCGGGCTCGCTGGTGAAGAACGGCCGAACCGGATGTGAACTAGGCCGTTCTTCATCAGCGTTGCCGGATTGAGGTGAAGAGGAGAGGGGGGCTCCGACAACAGCCTGTGGCTTGTCGCCGTGTGGTCGGAGCACGAATCGTCTCGAGTGGTTCCCGCGGGTTGACTTCGCTGGGTGGCAAGCGCGACGTGTCTGAGCTCCCGCGGCTAGAACTTGCCCGGGGGCTTTCGTGGCGCGCTGCGAAAGAGACCGTTGCCCGGATCGGTGGCCAGGGCCATCCGCGGTCGGTTCTGCTAGGCTCCTGCGGTGGCTCGAGAGGTTCCAACATTTCTCATGCGCGTCGTCGTTGATGGGATGCCTTCTGGCATGGGGTGTCTCGTTGCTTCGGATCAAGTGCTGACTTGCCGCCATGTCGTGTCTCGGGCACATGGCATTTGGCATGCAGGTCAGATCACCATTGCCGCCACCGATGGACCAAGCCTACCAGTGGATGAGGTGACCGAGATCGGGCAGGAAGGTACCCCTACGACGACAGCTACGGATCTTGCCCTGCTACGGTTGAGGTGCGCGCTCGACGTGCCCGTGATGCGATTCATGCACGGATTGGCAGGCGGTGTTTGGGGAGAGCTCAGACATTCGCTGGTGGAACGTGGAACGATGCACGGACCCGACGGATGCAGTGTGCGTCTCAGCCAGGGAGCGGTTGAGGGGGAGCGTTTCCAATCGCCTTCAGGCGCCGTGATGCGCTACATCACCCTCAAGCACACCCAGGTTCCGGCCGGGTACAGTGGAGGTCCACTGCTCTACGATAGCGGCGTGGAGCGACACTGTGTCGGGATCGCCGAACTTGGTGGAAGACGTTCGGTGAATGCCGGAGTGATTGCGGCCGACGCAGTGATCGATGCGCTACGTGCTGTCGACGTTGAGGTCGATTCGACTCCGGCTGAAGATGTGGTTGTTCCGCGGTGGGCCGAGTCGCGCCACAGAGATGAGTACGGGACGGTTGCCGCCGTCGACGTCCTTGGGATGCGGGTCCGGATGCGGTGGATCCCTGCAGGGCAATTCCGGACGATGCAGGACTCGCCTTCAGACCTGGACGCGCCGGTGCGAGTTGAGGTGAGTTCCGGCTACTGGCTAGCAGAGACAGCGTGCTCGGAGGAGCTTTGGAACGCGGTAATGGAACAGCCGTCGCGCTTGGGTGCGCAGCCTCTTCACCCCGCTTGTGCGAGTTGGGAAGACTGTGCCGAGTTCTTGCGGAGGCTGCGTTCGCGCGTTCCGGGGTTTCCTGTTCGCCTCCCAACGGAGGCAGAGTGGGAACGTG
>QJWJ01000276.1 GCA_003235365.1 Deltaproteobacteria bacterium
GGCTGCGACATCGATCCCGCTACCGCCACCCTGGGCGGCGCGATGCGCCTGCAGCGCTCGTTCGAACAGCTCTTCGACGGACCGAGAGTCGCTGAGATCCGCTCCCGTCTTCACCGCCAACGTGGCGACGAGGATCGCCGCGGACGAGCCCAGCCCCAGCTTGCGAGCCCCGTCGCGGAGCGCCGTCGCATCGAAATCGGGAAACGGCTCGGACATCGCCGCGCGCATCTCGTCAGTGATGAAGCGCGCCGGGCGCGCGTCATCGGCTTCGACGTAACGGTCGACTGCCGTGACGACCGCTGGAGCACCTTCGAGGACGCTGTAGGCGCCTGAGATGACTAGTTTTCCTGGAGCACGTACCCGACTCATGACTCGACGCCACCTTCCCGAGTCACCGTGGCGTCGGGGCCCAGCTTGCACTCGATGGTTCGCAGCACTCCTGGAGTGCTGCGCAGCGTTGCCGCCACCCGGGTCGTGTCGGCAGGTGTGCAAATCACTTTCACGTGCGGGCCCGCGTCCATCGTGAAGTACGCCAGAGTGCCCGCTTGCCGCAGCTTCTTCACTGCCTCGATCGCGGCGATGCTCGCCGGTGAAAAGTACGTGATCGCGGGATTGGCGCCCAGCATCGAGGCGTGCATCAGCAGCGCGCTGTGCTCGACGAGCGGTCCCAACCGCTCCAAGTCACGGGAAACGATTGCCTGTTCGACTTGGTCGCAGATGGGAGGTGCGCTGGCGACCCAGCTGGCATAGTAGGGGCTGGTCGCTCGCGTGTGTTCCATACCATCCGTCGAGCCCGTTTCCTTGGCGCCTTCCCGCGTGACGGCGACGACCAACGACAGCGGGAAGTGCAGGGCGCCCACGACCTTGCGCGCCGAGTGCGCGCCGAGATCGAGTGCGACGTACCCGCCAAACACGGACCGCGCCGCGGAAGCCGATGCTTGACGAGCCATCGAACTGGCAGCATGTGGATCGTCGGGAAGCCCGGCGGCGGCGCGTGCTGCCAGCGCCAGTGCAGCGAACCCGGATGCGCTCGACGCGAGTCCAGCAGCGGTGGGGAAGTTGTTGCTGCTCGACACCGAGGCATACTGCCGTCGACCGGCGAGTTGCCGCACGCGGTCCAAGACCGCACACACGCGTTGGCGCGCGGAGCCCAGCGCTTCGTGGCCATTGAGCACGACGACGTCGCTCTCGAAGGCATCGTCGAAGACGACGGTGGTCGTCGTACTCATTGCGTCCAGAGTCATCGACAGGCTCGGTACCGCCGGCAAATTGAGCTCCCGATCCGCTTTGCCCCAGTACTTGGCCAGGGCGATGTTCGAATGGGCCGTAGCCGTCGCGCGGTTCACGCAGGCTTGGTACCAAAGCTCAGGCAACGGGTGCCAGGTATTTGCCCCAGACCGCCCGCCACGGGCACGGTCGCCAGTGTCAGGGGAGGGCGGCGTCCAGCGCAAAGCAATAGAAGCCGCCGTACCCTCCACCTGCGCCGACGCTGAAATCGTCGCTGGGGGCGGCCCCGCTGCCAGAGATGTCGATGCCGGGTTCGCAGCCGTTGACGGTGTGGTCACTGATCCAATTGCGACCATTGCGCGCGCTGCGCGGCCACGCATGGCCGACCGGGACTTGGCCGCCGCGCCCCATGAAGTCGCTCGCGGGGCCGCGTAGGGTGGCATCGGTCCAGTCGTTGCAGGTGGCCACTCGACCTTCGGCGCCGTCGTCGAACAGCCGTCCGTCGGGCCCCGAACCCGTCAGCATGTCGTGATTGTCGGTCAGCTCGGAGGGGCGGATCGGGTCACCGTGTTCGTCAGTGAACATCTCTGCCAGCTGGGGGTCACCAGCAGGACGCCCATCGTCGCCGGCGAGCAGCCCTTCGATGTCCTGGGAGAACAGTCGCGCGTGATAATCGTACCAAGGGCCTTCGCCGATTCTGTCGATGGCGTCGACGCGCTCGCCAACCAAACCGGACGAACTCAAAAAGGCCCGCCAAACTTTCCGATCATCTGGGCTCGCGGCCTCGGCCAGTTGGGAGCAGATGGAGTCGGCGCCGTCGAGGCCTCCGAGGTCACCACCGAACCCGCGCTCGGCGTCGTCGGCGAGTTTCAAAAGTCCCGATTGGCTGGTCGCGAAAAATGAGAACCAAGGTCGTGGATCCCTCGTGTCGCCAGTGTCGTTGGTCTCGTCGCTGCAAGCGTACGACATGTTCGAGCTGCCAACCAACAAGGCGAGCCCGGCCGCGCGCGAACGAAGCCCGCGCGGCGTGGCCAGCGGACAGCGCACATCGTGTCGCATTCGGTTGGTGCGCAGCAGTGGGCGAACGTCGGGACGGACACCCTGTGCTGCAACCCCGTTACAATGTTCGACTGCAGGCGAGGTTTTGTCCCCGACGTCACCAGCACCTCGAACGAGTCGCATGCCTGAAGATATGTCACTTCGGTGACAGATCCGGAACACATTCACTACACTTTCGTGGCTGATGGTGTTACCCCCAGCCACGAAAGCACTAGCAGCGCCGTAGTCCGTACTGCACCGCCCGAAGGAAACTGTTGATGAATCGACGACTCTGCAATAGCCGCTCCCCGCAGTCGAGTCTCCTCGCACTGCTCGTGACGTGCCTGTTTGGGGCGGCGGCGCTCGGTGCCTGCTCCGAAGACAGCGGTGACTCGACGGATGACGGCCCGTCCAAGCCTGCGCCCAGCGAGCCTGGGTCGCCGAGCGCTGCTGGGGGCGGCCCGTCGACGGATGGTCCTGCCGACAGTGCCTGCGGAGATGCTGACCAGGCGTGCTGCGCTGGGGATACCTGCAACACCTGGCGACAGGTTTGCGTCGAGGGAACCTGCAAAAACTGTGGCTCTGCCGGCGCAGTCTGCTGCACGGACCAGGACCGCGCTCCTTGCCTGGGCGACAACGCCTGCGTCGATGGTACTTGCCAACCCTGTGGTGAGCTCGGGCAGGCGTGTTGCCTGGATACCGACGACAACGTTTACGACGTTTGCAAAATCGGCACTGTGTGCGATCCGATGGTGGCCGAGTGCGTTTCTTGCGGTGCAACCGGCGGCTTGTGCTGTGAATACGGCGCCTGTGATGACGACAAAGCCGAGTGCATGGGCTACGTCGAAGACGTCAGTGCCGGCACGTGTGAATGAAGGTTGCCGGCCGCGCACGGCCCTGTGTCGGTAGAACGTCGGGCGAGCGTGAAGCGAACCAGCGGCGGCTTGTGTTCATCGCTCATTTCGGGCCGTTGTTGCTGCAAGCGGTATCGATGACGTGCGCACGCGGCCCATCGAGTCGGTGTGAACGGAGCTTGTGTGTACCCGAAGCACGAATGAGCATGCGCCAAAGAGGTTCGTTTCGAGTGTTTTTGAGGCAGTGCGGGTCGGCGGGGCGCTTGGTTCTTTGAATGGACGATCATTTTTCCGCGCCTCGAATCGGTATCACTACAGAACGATTCTGCCGCCGAGGCTGCCCTGTCCTGAGTTGATCACAGTGAATACTGATCGTTGCCTAATCGTCACCAATGCTTCACGATTCCTCATCATGCGAAGGCCGGCCACCGGTGCCGTGATGCCCATGAAGCGTCGCTTCGAAGGCCCTACCGCTTTCGAGAGCTCTTCTGAAAGGTCCAGATGAAACGTTGCACGCCGTCTCTGTTGTGTTTCGTATTGGCGTCGAGTGCTTGTAGCAATTCGGGGGGCGATGAGGACGGGAAGAAAGATCCGCCCATCGGCGCCGACGATGACTCGAAGGTTGGTTCGAAGGATGCAGGTGGTAACTCAGACCCAGCAACTCCTTCTGGAAAAACTGACACCGCCAACGGCGACGCGGCTGCGGGCGATGCGGGGGGCGAATTGCGCCCCTGTCCGCCGAAATGCGGGCCGCCGTCCAGCGTGTTTCTGGACAACGAGCGACTGGCCGAAGTTCGCATCACCTTCGACGAGGAAACGACATCCAGTGCCGGCTACTTCCCCGACGAATGGCTGGATCTGTTGTGGGAGCGCTGGCAGCACTGCGGTCCCTACGACAACTACGTGCCGGTCACGATGCAGTACATCAGCCCCGATGGCGTCGGGGACGTGACCCTCGAGGACGTGGGTATGCGGCTGCGGGGCAGCAAGAGTCGGGGGACGAACGAACTGCAGGGCTTCAAGCTCAGCTTCGACGATCGGCTCGAGGAAGACCAGGTAGACGACGACACCGAGACGACGAAACGTCGCCGCTTCGCGGGCCTCAATCGCCTCAACACCCTTTCCGTCGAGGATGATCCCTCGTTGATGATTCAGTGTCTGGCGTACAAGTACGCCCGCAACTTCGGCGTCCCGGCGCCGCGGTGCAATCACCTGCTGGTGTACGTCAACGACGAGTTCTACGGCCTGATGCAGAACGTCGAGGAGGTCGACGACGGTCGTTGGCTCGACCACTACTTCGGGACTACGCGCGGCGCGTTGTACGAAAACTCGGGGGGGTGTGACCGGATCCTCCCCAATGGCGACGTGGTCACCTTCTCGGATTCCCTCGCCGATCTGCGATACTACGGTGACGAGTTCGCTGGGCCCTACCTCTCTGCATACAACCCCCAGCGCGAGCAGGAGAACCCCGAAGAGGAACTCATCCCGATGCTCAAGTGCGGGGATGATGATGCGACGCCCGATGACGACGACTTCAAGGCCTGTATCAGCGACTGGATTGACGTTGGGGAGTGGCTCGATCTGATTGCAGTGGAGTCCGTCATGCCGACGCTCGAGTCGTTCATGGTCGCGCGTAACTTCTACCTCTACTACCACCCGGACCTCGAGGCACCCAAGGGCGCGCGGTTCTTGTTGTACTCTTGGGATTACGATACCGCGTTTCACAAGCAGTCGTGCACGCCAAGTGATTGCGATCTCTTCACGGCGGTGACTGGTTGGTACACCGGGAACGAACGCCCGCGTCTGGCGCAGCGCTTGGTTCGAGTGTTCAAGGACGAATACTGCGATTCGCTGCGGCGGTTCATTGACGACGCGTTCTCACCCGAGGTCGTCGACGACATGGCAGCCGGCATCGAGCGCGGTGTGGACGTGATGCTGGAGCAAGACGAGCCGCTCTACAGCTCGGAACAGTGGCAGTCCGAGATCAGCGCGATCCGGGACTTCGTGAGCGAGCGTCGCGAGGCCGCCCGCCAGCAGGTCGACGAACATTGCGGAGAGCCATGAAGGGACGCATTCAAAGTGATCGGTGTTCGAGTGTGCGTCACCGGATCGCGGCCGCGGTCTGCTCCGTTGCCATGCTCGGCGCGTGCAATCAGGCCTCGCCATCGACCGACGACGATGCTGACGACACTCCGAATGCGGACGACGTGAAGCCTTCTGGCGATTCCGATGGCGGCGCTCAGGGGCCGACGGTGCCTGCTGGCGACAGTGGACCGACCGACGTCGTGTTGGAGAACGTCGATGAGTATTTTCCGCTCGTCGATGGTGCCTCTTGGACGTATCGACACACGCATCGCACGAACGGCCAATGGGAAGAGCTGGTCACGATGACCAGCGATACGTACGACGGTCAGCAGGCGTGGATCATCGACGACTCGCCCGACCTGAACGACCAAACCACGCGCCAGTTCTGGCAATGGGTAGGAACCGCCGTCTCTCGCGTACATCGCGAACAACGACGCAACGAAAATTTGGTTCTCTTGGTCGACTACGATCCGGGATTCTTGCGCTTCGATTCGACTTGGGATCGGGTTGGAGCTGGCGGATTGAACGAGTACCAGCGCGATGAGCAAAACGTCGATGGTACGAACGACACCAGCACGCGCCAGCAACAGCACGAAGTGCTCTCGGTGAACGACACCGTGCAGGTGCCGGCAGGAACGTTCGTCGATTGCATCCTCGTCGAGCGGACCCGACTCGACACCGGGTCTGTTTCGCATTTCTGGTTTGCTCGCGGTGTCGGCAAGGTCAAAGAGGAAGACGCCGAGACACTGACGCTCGAAGAGTTGATCGAGTTCGACATTCCATAGCTACCGTTCTGCTGCGCCGGCCCGGATTTGCCCCCAGGCATCCCACCGGGACCGGCGCCAATGGAGACCAGTCATGACCAAATCGCTATCCTACTTGGGCACTTGTATTTTGCTCGCTGCGACCGTCGTCGGTTGTGGAGATGACGCCGGTGGTGGATCGAACACCGACGATGCTCTCGACGCTGGAGGGACGGACGAGCCCGTCCGCGACGACTCGACTGACGATGGGACCGACACGGATGGCGGAAACACGCCGACGACGGACCTCGACGCGGGAGGCTCCGACGATGGCGGTGCCCTGCCGATCACGTTGAGCAATCCGATACACGTCGTTCCGGACAGTGATGCCGATGCTGTCGATGGCAGCGAAGAACACCCCTTTGCGACGCTCTACGATGCCGCGAGCGCGATCTTGGCGGATCCCGAATGGGATGGTCTGATCGTCGTTCACGCGGGCGTTCACGAGTTGCCGGAAACGGTAACCATTCCACGGACGGCAGATCTGGAGTTCGAAGCCGGCGCGACGTTGGCGCTGGGCTACAAGGCGAACTTCAACGCTCAGCGGGACGTCAAGGTTCTCGGTGAAGAGGACTTGCCCGTGACGTTCACTTGGTTGGTGGAGAAGCAACACTGGGGCACGTTCAATCTCTTCGAGCCCGAGTCGCAGGAGAACGTCTTCCAGTACGCCGTGTTTGCTCACGGCGGAGAGGGGCAGTTCAAGGGGATAGGAGTTCGCGGTGCGTTGTCACTCGAGAACGCCAGTGCGCTGATCACCGACTGCCTGTTCCTGGAAAACGAAGGCGACGACGCGTTGAGCCTGGGACGCAGTGAGAGCATCGTGATGAACAATCGCTTCATTGGGAATTTCCTGGACGCGATCGACGTCGATGGACCGGCAGCGGCGGAGATCTTCGACAACTACTTCGAGTCGACGGGTAACGACGCCATCGACTGCGGAGAAGGCGCGACGTTCCTCGCGCACGACAACGTGATCGTCGGCTCTGGGGACAAGGGGATCTCCGTTGGTGAGGGCAGTACACCGATTCTGGTGAACAATGTCATCAGCGACTGCTTCATCGGGATCGGCGTCAAGGACGGCTCGGACCCGGACATGAGCAACAACACCGTGTACGGAAGCGACTACGGGTTCGCTTCGTACGAATCCGTAGCCGACCAAGGTACGGGCAAGGGCACCTTTCGCAACGGCATCATCTGGAACTCGGGCGTTGCTGACGTCGCTCTGGTCGGAGGTGGTGCCGACTTCAGCTACAGCTGCATTCAGAGTGGTGGATACGTCACCGAAGTAGCGCTCGAAGGTGAAGAACCCGTGGGTGGCGATGATGCCGGTGTTGCCGATGCTGGGCGGGCCGACGGAGCGGCTGCCGACAGTGGTGTGACAGCCTCGGGGTTGGTCAAGTTCACCGGCGAAGGCATGGTCAGTGCTGGGGCGGGTTGCGACGATCCACTCTTCGCGAATCCCGACGAGCACGACTTCCACTTGTCTTCAACGGCAGGCCGTTACGTCGAGACGGACGATGAGTGGGTGCAGGACGATGTGGATAGCCCGTGTCTGGACATGGGCGACCCCGGAACGGCGACCGGCGATGAGCCGGAGCCCAACGGAGGACGCGTGAATCTCGGCGGCTACGGCGGCACCGAGCACGCCAGTCGCTCTTCGAACTAGCTGGGCAAGCCGAGGCGTTTCGCAGAATTGCTGCGGCCCTCACCCAATTGGGGGCCGCGGCAAAGCTTCGAGGAATCACGGTTCCAGGGGGGACTGGACACGAACTGGGAGGGCAGGAGGGCTGGGTGTCGCCAACAGCGCCCGCGCCGAGGCCGTGGCTCGCGCCCTTTCGGTGCGTCCTTCCTCGACGCGTCGCATCGCGAGTCTCCCTGTTGCCAAACACGTCCGTCTCCGGGGCCGTGAGCTGAAGGCCTCAGAGGCAAGCCATTGACATGTCCATCCGTCGAGGAGCCTCATGCGCTTCGTGGAAGTGGTTCCTTTCACGAGTTCGCTCAGAGCATGGGTGAGAGAGTCTCCAGGGATGGTGATGTCATGCCGTACATTCAGATGCAGATATCTGCTGAGAAGTTTCTCGCGATGTTTCGCGAGGGGATCCGCGCTCAGCTCGGAGAATTGATCAAGGACGAGTTTCCGTTTGGGTCCGACGTGCTGCTCATCGACCGAGTCGAGCTGGCAGCGACCACGAACATCGACGATTCCCAGCCGACCACGAAAGGCATCCTGTGGGGCGACTACGACAATGGCGACGCGGGCATGACCGACGTCGATGCCACCAAGTACGTGCTCGTTCAATCGCTCACGCTTCACCCCCTGCTGCTATTGGGCCAAGGAACCCCCACGCCCACCTTGCAGGCGCTGCCGAGCGTTCCCGCGACCTTGCGAATCCAGGTCGATGCTTGGGCGGCTGGCGACTGGGTGGCGCGTTTGTTCTTGCAGCCCATCTCCTTCGCGATCGATATGCCACCCGCAGTACCAGGTGTCCCTCCCGAACTCGTTGCCGCAGCCGTTGGACAGGTGAAGCAGCGTATCGACAAGGGTCTGGTTTCAACCAGCCAGGAGCTGGGAGACGATACGCCGATTGGCAAGATGGATTGCGTCAACGCGGGGCTTGCGTTCGATCTGGAAAAAAACAGCCTCGTGATCCTGATGCAGATGCCCAACAGTCTCGAGGCGCGGGTGGGGGTGTGGCGAAATTTCCACGGACGCCAGCTCGATGACCGCCTGCAGAGTGGTGCGATTCGCCACGATTGGGCTCAGACGTTGGATGCGTTCTTCCTCGAGGCCAGCACCTCGCGCCTCGTCGAGACGGGCCTGCAGAAGAAGGCAGGCGAGGTGCGAATGAAACAGACTCCGCCAGTCGTGAACTGGGAACCTAGCGCGGGTCAGGCGCGGCTGACCGTCGCCGTTCCGATCGAGCAGAACGCGCCCGATCCGCTGGGTGGAACGGTCGACATCGACT
>QJWJ01000178.1 GCA_003235365.1 Deltaproteobacteria bacterium
CCGTCGTCGTAGGTCTGCCCTCCAGAACACGCCACGAGGGCGGCCGCGAGCAACCAAGAAGCGCGAAGGGAGCGGTAACGCATGTCACTAGCTTTGACAGGCAGCGCGCGAGGCATCAAGGTCGTGAACGCTCAAATCATGTCACGCTGACGCGTACTAATGTGCGCCAGCGCACTATTCGATCCATGGATATCGACTTTCAGCAGGTGGTCGCGGAGCTCGTGCGGGCGCTTCGCGGGCGGCGGTCCCAATTGGCGCTCAGTCGGCGGCTGCGTTTCCGCACGAACGTCGTCTACGCCTGGGAACGGCGGCGGCGACATCCGTCGATCACGCAACTGCTCACGCTCGCCGAGCGAGTTGGCGTGGACCTGACCGCTGCCTTCGGGAGCCTGTACCCCAGCAAGCCGCCCGCGTGGCTCGAAACCGCGGGCAGTCGTACCGACTTGGCGGCAGCGGGCTCGTTGCTCGACGATGCGCGTGGGGCAACGCCCATCGTGCACCTGGCCGAGCTCACCGGGTTCAGTCGTTTCGCTCTGGCGCGCTGGCTGGGGGGGCAAGCCGAACCGCGGGCTTGGGAGTTCATGGCGGTGCTCCACCACACCACTCACCGCCTGACGGACTTCGTCGGCGCGTTCACTCAGGGGCGGCCCCTGGAGAGCCTGCGCAGTGAGTACGAGCGCGTCGAAGCGGCGCGGCGAGTCGCCGAGCGCTTTCCCCTATCGCAGGCGTTGCTGCGCTGTTTGGAGCTCGAGTCGTACGCGCTGGGCAGCGGCCTCACCGCTCATTTCGCCGCGGCCCTCGGTATCAGCGTCGAAGACGAACGCGAGATGCTGCAACTGCTCGAAGCCACCGGTCAGATCCGCAAAGCGGACGGACGCTGGGAGGTGCTGCAGCTTTCCCCGTTGAACATGCGACTGCACCGCGAGACGGCTCACTTGCAGCGCGCCTACTGGGCCAGCGTCGCGAGTGCCCGCGCGCCCGACGTCCGCGATGCGCTGTGCGCCTACAACGTCTGCGGTGTTTCCAAGCGCGACTACGAAGTGCTGCGCCGCCTGCAGCGCGAGTACCTCCAGAAGGCCCGCGCCATCATCGAGAAGTCACAACCCGTCCAACGCGTGGCCCTGTTGCAGGTAAACTTGTTGCCATTGGTGGACGACGGGGGGGCGTGAAGCCCCTGTATTCTCTCAGAATACGCTTCTTGCCCCCGGTGGGCTGCGGGAGGTGGCCTTTGTCGCGAAACCCGGCAGGCTGTGGGGCATGAGCAAACGAGAGCCGACGTTTTGGTCCCGCGCCGCGTTGCTGGGCGCTTGCCTCGTGGCCGCAGCGTGCTCGACCACGGGCAACACCACCGAGGGGTCGTCTGCCGCAAAGGGCGACACAAACGACGACAAGAGCGCCGTCGCGTGTGCGAGCAACGACGACTGCCCGGGTTCGATGGTGTGCAGCCCGTCGTTGGACCTGGCGTCGGCTGCGCCGAAGCGGGTGCAGATGACCGCGCCACCTCCGCCGTGTCCGTTCACCGCGTGCAACGAAACCGTTGCGTGTCCGGATGGGCAACTCTGCGTCAGCGCCGCTCAGGCACTCGGGCAGCTCGGTTTTCCGTCGTCGTGCGCGGCAACGGTGTGTGGTCCCCCGTGTGAGACCGACGAGAGTTGCCCGCCGGGCGAGGTCTGCCGCGAGACTGGTCTGTGCGAAGTGCACCGCTGTGACGAGGCGGACGGCCCGGAGTGCCCGCAAGCCTACGTGTGTGAGCCGCAAGACCCCAGCGCACAAGCCAATGGCTGTCGTCGCGTTCGCTGCGACGAGCAGGACGGGCCCGCCTGTGCAGACGGTCGCATTTGTGAGCCTGCAGCGGCGACGAGCGATCTGGTGGGTTGCCGCGTGTTGACCTGCGACGAGCCCGGTGCGCTGGAGTGCAACGCGCTCGTCAGTGCTCCGGGCGACGGGTTGTGGGCGTGTGATCCCGCGTCGGCAACCGATGCGTCCGGGTGTGTGCCGGTGCCGTGCGGGATGTCGGGTGGAGGCTGCTACAGCGATAGCTACGTGTGCTCCCCGACCAGCAGCGCGGGGCGCAATCAAGGTACCGACGCCTACGGCTGTGTTCGGCGCAATTGCGAAGAGGGCCTCGACTGCTTCTCGCCGCTCTACCTGCCGGACGCCGACGGCCAGATCACCCAGGACCCCATCGACATCGGTTACTGCGACCACGACGGGCCCAATGCGGATCTGGACGGTTGTGCAGACCGGCATTGCAGCGAGCTCGAGCGCGGGTGCCAGATCGGACAAACCTGCGATGCGGATGCCCCCAACGCCGACGCTCGCGGTTGTCGGCCGTTGCGTTGCGACGAGCCGGAAAGCAACGGCTGCGGCGGCAACGTGTGCGAGCCGGACCACCCGCGCGCGTCCGTGATCGGGTGCCGCGCCCGGATGTGCGAGGACCTGACGGGTTACGAGTGTCCCGAGGGGACTGAATGCAACTCGCGTGGAACCAATGCCAACTCGATGGGTTGCGCTCCTCCGGGCGATCCCGAGTTGGTGCCCGTTACGCCGACGGCGAGCGCCAGCCCGACGTCGCCGCCAGCTCCGCCCGCGCCCGATGGCACGACCCCAACGAACCCCAACGACAACGTGGGGCCGCTGCCTGGACCGAGCCGGGATCCCACCCCGACGGGGACCGCCACGCCGACCCCCGCGGACGGAAATGGGGCCGGGCCTAGCGGCGTTTGCGTCGACGGGCCTTGAGTCCGTCGCGAG
>QJWJ01000477.1 GCA_003235365.1 Deltaproteobacteria bacterium
GGCCCCCACCTTCAACAGCGTTTGGTCGCGCCAGGTTTCCAGCGCAGACTGCAGCATGTCGCAGACTCTCTGCTGCTCCTCCGCGCTCAGAGCGCCTCCCGACTGTGACGACAGAGTGAAACGGTCTTTGGCGAGCGTCCCCTCGGTTTGAATCTCGGAGGTGATGATCGCCAGATTCATGTGGTACAGCGTTCGGGCGATTTGCATGACCAAGCCAGCCGCGTCCTGCGCTTCGACGATGAGCGTGTTTGGATCCTGGCTGTCGAAATGGACTCTGGTCTCGTGCTCGAAGCTGCTTGCTGTGCCGCTCGGGGCAGGGAAGTCCACCGCGTCGCGGTTGGCGCCGACGAAGCCGACCAAGGTTCGGAGGCTGTTGTCCAACTCGTCGGGAGAGGGTGCCCGGTGGTCGCGCCGCCCGTGATCGCGCCGGCGCAGCCAAAACATGTCCACGGCCTCGAGTTCGCCCTGCGCGTTCACTCGAGAATGCACCTGCGCGGTGGTGATGTTCAGGCGGTGCAGCACGAAGGCGGTGGTGATCGTGCTCAGCAGTCCGGGGAAGTCACCAGCGACGACCATGACTACCGCCAGCTCCCTCGGCAAGATCTTCCACACCTCGGCGTGTACCGGACGACCCTTCCGGCGCGATACGATGTCCGCGTGTTCCCGGATCGCCCGTTCGTCAAACGCGGCGAGGTAGGAGGCTGGCATACTTTCGCGATAGTGGGCAAAGTGCTCCAGAGCGTCCACGGGGGCGTGCCTTTCCGCTGAGGGAACTGAATACCCACGCATCATGACGCGCGGTTTGTTGCCAGCGTCTTTCGAGAGAGTTGCGTCGCAAACAATCCAGTGCAGCTGGCCAAACCCGTTCCGGAACGCAACCGTCGTGTTTTCAGAAGTGTTGCGTGAACGGGATGCGAAAGCCGGTAGCCTTGGGCTGGCCGCCGCTGAGCTCCACCTTCACCAGTCGCTCGAACACGAACTCGACACGTCGGTTCTTGGCGCGTGCCCGCTCCGTGTCGGCGAGGTCGATTGGCTGAATGTCAGCGTAGCCGGCAACGCGCATGCGCTTGTACTGCAGACCGTAGCTCGCAGCCAGTTCACGTAGAACGGCCGTCGACCGGGCCGTGGACAACTCCCAATTGGAGGGAAACTTTGGGGTGGAAATCGGACGATTGTCCGTGTGACCTTCCACGGAAAGGGTGCCGTCGAACTTCTCGAACAGTTCAGCGACGAGTTGGAGGATGTCCTTCGACTCGTCGCGAAGCTCGTCGGAGCCGGTGTCGAACAGGACCATGTCCTTGATACGCAAGACCACTCCGCGCGGCGTTGCGAGTACGGCGACGTGTTTGGCCAGATTCTTTGCCCGGACGTAACGACGCACCTCTTCGGCCTCTTCGATGACGTCCGACTTTTCCGGAGTCGCAAGTCGAGCGGACGACTGCTCGGTGGATAGTTCCACGGGGCTGGTGGCCATCGCCTCGTAGTCGCCGTTGACTTCGAACTGCACGCCGAGAGCATCTTTGACCGAGCCGAGCGCGACCTTGAAGTTCTCGACGTCCATGTTTGCGAACGACAGCAGCAATACGAAGAAGGTGAGCAACAGCGTAGCCATGTCACTGAACGTGGCCATCCACGCGGGGGCGCCCTCGTCGCCCCCGCCGCCGTCGTCGTCGAAGTCTTCGGGGCTCACGCGGCTTCCTTGTCTGTCGTGCGCTTGTGCGGTTCGAGGCGCGCTTCGAGCTTCTCTCGGATGACTGCGGCATTGTGCCCGCGGACGATCGAATCGATGCCTTCGATGACCACGGTCATGTTCATCGTCTCTTCACTGGTGCGGCGCTCGAGCTTCTCCGCGATGGGATTGCAGATCACGAAGGCGAGCACGGCGCCGTACATCGTGGTGAGCAAAGCCACTGCCATGGCCGGACCGATTGCGGCCGGGTCGTCGAGGGTTTGAAGCATCTGCACCAAACCGATCAGCGTGCCGATCATGCCCATCGACGGCGCCGTCGCTCCCATGAACTTGAACAGCTTCTGCCCCCGTTGGTGTCGCTGCTTCATGGAGACGAGTTCGGACGTCAACGTGTCGCGGATCTCTTCGCGAGCGAGGCCGTCGACGGCCATGCGCAGACCCTTGGCCAAGAACGGGTTGTCTATCTTCTCCTCTTCCAGCGCCAAGATGCCCTCGCGGCGGGCCTTGTTGGACAGGTTGAGGATCAGCTCGACCGTCTGCGAGACGTCGGTGCTGGGATTGAGAAAGGCGTTCTTGGCAACCTTGATGGCTCCCAGAACGCGGTCCATCCGCTCCATGATGAAGGTCGTAGCGATGGTGCCGCCGACGACGATGAGCGCACTGGGGGCGTCCATGAACGCGCCCAGTGAACCGTTGAGAAGGATCGACCCGATGATCAGGCCGAACCCCACGACGATGCCAATCAAGGTTGCGATGTCCATGCGTTAACCTCGGGACCTCGTGCCGTCTGGATCGGCGGCCTCGTGCACGTCGCTGGACGGAAACAGGGCGTGGGTGGTGGCCTTTGGCATGAGGCCGAAAGCGCTTCGCAAATGCATTCGCACGCACGAAGCCGTCGTCGAGATCTCGGCGCTGTCTCTGCCTTCGAAGTTCTGACGAAGCACCACCGTCGACAGTCGACTCGATGCCAGAGCACCGAAGAACGCCGCGTAGTTGATGCTTGCCCCTCTGCCGGACCGGCGTGAGGGGTTGACCCGCGGCCGACTCATCGAGACCAACTCCAGGTGCGGCAGCAGCGGCAGCACGTCACGCTCGAGGTCGGCGGTGTTTCTCGCTGCTCTGCCCGTGTCGTACGCCGCGCGGAGATTGGGATGGTCGAGTCGTGCCAACAACTCCAGCTGGCGCTGACCTGGATCATCTCTCTGAAGGCAGAGCCTGACGCCGAGTTGGGCCGCCAGTGCGAGAGATGAATGCAGGCTTCTGAGTGCTCGCTCCTCGGACGCCGGCGTATCGAGGCACGCCTTGCCAACGAACGGAAGTATCAAGCACTTCGCTCCCAGTTCCGCCGTCTCGACGATCAGTCGCCGTAGCAGGGCGGCATTCTGGAGCCGAGCGTTCTCCGACGCGGAGCCGAGTGGATGTTCGGCGAAGTAAGACGCCAGGACCGCCTGCAGCCGTCCGCCACTGCAGGCGGTTGCCTTGCGAATCCTCTTGCGCCCCTCTGCCGTCCACAGCGATTGCTCGGCGATGTCGTTGGCCCACGTCCACTCCACCGCGTCGAAACCCAGCTGTGCCGCGAAGGACAGCGGTCGCTGCCACTCGAATTCGCGGCTGTTCGCCAACCGGCACTGGTTGCTCTGCGCCAACTGGGTCAGCGAGATCGCGAGCACCGGCAAACGGGTTGGCGAGGGCGTGAGCAAGTGGCGGCTTCCGATGGACCGACGCGGCCCACGCCCGGGTACGGCACGGGCGCGGGGCCGGGTAACCTCACATGTCAACATGTCGCGAGTCTTCGAGCTGCTGGAGCCAGGACGATCCGGGACCGACTGGGTGAGAGGGCGGTGCAGGTTCGTCACCGATCGTTCCCATCCCGTCGCGATACCGAGGCCGCGGCGATTCGAAGCGCGGAACGACTCATTTCGTCGGCCATGGCCTGAGCTTGAAACTCGCTCAGCAGTTGACCCAATCCGCCGTCGTCAAACGTCGGTGTGGACCCGGAACCGGTGGTGTTTCGCTCTGGTGCGGCCGCGATGAGCAGTTCGCGGTCCGGCAGGGGTCCGCCTGCGCCGAGTAGTTCGATCTGTCCCTGCATCGATTGGCGCGCGAGTGACGTGATGGACCGCGTGTACAGTTCTTCGTTGCCGGTGAAGTATCCGCCGCTTTTCAGTTCACGGACGAACTGCGCCGGATCGCCTGCGCGCGCTCCTTCGATGGCGCCTCGATAGCGACGGCCGAGCAGCGACAGGTAGTCGGCCGCGCCCTCCTCGGCAGTCTGGTAGGCGCGAAAGTTGTCGGTGATGGTCGTTCGCGTCTCGCCCCAGCCCTCGAACGTCCGCTGAGAGACCGTTAACCCCGACGGACCCGTCCCTTTGATCCCGCCGAAGTTGTAGTTGAACATGCTCTGCCCGCGGCCGGTCTCGTGGGCCCACTGAGCCGTGAGGATGGCGACGGTCGCCTTGCTCGGCACCTCGCCAAATTGGCGACTCCAGGCGTTCGACAAGGCTTCGGCGGCTTGCTCGGCGGACAGTGGCGTGCGCACGGCACGCACTTCGGTTCGGCCGCCCTGCGGCTCCAGCGCTCGTCGCGCTTGCAACAGCTCACCAAACCCACGCGCACTGGTCGTGGGGTTGGGTGTTGCCGGTTGCCGGTCAACGATGCCGGCGAGGCTGGGTGTGGGTAGCGCGTCCAGTGCCACCCCGGGGCGTCTTGCACATCACGTGCCAGATTGTTCCCGGGCGCGCTCTTCGACGTCCATTTTCAGGTTCGTCAGATCTTCGAGCAAACTCAGCAATTCGGACTCCAACCCACGATTGCCGATCAGGCTCAACAAGTGGGCGGTCGACCTCCATTCCGCGTATGGGGAGTGCCGGAGCAAGCGACGTTCACACCGCGCAACCAAAACTGGGATCTCGTCCATCAGCGGCGCGATTCGACTCGCCGCTTCGAACGGATCGTTCATCGCACGCAACAGGTTGTGAATGGGTTCCAGGCTGACCAGGTGCTCTGGCTGAACCTCACAAGCCTTGTTGCGTTTGGAGACGCTGTCGACGGCCTGTTGGTGCGCGTCGGAGGACATCGTGGCCATGTACCAAATCCATGCCGCGACTTTCTCCATCTGTCTCGTGATTTCTACCGAATCTGCTCGTCTCGGTTCTTCCCGTGTCAATCGGCTGACTGTCGAGCGTCAAAACACGCGCGGGTGGCGGGTGGTAGTGGGGATGTTCACAGGGCGTGGATAGCAGCCTTCGTCGCGATCCGATGCTTGGTACGTTTGTTGCTGCTTTGCAATTGATGCCTTCTCGCCTGCAAACGACACGGAGCAGCTCGTGAGCACGGGGATCTGGTCCGCAGCGTCGGGCATGGTTTCCCAGGTCAATGCGCTGGACATTGCCAGCGACAACGTAGCCAACGCCAATACCGTTGGCTACCGATCGGACCGAGCGGTTTTCCGACAGGTGCTCTCGCGTGTTCAAGCCTCCGACCCGGCTTCGAGCTCCATGCGCTACGCCGTGACGCGCAGCGTTCAACCGGACTTTCGCACGGGTGAATTGCGTCAGACCGGTAACCCGTTGGATTTGGCGCTCACGGACTCCTCGAGCTTCTTCACCGTCAACACGCCCGATGGTGTGCGTTACACGCGTGCGGGGAAGTTCATGCTGGCGACGGACGGAACGCTGACCACTCCCGACGGCCACACGTTGCTTGGCGCGGGCGGCCGTCCGTTGGTGGTGCCTGCTGACGCGAGCGTCTCGTTCTCCGAAAGTGGTGCGATGCTCCTCAATGGTGAAGAAACTGGGCAGTCGTTGCATGTCGTCACGTTTCCGAACATCAACGGCTTGATCAAGGAAGGCGCGACCCTGTTGCGCGCACGCAACGAATCTGGCCCGCCGCTGGCCGTGGACGCTGCAGTGCGGCCGGGCGCTCTCGAGATGTCGAACTCCGACGCCGTGGCAAGCATGACGGGGTTGGTTACGGCGACGCGGCAGTTCGAGATGCTCGCGCGGGTGATTGACGCTTTCAGTCAAGCCGAACAGAGTGCAGCCAAAGAGATAGCGCGACGCTGAGCGGTCACGTAGCGTCGCGCTATGCTGCGCGAATCATTCGGTCTCTGCCTCGCTTCTTGGCTTGGTAGAGCGCGCGGTCGGCGCGTTCCAACCAAGAGGCGGGGCGTTCTCCCGACGTCAGCGAAGCCAGGCCCAACGAGATGGTGATCTCGATGGGGGTGCCCGCATGTTGGAAGTCCATCTTGCGAATCGACTCCAAGAGGCGAGAGGCCATGGTGGTGAGCGTCGTTTCAGAGGTTTCCACCACGACGACGGCGAACTCCTCGCCCCCGTAACGTGCGACGAAGTCCTGTCGTCGAAGAAAAGAGCGAGTCAACACGTCCGCGATCGAGCGCAGCACGGCGTCGCCTACCGGGTGGCCATACTGATCGTTGATTTCCTTGAAGTGGTCGACGTCGAGCAGGAGCAAGCACGGAGCGTGTTGAAACAACACACCCCAATCGGCAATCCGCTCGAGGTGTTGGTCGAGGGCGTTGCGATTGTACAGCAAGGTCAGCGCGTCGGTCGTTGCCTGGGTGCGCGCTTCGAGTAGCTCCGTCTTGAGCTGATTGAACTTCTCCGCGAGTATCTCTACTTGTTTCGCTTCGCGCTGTCGGCGCTCCAGGAGTGTGAGGCGCGCGGCCCGAAGCACGCGGTCCGCATTGAGCTTGATTCGTTGCGGGTCGTTCGTGTCGAGAGCCGAAGCCAGTGTTTCCAACTGCTCTTCCAGACCTCCGTCTGCTTTGCGGTCGGCTGCCAGAGCGTATCCCAAACAGGCAGCGAACTGCTGGAGGGCCGAGCGCAAGCTAGTCTGAGATTGGTTGACGAACTCGCTCTCTTCACGGCGCGTTTCTTCGAAGAAGCGCATGAGTCCACCGAAGTCCCGGCGGCCCGCACCCGCGCCGCCGTTCGCCTCGTCGGCACGCGTCGCACCGAGGACGATTCGGCTAGCCCACGCGTCGCACTTTTCAGAAACTTCGGATGCCGTTTGCGCTGCCGTCTCAATCGAGTACTTACCGTAGGTTCTCACCAGCTCTGCAATGCTGTCCAGAGCGCGGTCGCTGTCTTCGACGCGCGGTGTATCGGTGGGTTCGGGGTTGACGGCGGGAAGTTGGCTCGACGACTTTCTAAAGAACACGTGACTCTCCGGAGCGGGGTGGGAGTGGACCCGTCAACGAAGAACGGCACGCGTGGCGTGCCGTGCACGTGGTCTCGTGTGTGTTTTTTCGCGGACTGTTCTCGGGTTTTGCAGCCTCAGTGATCCGCTCGGGAGTTTTTCTTCTTGCGGATGGCCCTTCGGAACCTGCGTTGCTCTTGATTGCGGCTGCGTGCGAGGCCCAGGGCGGAGGCTCTGGAGGACGGTCGCAACGACGGGGGCAGGCTCGACGCCGTGCTTGGAGCTCGCGTGGACGGAATCGGCCCGATGCCAGTCGGGAGCCGCAGTGGTTCGAAACGCGGCGGGCCGTCGCTCGGATTCGTGATTTTCGACGAGGAGACGTCCGAGCGGGCGCGGCGAGCCGAGTTCGGAGGGTTGCCGGAAGGTGAACGATGGTCCGTCGCTTTTGGTTTGGGGTGCAGGCTCGGAGGCTTCGAGAGCCATGAAGCGCGCCCGGGGCGGGTTGGGGGCCCCGCGCTGGTCGCGCGCGGGGGACGGGCACCGGTCAGCGGTTGGAAGTCGTCGTTGGCTGGACGGATGCTGACGGCAGGCAGTGGCACTTCGGGAGCGGGCGGAGACGGCTTGGCGACCGTCAGCGGTTCGTCGTCGGGGAGCGCGTACTCGCGTCGGGTGCGACTGCGCAGGAAGCGGGCGCGGCGCAACGCGTGTCGACTGATCCCCAGTGCCATCGCCAACGCTGCGGCGATCGACAGCGTGGAGACGACGCGGCCCAAAGCGGGTCCGCTCGAAACGAATGCCACGGTCGCGACGGTCAGACCGAAGCCGGCGCCGATAGTCAGCGTCGCCCACTGCGGTAACAACCGAAGGCGATAGTGCCGGAATTCGGTCGCGCAGAGTTGACACCAGTGGTCGCGACCGTGTTGATGGCTCGGGCAAACGTAGCTGCCGCACGCGGGGCAGGTGGCGGCGTACGTCGGCCCGTTGCAGACGATGCAAGAAAACTGGCGGGGCGCGGCGACTGCCGATTCCGGGCGGATGCTCATCGCTGGCAATGGCTGCAGGCGGGTGGGGCGTGCGTGGCGTGGCCCGTCGGTGAGCAAACCGACCGACACCTCGTCTGGACCGGGTTGTGGCGTCGCGTCGCCGGGTTCGCTCGGAGTCGGCGGCGTCGATTCGGTATCGGGAACGATGGCCAGGGGCGGAACCGAAGCGACCAGGTTCTTCAACGTCGGGCTCAGGTCGAGTTCGCTGACGTCGTCGACGACGAGATCCGTGGCCGCGCGTGCCCGCAAGTCGTTGCCGAGTGGCGGCTCGGCGGCTGAAGCGGCGGGTGCAGGAAGGTCCTCGAACTCGTGCGGGGACTCGAGTGCGCTGTCCGGCTCGGGCGGGGCGTTGAGAGTCGGCATGCTCTGCGGCCGCAGGTCGTCCTCGACGGTGCCCGAAGACGTTTCGGTGTTCCGTGACGGCTTGTCGACGATGACGACCTCGGTCGGCAAGAACGCATCGAGGCTGGCGCCGGGACCGAGCAGGGGTTCCCCCGCCGCTGGCAGCGGTTGGGGCAGGGGTCGTGGCGCAACGGGGGCGACGAGCGGCTGCGAGTTTACGCTTGGCTCCCAGCCTGGATTGGCCCTATCCCACTTCGAATCGAGCGACGCCGTATTCGTGCCAGTATGGACCGACACGATTGCAGGGATCTGGCCCGACGAAGAGGGGTCGGCGATGAACGTGTCGGGAGGCTCGACGATCCGCTGGGGAGCGACCGATGCCAGCTCGTCGACGTCCGCGGCCGCCGGCCGTGGTTTCGAGTGGGGACCACGCTGCGCCTTGCGGACCGCGCGCAGGCTTTCGGCCGAGGGCCTGCCCGTCGTCGCCGGTAATCCAGTGCCGTCACGACTGGCGCGGGCGACGCGCATCGCGAGCGCCACCATTTCGTCCCACATCGCTGCGAGTTGCGGTTCCGAGACGTCCAGGTACGCGGCCGAATCGGTCTTTGCCAACCGTGCGATCTCTTCTTCGGGATAGTAGCTGCGGAATGCGTAGCTCATCGCATCCGCCAGCCGAAGCGCGCCGACCAGCTGCCCCAGCTCTGCAGAGACGGCGAACGCGTGGGCGGCGTTGTGATGCCAGGCAACTACCTGAGGAACTGGCGATGGGATGCTCCAATTCGACAGCACGTGGCCCGCGAGCATCGCGTGATCGAAACCGAACTCTGCGACTTCGAGCGTGTGAATGGTGTCCGGTTGTTGCCCGGCCTGCTCCAACAGTGCCGTGTACCTCGCGCCATCGGTGTCCAACAGCATCAGCTTCCCGATGTCGTGGAGGAAGCCGCAGGTGAATAGTTCGTCCGCGGGCAGCCCGAGGTAGTAGGCGAGGTATCGTGATAGCGCGCCGACCACCGTCGCGTGTTCGAGGATCCGCCCGGCCTGGCTCGCGCCGTTGTCGTACATGTCCATGATCGCCGCAGTCGTCGCGATCTGGTTGAGCCGTGAATTGCCGACCAAGGCGGCAGCATGTCGAACCGATGTGCATTCGGTGCGCAGCGCAAAACCCGCGGAGTTCACCATACGAAGCAAGCGTGCGGACAATGCGGGGTCTGTCTCCAACACGCCCTGGATGTCGTCGATGGTGCAGTGCGGATCCCTGGTCAGCTTGGCGAGGCGCAGCGCCGAGGCGGGGAACGGCTTGGCTCCGAGCACACGACCGACGCGTGCAGCGAGACTGGCTGCAGCGCGTTTCTCGGCAGCCTCGCTCGACTCGCTACCGAACCAGAGTTCTTCGTTGAGCATGGCGCACATGGTCAACCACCCGGTTCGGCAGCCTCTGCGGCGCTCGACTGACTGACATCCCGTTCGGGGTGATCAGCACGGGTTGGCAACACGAACAACTCTCGAGCGGAGAAGCGGGAGTTTTCCAAGATCGCTTGCGCGCCTCGTCTCGATTCGGGATCGATCACCAGCGGCGCCAGCAAGTTGACGGTAGCCGGGTGACCTGATGGCGCCGAGAGGATGACCATCATCGCGTACTGACTCCCTTCCGAAACGCTCAGCCCGGCGCGCTCGGCGTTGGCTCGGACGTCGACGTCCGGATAACCGGAAAAGACGTGTGCTGACACGACGGGGAACGCCAGCGCTGCCGTGTTGGTCGACTGCAGCCAAGCGATGACGTCGGACTGGCCGTGCGGGACGACGATGAAGTCGTGCTCATCGTAGAAACCGATCAATCCCTTGTCGAAGTGGATGACGTCCTGGTTCGGAAATTCGATGGTGCCGAAGCGCGTGGTTTCTATTTGCATGATTTCCTCGGTTCCCGTCGTCAGCATTTGCGGCTTCCGTCCACTCGTCTACTGCGCGCCGTACCCCTCGGCGCTAGCTTCTCATTCTCAGCGCGACTTGCGGCGGTCGCGGCCGTCGATGTTCAAGCGCGCCCGAATGCGGTGGACGGCTTCTGCGTGGAGCTGACACGCACGTGACTCGGTCACTCCCAGTACCTCGCCCACCTCTCGAAACGTGCACTCCTCTTGATAGTGCAGACCCAGCACCAATTGCAGACGCTCAGGCAACTCTTCGATGGATTCGGCGATTGCGGTTACCATTTCGTTTCTCGATGCGAGGACCTCGGGGGACGGCGAGGAGGACTCCGGCTCTCGAGCGGAGAAGTCCAAGCGTGCCAGACCGAGCTCGGAGATCTCCGCCAGGGTGCTGAAGTAGTCGTCCAGCTTCATCCCCAGTGCACCCGCGATTTCCTCGGAAGTTGGCGCTCTGCCCAGCTCTCCCGAGAGCTGGCTCATCGCTTCGGTGATGCGCCGAGACGCGCCGCGCAACTTTCGAGAGAGGGGATCGAGTGAACGGAGGTAGTCGAGGATGGCTCCGCGGACGCGATGGGACGCGTATGCCTCGAAGTGCTCCTCAGTCATGTCGTCGGTGCGTTTGGCCAGCGCGTTTGCCATGCCGACCCAACCGACGCTCAAGATGTCGTCGATGGTGATGCTCGAAGGCAGAGAGCGAACCGCTTTCATCGCGATGCGGCGCACCAGCGGCATGTACTTGTCATGCTGGGACGTCGCCGGGGTCTGCGCCCGGGCGCGCTGGGGCTCGCGATTCATGCTCATCATGTTCAACGATCGAATACTGCAGAAACCAGCGCGTCGTGGGTTGCGTCGGAGATGTCCTCGGGGACTCGGGGGCCGTTGCACAGATAGGTGAAAGGCAAGTCGCGAACGGCGGCGCTGTGCAATACGCCGCCAGCGCGGTTGGCCTCGTCGAGCTTCGTGGCGACCAACCCCGTCGGTCGAGCGCCATCGTAGTCCCGCGTCACCGACTCCACGTCATGGGCTCGAAGCCACGCGGGCAACACCAGCAGGGTATCGAGGCGACGGCCCGTGATCGACTCCAGACATCTGGCGATTGGCCAATCCGAAGCGGTCTTGCCGACGTGGCCAGGCGTGTCGATCAACAACAAATCGCTGTTGATTTGTTGCAGGGCATGGCGAAACGAGTCTGGGTTGTGAGCGATGGCCGTTTGCAGACCCATGAGGTCCGCATAGCGTTGCCATTGTTCGATGGCTCCGACGCGGAAGGTGTCGAGGCTGATCACACCGACACTCTTGCCCAGGTCGAGTCGGGCGCGCGCGGCGAGTTTGGCCAGAGTCGTCGTCTTGCCGACGCCGGTGGGGCCGACACATGCGACGACCTGTTTGCCTGGAGCGTTGATCAATCCCGGTGACACCGAGAAGCGGCGGGCCACCTGCCCGCGCAGCCAATCCTTGAGCGACGAGTCGTCCTTCTTGCGCCCTCGACCAGCCCCTCCCGCCAGTTCCTTGGCCAAAGCTCCTTCGATGCCGAGCCCTGCCAGTAGCGCTTGCGCTTGCTCTTTGGGGGGCCGTGCGTCGTGCAGGTCCTGAAGCATCGCTTTGAGCGTCATCAACTCCTGCTCGAGCGAAGCGAGATCGTTCTGGCCGCGGGGGCGATAGGGCTGCTCACCGATTTCGCGCTCGAGCTCGCTGATGCCCTTGGCGGTGTGTTCGACCTGGCGTCGTGCTCGACTTTGGGGCTTGCGCGCGACCTTGCGCTCGCCGAGTGATGCTTGGTGTACGCCTCGGGAAAACGGGCCGGTCGTCGCACGCCCATTGGGCTGCGCAGCCAATACTTCGACGTAAGACTGATTGAGGCCCGAGCTTTGGTCGCTGCTCACGAAACGGGTCGACCCAATCATGGCGTTGGGCCCGAGCGCAGCTTTCACTGCGCTGAGCGCTTCCTTGACGTCGGCTCCTCTAAAAGTCTGATACTCCACGTGCTACCTCCAGATCAGGACGCGGGGGTGGTCGCGGCAGCGTCCTCGATAGAAACGGTCTCGAATGCTTGAATGTTTATGTTTGGCTCCAACTCTCGGAACGAAAGCACGGCCAGATTCGGAACGCGGCGTTCGGCGAAAGCTCGCAGGTACCGACGCACATCGGGGCTGACGACCGCACACGGGCGGCGTCCCGATCGTTCCATTCGCTCCACGGCGGCTTCGAGCACGTTGCCGAGGCGTTGGGTTTGCCGAGGATCGAGCGCGCCACCACTTCCAGTGGCAATCCCGCGCAGAGAAGCGCGGAAGATCTCTTCGATTTGGGCGTCCATCACCAATGCGGACAGCGTCCCGTCCGCCCCCTTGTATGCGGACGTGAGCTGCCTCGACAGGCGTTGACGGGTCAGCTCCGTCAGTTGCTCTGGGTCGCGCGAGTTCGGTGCGAATTCGGCCAACCCTTCGAGGATGCTGCGCAGGTCTCGGATGGAGACACCTTCCTTGAGCAGATTGCGCAGTACTTTGAGCACGTCGCCCAAACCGAGCAAGTTTGGTACCAAGTCGTCGACGACCTTGGGTGTGTTGCGAGAGAACACGTCCAACAACTGTTGCAGTTCGGCACGCCCGAGAATGTTGTGGGCGTTCTTGCGGACGATCTCGGCGATGTGTGTGGCGATGATGGTCGTGTGGTCGACGACCGTGTAGCCCAGCGCCTCGGCGAGCTCTTTGTCTCGAACGGAGATCCAGCGTGCGGGCGTGCCAAAAGCGGGTTCGGTGGTTTCTTCGCCGGCCACGGCCGGTGCCGAGCCACTCGGATCGAGAGCAAGCAGGGAGCCAGCTTTGATGCGACTGCGCTCGAGCTCGGTACCCAGCAACAACACGCGGTAATTCGATGGTGGCAGTTCGAGATTGTCGCGGATGTGGATCGGGGGGATCACCAGGCCCATGTCCATCGCCGTCTGCTTGCGCAGGGCAGCGATGCGCTCGACCAAGGTGCCGCCCATCTGCGGATCGACCGTTTGGACCAGTTCCAGCCCGACCTCGAGGGCGAGGACGTCGAGGGGTAGTGACGCCTCGATGTCCTCGGTGGAGCCCGGCGTCGCGCCCGCAGGTTCTTGGGCCGTCGCATCCTCGATGGGTTCGACGACTTCAGGAGGCTTGCGGCCGAACCAGTACAGCGCGCCCGCCAGCGTCATGAACGGAATCGCTGGCATGCCGGGCAGCAACGCCATGAGTGTCAAAACACCGGCAGTGGCGGTGACGGCGCGCCGACTCCCCAACAGTTGCTGTTGGAGGGCGCGGCCGAGTTGGTCCCCAGTGGCTGAGCGCGTGACGACCACACCCGCTGCGGTGGAGATCATCAGCGCCGGCATCTGAGAGACGAGTGCGTCGCCCACGGACAGCACCGAGAACGTCTCCGCTGCGGAGCTGATGTCGAGACCCGCGGCCAGGCCCATCAGCAAGCCACCGATCAGGTTGATGGCGGTGATCAGCAAACTGGCGATGGCGTCGCCCTTGACGAACTTGCTGGCACCGTCCATGGCGCCGAAGAAGTCTGCTTCGCGCTCCACGTTGCGGCGGCGTTCGCGTGCGACGTCGGCGGAGATGATGCCCGCGTTCAAGTCGGCGTCGATCGCCATTTGCCGACCCGGCATGCCGTCCAAGGCGAAGCGCGCCGCGACTTCCGCGACGCGACCGGCGCCTTTGGTGATCACCACGAAGTTGATGACCACCAAGATCAGGAACACCACGAGGCCGACGACGACGTTGCCCTCGATGACGAACTTGCCGAAGGTTGCCACCACGCGCCCCGCCGCTTCGGGCCCTTCGGCGCCCTTGAGCAAGATCAAGCGCGTGGTGGCGACGTTCAGGCTCAGGCGAAGCAGCGTCGCGACCAGGATGACCGCGGGAAACGAGCTGAATTGAAGCGGCTGCTCCATGAACAGCCCGATCAGGAACACGCCGATGGAGGCGGCGAGACTCAGCGCCAACAGTCCGTCCACCAGGAAGCGCGGGATCGGCAACACCATCATCAGAACGATGCTGATGATGCCGAGAGGTACGACCAGGTCCGACAAACGGGCGACGTCCGGTTGAGACTTGGCGTTGGTACCCGAACTCACGCGGCGTTCAACTGCCAGAAACGTACCAGAAAGGCGTTCCGAATTCGGGTTGCAGCTCCACTGATCGCGTGGGGCGTGCCTCCGGTGATCGCGCGCGAGCCGCAGCGGAGATCAGGGTGAATGCTGCGAAAGCCCGACAGTGCAAGTGACGCACGAGCAACGGATGGGTGCTCTAGGTTGTTGATTTGTCGCGGCAATCAACATGATTGCCGCTCTGGGCGGGCAGATGCCGGCGGGGCTATGGTGTCATCTCGGGGCGTCAATGCGTTGACGCGGGGGCGCCATCGAGCCGGCGATTTCACAGTCGTATCCGATTGCTCTGCCGGGTGCGGTAGACGAACGCGAGGACTTCGGCGACGGCGGCGTACAGCTCGACGGGGATCACCTTGCCGACTCGCGCCGTACTGGCCAGCGCGCGTGCCAACGGTTTGTTCTCTACCACGGCGACGTCGTGCTTTTTCGCGAGTTCTTTGATGTACTGGGCGACGTCGTCGTAACCCTTGGCGTTGACGACGGGCGCGCCCTCTTGGGCCTTGTAGCGAAGGGCGACGGCGATGTGCGTCGGGTTGGTGACGATCACGTCGGATTCGGAGATGCGTTTGGCGAGGCCCTTGCTGGCGATCTCTCGCGCGCGCTGTCGCATGCGGCCCTTGACCCGCGGATCGCCTTCTTGCTGTTGCATCTCGTCCTTGAGCTCCTGGCGGGACATCTTGATGCTTTCTTCGTGCCGGAAGTACGCAACGACGTAGTCGACCGCCGCCAACAGCACCAACGTCAGTGTCGCCCAGGCCGCGAAGCGCATGGCGATGTTCAACAGTTCGCCGCCCGACGCCGACAGCGGTGCTCTCGACAGCTTGATCAGGTCGTTGAAGTGGTGCCGCATGACCAGGTAGGTCACCCCTGAAACCGCCGACACACGAGCGAGCGTGAGCAGCATGTTCGTCGCGCTCTTCTTGGGCGAGAACAACTGTCCGAACTTGCTCGTCGGGTCGAGACGATTCCACTTCGGCGCCGCGAGCTCGAGTCGCGGCTGAAAGCCAGCCTCGAGGACGCCAGCGGCGATCGCTGCCAGGGCAGCCATGATCGCGAGGGGCAGCGTTGCCACCGCAAGCGTCAACCCAGCGCGCGTCGCGAGCGCGCGCAAGTCACCGTGGACGATCGCCATGGGGTCGCGCAGACAATCGATGACGAACTGCGAGATGAAGTCGGTCACGCTCCCGCCAAACGCCGCGAGTCCCAACAAGACCGCGAACGTGGCGCCGACCGCTCCAGTGTCTTTGGCGCGTGGGAACTGGCCCTCCTCGCGCGCCTTGCGTCTCCGTTCTGGAGTTGCCTCCTCTGTCTTCTCGGAATCGTCGCCCTCAGCCACTGCGATACCCCATCGAATTGCAACTAAATATCCACGAAATATCCAGAGATGTCAGAGCGTCGAGTGAAAACCTCAAAAATGGGATGAATTGCCAAAAAAGCCTCGCTCGGTTCCAACAATCCGCATTTACTGAACGAACATCGAGGAGGCGACGCCTTCGACGTGGCGGCCGACGTAGGACAGCGCAACCATCAGCTCTCGGCCGACGTCTCCGGCGGTCAAGATCATTGCTGCCGCGCCGACCGCCAGCGTCACGGCGAAACCAACCGAGAAGATCTGCATCGCCGGTGCTGCGCGCGAGATGAACGCCAGTGCCGTCTGGGTCATGAACAGCAAGGCGAGGATGGGGATGGATATGCGGACGCCGCTCGCGATCGCGTCGGAAACCAAGTACAGCAACGGTTCGGCGGCGCCGCCCGGGCGGTTCATGGCGCCAATGGGGATGGCCCGGAAGCTGCGCAACAGGCCCCCGAGGACCACGCGGTGCACACCGAGGATCAACGCCAGTGTGATGATCAGGTAGCGAAAGATCTTCACGATCACCGTCGCCGAGGCACCGCTCGATGGATCGAAGATTTGCGCCGCGCCCAAGCCCATGACCGGCGAGAAGGACTCCGCCGCGATTTCTGCGATGGCAACGGCGATTCGAACCACGAATCCCATGGCGGCGCCCAGCACGAACTCGCCCAGAGCAAACAAGAACCAATCCAGCACGCCCAGCGTCTCGGTGGCGAGGCTCCGCGGGTGGATACCGTGAACCCCGAGCGCAGTGACGATGACGAGCGCGCCGCGAATTCGCGCCGGTGCCAAGTCCCAACCCAACGGTGCGGTGAGAACCAGCCCGGTCAAGCGCGTACAACACAAGACCAACAGGCCAATCTCGGCCTGCAAGAGCTGGGCAAAGTCGCTCATCGCACCACGTTCGAAATGCTTTCGATGCTCCGCACCGTGTAGTCGACCAGCTGTTGCAAGATCCATGGGCCGAGCACGACGAAGCCCCCGGAGATCGCCAACAGTTTGGAAACGAAGCTGATACTCGCCTCGTTGATCTGCGTTGCCGCCTGCAACACGCCGACGACCAAACCCACGAGCAACGCGATGAGCAGGATTGGGCCGGTCACTTTGGCGGCGATGATCATCATGGCCTGAAACAGGTCCACCGCGCGGTCCGTCGTCATGCGAAACTCCTCAGCAATGCGCCTGCGACCAGGTTCCAACCGTCGACCAAGACGAACAACAACAATTTGATTGGAAGGCTCAGCGTGGTCGGGGGGACCATCATCATGCCCATGCTCATGAGTAGCGAGGCTGCGGCGATGTCCACGACCAAGAACGGCAACAACACCATCACCCCCATCTGAAATGCCGTCGTCAGCTCGGAGATGACGAACGCGGGGATTGCCATCTGCATCTCGACCGACTCGGGACTTTCGGGCAGGGGCTTGTCGTTCGTCTCGTAGAACATCAACAGGTCGTCTTCGCGAGTCTGTCGAAGCATGAACAGCTTGAGCGGCTTGGACGCGATCTGCATCGCTTGCAGTTCACTGATCTGGCCTGCCTTGTACGGCTCGTAGGCGGTGACACGGATCTCGTCCATCACCGGCGTCATGGTGAACAGTGTGAGAAACAGCGCCAAACCAATCACGACCTGCGTCGGTGGTGTCTGCGCGGTGCCGACACCCTGACGCAGCAGAGACAAGACGACCACCGTGCGGACGAACGACGTCATCGACAAGACGATTGCCGGCAACAGTGCCAGCAACGTCAAGACCAGCAGCATCTTCAACGAAGGCGTCAACGAGCCGTCGTTGAACCAGGTCGGATCGAAGAAGGGCTGTTGGGTGTTCATCCTTCCCAGGTTCGCTTCTTCAATCGCGCGGCCAGGCCAGCAGCTTGGCCCTCGATGTCCACCAGTTCGCGGGCGGGTCGGGCTCGGACGTTGGCGCGGTCGGCGGTCAGCTCGGCGAGTCGCTCGGCGGCGCTCGGCTCGGGGTCGCGACCCATGCTCGCGTCGAGGTAGTTGCGAAAGCTCGCGCTGGGGCTCGGCGCTGGGTTGGCTTGCTCGCCGGCTGCGCGCGTCGAGATCGCGAGAGAAACGGCGTTCTTGTCGAGCGACTGCAACACGCTCACGTTCGTTTCGGTCACACCGAGCAGCAACACTTGGTCGGCGAACTCGATCGCCACGGCGTTCGCCTTGGGGCCGATGCGGCTACTGGCCAGCACGTGCACCCGGGCCTGGCCGAGTTGCTTCTCGAGCGCGCTCGAGCCGCGCTTTTTCTTCAGCCAGTAGGCGCCTGCGGCAGTGGCGCCGAGCAGCAACACCAGCAGCAACGTTGTCGACGGTGACGATGAGGAGGCGATTTGAGGCTGCTCTTGCGGCGGAGCGAGCCAAGAGCGGGGCTCGTCGCTACCTGAAGTCGGAGCGGGTACCGCGGGAGGCACGACAGGTCCGGACAGTGCTGCTGGCGTCGCTGCTTCGGCCTGTTCCCCCAGCGGATCGGCGCCCGGGTTCGTCTCCGCCGGTGAGGTTTCGTCGGTCAGCGCAGAGCCCGATCGCTGAGTTGGTGACGAGGGGTCGGCAAGCTGCGCGGCGGCGGAGCTCGCCACACCAAACACGATCGTTGCTACGGACAACTGCCGAAGCGCCGTACGGAGTGTGCGTTTGGCTGAACGCGCGCCCCCCAGGCCCGCCTCTCCGTCGTCAGTCATCCTCTCCTCCGAAGGTGTCGTGACTGATGAGCACCTCGGTCAGCCGGATCCCGTAGCGTTCGGCGACGACGACGGCTTCGCCTCGCGCGATCAAACGGTCGTTGACGTAGATGTCCAGCGGTTCGCCGTTGGGCTTGTCGAGTTCCAAGACGGAGCCTTGGCCGAGTCGGAGCAGATCGCCGATGCGAGACTTGCGGCGACCGAGTTCCACGCGCAGTTCGACTGGCACGTCCATGACGAAACCGAGACTGTCGAAGTCGCGGAAAGCTTGCTTGGCGGAGGGTTTGACCGGCGTCGCCGACAACGGTTCGACGCGTCGGTCGGCGGGGTCGGGTCCGGGGCGCTCTGAGAGGGAGGGGCTAGCCATGTCGTTCTCGCTACTTTCGTGACTTCAGTCGCCGTGTCGCCCGCGGATTTCCACCGCGAGCTGTCCTCTGGACACAACGGGAACGCCGCTGAACTTCTTGAGCCCTGCGACCTCCACGCGGACCGGATCGTCCACCGCGGTCGAAAGGCGCAGGACCTGCCCCTTCTGGAGTTTGAGCACGCTGCGTAGACCCATCGTCAGTCTTCCGAGTTCGGCGACCACTTCGACGGGAACCTCCTGCACGATCTGGACCATCCGCGGATCGCCGGCTTGGGGCTCGTCGTCTTCGTCGTCTCGGCTCACTGCTTCGAGCGCGGCTGCTTGGACGGCGACGGTGATCAGCGCACCGGGGACGCCTTCGACGGTGCAGTCGACGCTCAGCCCGTCCGCGCGTTGTACCTGCTCGAGCGAGTCGGTGGGGCTGGCGAACACTCCTACCAGCTTCAAGGGCAGGGGTACCTCTGCGCACATGGCCCGCACGAGGTCGTCGCCGAGCGCCTTGATCATTCGACTCGCCAGCGCTCGTTGCGCCAGCGTCAGTTCGTTGCCGAAGCTGAATCCACTCTTGCTCTCCGCTCCGCCGAGAGCCCCCTCGACGATCAGCGCGAGCGATACGGCGTTGAGGCTGACACACGCCCAAGCGTTGCCGCCTTCGTCTTCGTACAAGGCGTGCAGCGCGGGGCCCTCCGGCGCGCTTCCCGCTCCGGGCGCCTTGGTGAATGCAACGGATTGCGTCAACAGGTGTGACTTGCGCCACACCAAGAACGGCAGACTGCGTCGCGCCAGCCGTGCGAACGTCGTCGAAATGCGGGCCATGATGGCCATCGCTTCTCGGAGTTGTTTCTCTCGCCCGGTCAGATCCACCGAGCGCAAGCCGGCTTGACCGTCCGCTCGGGGTGTCGCGTTGGCCTTGGCCTCTTGGGTCGTCGGTGAGGGCTCGTTGCCCACGCCCGACGTGTCGACGGGTCGTTTGCCCGCAGTGTCGGGGCTTGCTCGTTCCGCGGGCGCTCGTGCTGTCGGCGACGCCTCGGCTTTGGCGAATTGAGCTTCGGTGACGTGGTTGCGGTCGAACGGATTGCCGTCAGTTCCCCCCAAGTCGGCTGGAGCGACCTCCGGCTCCGCGACGTGATTGCGGTCGAACGGATTGTCGTTGGTGCCTCGGGGTTCCGAGGCCATGCGGTCGAATGGGTTTTCCGAGTCACTCATTGGCCGACGAAGTCGATCACGAGCACACGGCTCGCTCGGCTTGCCCCAACCGCTTCGATGATGCGCTTGCTCAGCTCCCCTCGCACTTCTTCGAAGCGTGCCGGGTTGGTCAGTTCTTCGAAGGTTTGACTTCGAAGGTATGCGATGGCCGCCTCCCGACCTCGGGGGACGTAGGGGCGGAAGTCCGCATCGGGCACGCCATCTTTCAGTTCGATTGAAACCGCCACCTTCACGTGATGGGTCATGCCATCCGCATCGCGCGTGTCGATGATGAAGGGCGCCAGACCCACGATGTCCTTGACGACGTCGGGAGCTGCAGGGGCGCTTTCTTCTGCTGGCGGAGGTTCCGCCGCAGGAGCCGGAGCTGCCCCCATCAGTTTGGGACCGAGAATCGTCCCGGCAGCCGCGGCGCCCCCGATGAGCACCACGACTACCAGGATCAGAAGGATCGGTTTCTTCTTGGGTTCCGCGTTCTTGGATGAGGCGTCATTGTCTTCTTCTTCGGCCATGTTGCCTCGTCACGCTACGCTGAGGGTTATCGCTTGATGTTGATCAGTTCTTGGAGCATGTCGTCCGCCGTCGAGATCGTCTTCGAGTTGGCCGAGAACGAACGCTGGTGGATGATCAGACCGACGAACTCCTCGGCCAGGTCGACGTTGGAGCCTTCGAGTGCACCCGACGACACGGCACCGCGGCCGCCGCTTGCCGCCGTCCCCATGGCTGCGGTCCCGCTGTCACGGGTTTCGATCCACATGTTGTTGCCCGCGCGCCCCAGACCGTCGTTGGAGCGGAACTTCGCGACGCCGAGTTGGCTGATGGCCAGCTGTTGGCCGTTGGTGTACAGGCCCATGACCACACCTTGACCGTCCACGGCGATGCCTGAGAAGTCGCCCGAAGCGTAGCCGTCCTGCGCCTGGCTGGAGACGTTCGACGGCGAGCCGAACTGGGTGACGCCTTCGAGACCGGTTCCGGGGTTCATGCCCGCGATGCTCGGTGCAGTGGGTGAACCGAAGTCCAGGGTGATGTCTTGGGCCGCCGCAACGCCTTCGAACTGCACCTGGACCTGGTTGGCGGTCACGTCGAGCAGTGCGCCCACGGTGCCGTTGGCCGGGTCGTCGTTGAAGGTGAGCGTTCCGGTGCCGACTTCGACGTACATGTTGGGGGGACCGACGGGAGCAGCAGTGTCTCCGTCGGGGACGAGGGCGTGCCAGTCCCAGCTGTTGTCCGCCATCTTTTGGAAGTAGACGTCCAGGGTGTGCGCGTTGCCGAAGTCGTCGTAGACCGAAATGGTCGTGCTGAAGTTCGAGGTGTTCGACGGGTCTTGCGCGTCAAACGCGATGGGCGTCGGAGGATCGGTGATGTTGAGCGGATCCTGAATGATCATCGAGCCGCTGTCCAAGTTCGCCGACACCGAGACTTCGGTCGTCGCACGCGGCGGGATTGCCGCCGTGGGCGCCTGGATGTCGCTCAGCGCAGCGGCGAACGTGCCATCGCCGTTTGCCTGGTAGCCCTGGAGTTTCAGGCCGCTGGGGTTGACCATGAAGCCGTCCTTGTCCAGCGTGAACTCGCCAGCGCGAGTGTAGAAGTTGCTGGTGAGCCCCTCCACGGTTCCCTTCACGACGAAGAAGCCGTCGCCGTTGAGGGCGAGGTCAGTCGAGACTCCGGTGTTGGACAGACTACCTTGGGTGAACAGCTGTTGAATCTTGCCGACCCGAACACCCGAGCCTGGGAGTGACCCGCTCGTGCCCGCGAGGATCGAGTGTCCCAGGACATCCTGGAAGACCGATCGCTGCCGCTTGAAACCAGTCGTGTTGACGTTTGAGATGTTGTCACTGACGACGCCGATGGCTTCGCCTTCGGCGCGCAAGCCAGAGACGCCAGTGCTGAGTGCTTTTAGAACCATTTGACGAACCTTCTGTTGATTATGTTGTAGTGTTTGCTGTTTTGACCCGAAGAAGATCGGAGACTGGCACGGATACTCCGTTGTCGAGTTGGAGCACCGGGTAACCTTGATCGAAAGCGACTGAGACGACGACGCCGGAGGTTTCCTGTGACACGCCGACCGGGCTACCATTGTCGTCGGCGGTGACCACGGATACCGCGTAGGGGCCCTTGGGCATCACGTTTCCGGCGGTATCGCGGCCGTCCCACATGATTGTCGACACGCCCTTGGGGCGCGCGCCCAGATCGATCGTGCGGATGACGTTGCCGTTCTGGTCTTGGATTTGAACCTTCGTGTTGGCGGAGCTTGCCGCTTGGGAGAACGCCACTTGTGCGCCGGTGCCGCTCCCGTCGAGCGTGACGATCGAACCCTTGACCGTCGCGATGCGGCCGACCAGTGACGTCACTTGCGAGTTGGCCAGACCCTGTTGTTGCAGTGCGAGCATGTCCAGCCGCTCGTTCATCCCCATGGCTTGTTCGAGGCTCGAGAACTGTGCGAGCTCGGCGACGAACGTGCTGTTGTCTTGTGGCTCCAGGGGGTCTTGATTTTTGATCTGCGCAATGAGCAGTTTCAAAAATTCGTCCCGCCCCATTTCCTGACCACCGGACAGCGCCTGGCTCAGCGATGCGGCGGCGGCAGAACCACCCGGGCCTGATACTCCATCAACCATAGTTCTCAACCAATCAGATCAATGCGCTTGTGCTTCTTGCGGAGGGCGGCTTGCTTGTCGTCCTGTGGATTCTTGTCTTTGGCACTCGCCAACGACGTTCTGCCCACGGGGGGTTGAGCAAGAAGAGTGCCGACTCTCGACTGCTGCACGACGTTGACCGAATGCACGTCCAAGCCGACGCCTCGAAGTGATTGGACGAGCGCCGCTTTTTCCGGTTCGAGAGCGTGTTCGGCAGCATCGCCACCCACACCCAAAACGACGCGGACACCTCCTTCGGCGCGGTCGATCACAATCGAGACTTGGCCGAGTTCGGGGGTCGACACCGTCAGTGTCAAACGATTGTCGCTCCCGGCGTCAGAAATTTGAGGGCCCACAGCGGCGCTGGGTGTTGCGCCCTGTGCTCGGGGCGTGGACGCGGCGGTACCGTTCTCGGTACCCGTCGCGGGGGGCGCGGGGCTGCCCAGGTTCGACGGGGGCGCCAGGGCCGCCTGGGGAGCGAGCATGGCTGCGAGTTGACGAGCCCACTCGTCGGCGTGCTTGCTGGAACTGCCCGGATCGTCGTTGGTGTTCGAGAGCAGTGTCTGCCTCGTGTCGCCGAGGGTTGAAGCTTTCAATGGCCTTCTCCGGTTCGAGCCGCCGCGCTGGCGTTGCGTTCGTCGTTGTCGCGTTGTTCTGCGCGGCGTTCTTCCAAAGCGCGCCGCTCCTGCAGACGTTGGGCCAACGCCTCCACCTGTTTGAGTTGGGCGCGGGCGCTGAGAACTGCCTTCTGCGCGGTTTCGACGTCGTGCTCGGCGCCGATCAGGTCCTGTTCCGTTTGGCGCACTGCCCGGCGCGCGGTTTCACACCATCCGTTCAAGTCGACCCACTCGTGAGAGGCGACACCACGTTCGGAGGCGCGTCGGCGTTCGGCATCGGCGTGGTGCCTTGCTTGCTCCGCGCGTTCGAGTGCCTGTTTGGCTCCTTCGACGGCGCGTCGACGCTGGCCGAGTACGATACTCGCATCGTCGAGCTGCTTCTTGCGGTGCTCGATGAGCAGACCGATGCGCTTTTGTCGATTGCTCACCGCTTCACCGCCAAGCTGCGGGAGAGCGCTTCAATCAAGGCCCGGCACCGGTCGAGGGTGTCGTGTTCCTTGACGCCTTGACGAAGGAAACCTTCGATGTGCGGCAGGGCCTTCCGTGCGGCATCCACCCGCGGATCGCTGCCTTCGACGTAGGCGCCGACCTGGATCAAGTCCTGGGCGTCTCGGTACGCCGCCAACAGATCTCTGAGACTGCCGGCCTGGCGCTGCTGTTGTTCGGTCGTGATCTCCGGAGCGAGGCGCGACACGCTTTGCAGGACGTCGATCGCGGGAAAGTGCCCGCGTTCGGCGATCTGACGGGACAGCACGATGTGGCCATCGAGGATGCCTCGCACGGCGTCGGCGACGGGATCGGACAAGTCGTCGCCCTCGACGAGAACGGTGTACAGCGCGGTGATCACGCCTTTGCCCCGGGCCGTACCCGCGCGCTCGAGCAAGCGGGGCAACGCGGCAAACACCGACGGGGGGTAGCCTTTGGTTGCTGGGGGTTCACCTGCGGCGAGCGCCGCCTCTCGCAGGGCCATGGCGTAGCGCGTGAGCGAGTCCATGACGAGCAGCACGTTGAGCCCTTGGTCGCGGTAGTACTCCGCGATGGCAGTGGCTGCGTCGGCCCCCCGTGAGCGGACGAGCGCTGGCTGGTCACTGGTTGCGGTGACGACGACCGATCGAGCGAGACCCTCGGCGCCGAGTGAATTGCGCACGAAATCGTTCAGCTCTCGTCCACGTTCGCCGATCAGACCGATGACGTTGACGTCCGCAGCCGAGGAGCGGCACAACATGCCGATCAGGGTGCTTTTGCCGACGCCAGCACCGGCGAACACGCCCATGCGCTGGCCGCGGCCGAGCGGCAAGAAGCCGTCGATGGCGCGTACACCCGTCGCGAGCTGAGTGTCGATCGGATCGCGATCGAACGGATGGGGCGCGTCGCGGCGAACCGGGATCGCCACGGCGCCTTCCAATGGGGGACCGGCGTCCAGCGGTCGACCGAAGCTGTCGACGATGCGGCCGAGCATGTTGGGGCTGACCACGACGCTCGCGCCCCGATGAGTATGTTTGACGCGGGCGCCCGGACGCACGCCGGCCAGGGCCCCCATCGGCGTGGTGAGCAGGCGTGCCGAACGAAAGCCGACGACCTCGAGTTCGAGTTCTCCACCTTCGGTGGTCTGTACGCTCAGCATGTCACCGACGGCCGCTCGCAGGCCACCGACCTCGACGATCAGCCCGACGACTTGCAGTACTTCGCCGCAGGGGGTGTGCAGTGGCGTGGTTCGAGTACGCTCGAGTAGACGTTGAAACAAAAGGGCACCTCATTGGCAGATGCCCCGCAGGTCGCTACGCGGCGTCTGTCTCGGCCCGAAGCTCTTGCAACAACGTTGCCAACCTCGCCTCGAGGGATTCATCGACCCAGCCGTGTTCGGTCTCCACGACACAGCCGAAGTCGGACAACGTCGTGTCCACGACGACCGATAGATGCCCGACGTGATCGCTCAGATCTTGCAGCAGCACGTCTCGCATTTCCTCGAAGGCAGGGCCGATGCGGATCGTCAAGCGGTCCTGAAGCTCCAGGGCCCGCATACCCTCGTCGACCAACTGTCGAACGACGTCGGGATTGGTGGACAGCTCCACGGCGATCACGCGGCGGGCGATGGTCGTCGCCAGCTCGACGAGTTGATTGACGGAACTCTGGTGTACCAGCGCACGCGCGGTCGCCAGGTCCGTCAACGCGCGACCGAGGGCCTCGTTGGCCTCTGCGCTGACCCGTTCGAGTTCCTGCTGCAGCAGCTGAGTCGCCAACGGCGCAGACGACTCACGGTTGGGGTGGTGACTGGTGCGGTTCGCCGGCGCAGGCGGGGCCGCGGCGCGCTCGATGGGAACCGGAAGACTGTGGGGCTTGGGTTCGCTCGGCGGGCCGTCTACGGCTATTGGTGCCGTGATCGACGGCGGTGGATCGACGCGGCGGTCATCCGTCAGGCTTGAGATGAACTCACGTGGCAACGGCGCAGGCCTCAGCGAGTGGATGTCCACTTTGGGCGCGGTGTGCTTGGCGATCCAAGACGGGGGCTGGTGCCGTGTCTTGGTGACGTCCGCGAAAGGACTCGCTGCGGAGAAAGCGCGCTTAGGAGACACCGCCGCCCTCCTGGTTCAAAGAAATCGTGCCTTCCTTGTCCAGTCGTAGGGCGGTTTCGACGATCTCGCGCTGGGCCGCTTCGACGTCCGCCAGCCGCACGCTGCCGAGAATGTCCATGTCTTCTTTGATTCGTTCGGCCGCGCGCTTCGACATGCTGTCGAACACCGTCTTCTTGAGGCGGTCCGAGGCGGTCTTGAGTGCGAGCGTGAGCCGTTCGACCGGCACGGCTTCGAGCAGTGACCGCATGCCGCGAGGATCGAGTTCTGCCAGTTCCTCGAACGTGTACATCGATCGCCGGATTTCCGACGCGAGCTGCGCGTTGCCCTCGTCGAGCGTGAGCAGCACCTCTTCGCCGACCTCCTTGCCCATCTTGCGGACCAGTGCCGCCGATTGGGTCAATCCGTCGATGTTCAAAACCGCGTCGCGCTGCTCTTCCGGCAGCTCGGCACTGAGCACCGTCGCGATCTCTTCCAACAATTGGACGGGGACCTCCGTCATCGTTCCCAGTCGTTCGATCACGGCGACGCGGGTCTTTTGGGGAAGCTCCTCGAGAAGCGCCGCCGCCTTGGGCGTGGCGAGCTGCGATGCGATGGCCGCGACGAGTTGGGGATGTTCGTTTTCCAGGACGGAGGCCAAAGCGACCGGGTCGGCGTTGGACAGTTTGTCCAGGGGCGTGGGCGGCGGCTCGCGGAAGATCGCGTTGCTCTGCTCTTCGCCGAGCGCGCGCGTGGTCAACTGATGCAGGTAGCGAACGCCGCCTCTGGGCACGGCGATGGCTTCTTTCGATGCCAGCACGAACTCGCCGTATACCTGGCTCAGCGCCGAACTCGGGACGGTGCGCATCTGGGAAGCGGCTTCGCGCAATTTGCGAAGTTCGCTCTCGTCCATCTCGGCGATGATCGGGGTCGCCACCGCTTCGTCGAGCGACAGCAGCATCAGTACGGCCTTCTGAGCTCCTTCGAGCTGGGCGCTGGGCAATCGTGAGTCAGTCATCGCCACCACCACGCGGGACTTGCCGCAAGCGTTCTTACGGCGGCGGCGGGGTTCGCTTTAGAGAGAACCGCCGTGCCAATCACGATCGCCGAAACGCCGATCCGAAGTGGAACGATGTCGCCTGAGAGGTTCACGCCGCGGCCTCTGTCTCCTCGCCTTCTTCGAGCCACTTCTTGAGCACGATTGCGGCGCTGGCCGGATCTTTGGCGGCCAGTTCGAGGGCCATGGCCCGGATCTGGTCGTCGGCGGGTGCCTCGAGTTGCGCTGGTTCGCTGGCTTGTAGGGCCTGGTGCGTCGGGGAGTGCTCCAGCTCGCGGATGACCTGGCGCGCCTGCTGGAGCTCCTTCTCCTCGAGCTTGGCCTTCTTGCGAGTTCTCCAGACGAGCACGATCGCGCTGAGCAGGAACAGCAGCGCTGCGCCGCCGACGGCGTACGGCAGGTAGCGTTGCCACCACGGGGCCTCGAGCACCACGTCGTCGAAAGTGTTTTCGCGGGCGAACTGCGTGGCCTGAACGAGAATGCTGTCGCCGCGCCGTTCGTCGAGGCCGACGGCTCGGCGAACGATCTGTTCCAGAGCTTGAACCTGCTCTGGGCTTCGCGGCACGAACTGAACGTCAGCACCTTCGCCCTGGTACGTCCCGTTGAGCAGGACGGCGACGCTCAAGCGTTGAATGCTCCCGGGGGGCAGATTGGTCTTCTCGGTGACTCTGTCCACCTCCCAGTTGCGGGTGCGCGCCCGGCGAACGCCCGCGCCCACGCCGCCCCCGAGCTCTTCGTTGGGCGCTTCGCCATCACCCACCGCATCGGGAAGATTCGCCCGGGCGCCGGGGACGCCGGCCACGCCGGCTTCGGTAGCGCCCACGCCTTCTTCGACCAGGTGTTCGCTGCGCAGCGCGGTGGTGTCGCGGTCCCAGTACTCCTCCGTCCGTTCCGTGGCGGCGGCGTCGAGTGCGACGTTGATGCGCACGTCGGCGTTGCCCGGCCCGACCACGCGTTCCAGTTGCTCTCGCACCTCGTGTTCGAGGCGACCGGCCACGGTCCGCTCGGCTTCGGCGCGGGCGTCGGAGCCGTCGATCGATCCAAAGCCCACCCCATTCGGCGACGGGCGGTGCAGGGTGACGCCCTCGGTGCTGACCACCGAGACGCGATCTCTGCTCAGCCCGGGCACTGCAGACGAGACCAGATGGACGATGCCAGCGACCTCTCGCTTGCCGAAGCCTCCAGGGTTTCTCAGCTTGAGAACCACCGACGCTGACGCGGTGTCTTCGCGCATCGCGAACAGGCGCCGCTCCGGCATCACGAGGTGCACGCGCGCCGAACGCACACCTTCGACCGCGGAAATCGATCGCGTCAGCTCGCCTTCGAGCGCGCGTCGCAGACTGACCTGTTGCTCGAACTCGGTCGCGCCAATTTGGGCCTTGTCGAACAGTTCGAAGCCGACCGAGCCGCCCCGCGGCAAACCGTCCGAGGCCAGGTCGAGTCGAAGCGAATGCCGCTCGGACTCGGGCACCAGGATGGCCGTACCGCCCGCCTCGAGGCGGTAGGGGATGTTGCGCTTCTTCAGCTGGTCGACGATGGCCGAGGCGTCTTGCGGTTCGAGCTCCGTGTACAGGTAGCCGTAGTTCACTCGCGAATTGAGCAGTGCGATGACCAGCACGCCGACCAGGGCGACGCTGGTACCGGCCACCAAGGCGATGCGTTTGGGCGTTGGCAGATCTTGCCAGAACGCTTTGAGTTGTCCGAGAAACGCCAGTAGCTGTTCGTTCATGCGTTACCCCTGTGGCTGCATCACACCTGCATCCGCCACAATTCGTAGAAGGCGTCGACGATCTTGTTGCGGACGTTGCCTACGAACTTGAGCTCGATGTCCGCCTCGCTCAAGGCGAGCATCGTGCCGTGGATGTCCTCGTTGCGCCCGGCTGCAAACTCTTCGGCCTGGATCTGTGCCGTCTGCGCGCGCAGGTTCGCGCCCGCCACCGCGGTCTGCAACATGTCGGCAAACGCGTTCGATGGCTCCAGCGCATCAGCAGGCGGAGTGACCCGTCGCTCGTCGATCGAGAGGTGAGGTTGCGCTAGGGGAATGCCGGGAGCGTCGATGGGACCCATGGTGATCAGCGTCCGATGTCGATGGCGGACCGCGCCATGCCCTTGATCGTTTCTATGGACGTGACACCCGCCTCGTAGGCGCGCGATGCGGTGATCATGTTCACCATCTCTTCGACGGCATTGACGTTGGGGTACTCCACGTAGCCGTCGGCGTTGGCGTCAGGGTGACCGGGTTGATAGGCCATGACACCGGGACGCGTGTCCTCGGCGATTTCTCGCACCCGGACGAGCGAGGCGCCTCGGTCTTCCAGCGACGGACCGCGCAGGCGGTCCAAGTTGGCGACCTCGAAGACCGGATCTTTGCGGCGATAGGGACCTCCTTCCTCGGTTGCCGTCGTTCGCTGGTTCGCCAGATTGGAGGCAATGGTGTTCATGCGCACGCGCTGGGCGGATAGGCCTGAGGCAGCGACCTCCAGAGCGGTGAATGCAGACAGCACGATGATTATCCTTTCGCGTCGTTCGCAGCGAACGACAGCTGTTTGAGTTCGGCCGAAACGATGGCCGAGACGACGTCGTAGCGGAGGTGGTTGGCGGCAACCTTTGCGGCTTCTCGGTCCAGCGAGACGTAGTTTCCATCCTGTCCCACCCCTGCCGACAAATCCTCGAACACGCGACCTGTGGTGACGGCACCCGCTTCGGCCGGGGAGGCGACGTGCGAAGAATTCGTCCTCATCATTTCGACGGTCATGACGTTCTCGAAACTGACAGGGTCAACCCGCTCGAGATCGGTGGGTCGGTAACCAGGTGTGTCTACGTGAGCGACGTTGGACGACAGGACGTTGTGACGCTCGAGATGGTAGTCCAGCGCGTAGTGAAGAGGAGCGACGCCAGAAAATAGATTGCTCACGCACCGAAAGCGAAGCACGCCCCGTGCCAGGTCCTGGACGGCCGAGACAGTTAATCTACGACA
>QJWJ01000531.1 GCA_003235365.1 Deltaproteobacteria bacterium
TTTGATCCCAAACACTTGAAACGGTTGCTCAAGATTCAACTGTTCTTGGGTTCAGTGTACTGCTATAGCGTTCAGTATCTGGAACAAACGGTCGCTCCGCGCCCACGTTCGGCGGGCGCCGCGTTGCCCACAGGGCACACGTCCGAGAGCCAACCTCTTCAGGGATGAGTTCGCGATTGCAGCCCGCGACCTTGCCCCGTGAAGAGAGCTCGGCGGACCGAGTGGGCGCGGAGCCACCCCCACCCAAGCTACGAGAAAACCATGAAGGCAGTTCGCTACGACGTATCCCTCGACCAGGTACCAGTCGACTTCTTCGCTGACCCAGATGGTGCCTGGAGTCTCGAGGCCCTCGCCAATATTTCGGGATTCGAGCTCGAGCAAGGTGTCGCGGTGGGAGCTCTGACGCAGTGCTTCAACGGCCACCCAGAAGGCGCGGCCGTCGTCACACTCAACGCGAAGGCCCGCCCCTACGTGGTGATCGTGGAGTGTGAAGTCGCGGCGCCACTACCGATCGCTCAGTCCGCTTGACGCCTCAGCACGGGGCGGCACTGCGCATCGTGACACCACCGCTCCGGAAAAATTGTGACGCTGTTGCGTGCGTGAGCCCTGCGAAGCGAACCGCGCAACATCACGGGTGATGGGCACCAAGGTCTGGTACCCTAACCTTTCCGAGGGGAGGTCGAGTGTGTCCCGAAGCATCGAGCAACTCGTCAATCAACAGGTCATGCGCTGGCTCAAGGAGCAACAGAGCTCCGTCGGGGCCGTGGCGCTGCACACCCGCGAAGTGCAGCGCCCCATGGTCACTATTTCCCGGCAGTACGGCGCCCTCGGCGCCACCATCGGGCGCCGCGTCGCAGAACAGCTCGGCTTCGAATACTACGAGCAGGAGCTCGTCCACGAGATTGCCAAACAGGCTCATGTGCGCCAGAAAATCGTCGCTTCCCTCGACGAGCGAAGTCAAAGCCGCATCGGCAGTTGGGTTAACGACATGATGTCCGGCGGCCTCTTCGCGCCCAGCGACTATCTGAAGAACCTGTCCCAAGTCATCATCACGCTTGGCCGTCACGGCCGTTCGGTGATCATAGGTCGCGGGGCACACTTGATCCTCGATCCGAAACAGACGCTCAGGGTGCGCGCCTATGCCCCCGTCGAGGACCGGACACGCTACATCGCTCGCCGCGATAATTTGACCAAAGCGGCCGCCCGCCGCAAAGTGGTGCGTATCGACGAGGAGCGCGCCAGCTTCTATCAGCAGCACTTCAAGAACGACGTGGGAGATCCGCTGAACTTCGATCTGATGCTGAACACGAGCACCTTGGGCATCGAAGAGTGCGCGAGCACCGTTGCGGCCGCCTACAAGCGGCGCTTCGAGGGCCCCGTCAACTGATCGTTCAGGGGTTGTTGATGCAGTCGTCGGCGTTGTCGACGCACTGTCCCAAGCAGCACGCTTGATCGACCGGGCAACTGAAGACGGTCGTGCACTCGCCTTGGACGCAGGCGGGACGGCTGCAGCCAACACCCACCCACCCATCCAGGCAGTCGTCGTCGCGTTCGCACTCGATGCATCCGTAGGGCGGCACGCACTCCTTCCCGCGCGCAGAGCCGCTCGCCTCTTCGCACAAGGAGTCGTCCGCGTCGTGCACGCATGAGCCGCCTTCACAACTGTCGACCGTGCACTCGACGCCGTCGTTGCACTGGGAGTCCTCGCAACACTCCTCGGCACACCCCTGCCCTTCACAGCACAGAAGGCCGTCGTCGTTGCAGCTCGTGTAGGCACAGGCACCATCGACGCAACTTCCCTCCTGACAAGGGTCGCCGCTGTCACACTCCGAGTGCCCCGAACACTCTGCCGGCTCGACGCACTCGTCTTCATCCGGATCGCAGACCGAGGGAGCCTCACAGCCGTTCGGGAACTGGCAACTGCCGCCGAGACACTTGTTTTCCGTGCAGGCGATGCCGTCATCACAGTCGGCCGCACTGTGACACTCCGTGCAGGCCGCAGTGCCAGCTTCTTCGAAGCACTGCGTGCCATCGCCGCAGCTGACTTGTTGGAAATTGCACGCACCGGCGTCACAGGAGTCGGCCGTGCAGTTTAGCCCGTCGTTGCAATCGAAGTCGCCGCAGCACTCCCCATCGACACAACCGTCCGCACAGCAACGCCCCCCGTCTGGGCAGAAGGCGTGCCCGCAGAGCTCGGCAACGCAGACGTCCACCGTGCAGGGATTGCCATCGTCGCAGTCGCCATTCTCGGCGCAGGTCTCGCGAGGAGTGCAGTCCTGACCCACGGAACAGTACTCGTCGTCGGAACATGCGGTGTCATCTGGATCGGACTGACAGGCACCTTCGATGCAGCTGTCGTCGGTGCATCCAACACCGTCGTTACAGTCGGCATCTCCACAACACTCGGCACAGACTCCGTCACAACAGGCCTGCGATGCGGCGCAGCGTGGCTCGCTTTGGCAGGTGCCGTTGGCAGCGCAGCGGTCGATCGTGCAGGGGTCACCGTCGTCGCAACTTTCGAAACTCTTGCACGAGTCAGTGCCGCCGCTGGTGCTCGAAGTGCTCGCACTGCCGGCAGTGCCGCCAGAACCATCCGTGGTCGTGGCTGCTCCGGAATCCCCTGCGCCACTCGTGAACTCGTTGCCGCCACAGCCGCGCCCCCAAAGCACCGCAACAGCTGCGAGAGCGACGACACCATAGGCGCGTCTCCGGTCGTAAGAGTAAGCCACCTTGAAACTCATTCTAGCAGCC
>QJWJ01000237.1 GCA_003235365.1 Deltaproteobacteria bacterium
GAGCGTTGCAACGACCATCACACTCGGCGGAATCCTGTTCAGCTTCCAGGAGTCGCTCTCCGAGTACATACGCGGGTTCATGACGGCAGACCTCGTGGTCGCATCGGCGCACAATCGCGGTGGCTGGCTCGAGGAGCCCATCGCGCGCGAGCTGGCGGATCGCGCGGCAACGGTGGAAGGGGTGATGTCAGTCGACACGATTCGTTTCGAACCGGGCCAGCGATTCCACGGGGAGCGAATCGCAATCATGGCTTTGTCTGACACATTGTTGATCCCGTCCCGCTACCGCCCGTGGTTTCGCTCTCGCAATATCACCGATGCACTCGCGACCGTGCGTCGCAGTGAGGGCATCCTACTTTCGGAGTCGCTTTCCCGCCTGACCGGCATACAGGAAGGTGGGCACCTGATCCTCGACACGCCGAGCGGATCTCAGGATTTCCCCGTGGTCGGCATCGTGACCGAATACGCCTCTGACCGGGGCAGCGTGGTTATGTCGGATACCTTGTTCGTCAGGCTCTGGCGGGACGATCGCGTCAACCGTGTCGGACTCCACCTCGACCCATCGATCGCCCTCGCGAAGCTACACGAAGACGTTACGGCCGCCCTCGGCAGCGTACACGACGTCAAAGTGATGAGGCTTGACGACCTCGTCGGCTATCACCGCCGCTTCCTCGACCGGGCCTTTGGCGCGGCCCGCGTGCTCGAGCTGCTGATCGTCATCGTCACGCTCTCGGGCATTCTCGAGGCGTTGCTCTCGCGGGCGTACGACCGCCGGCGAGAGTTCGCCCTGCTGCGTGTCGCAGGAGCGACCGGGGGCCAGGTGACGAGCATCATTCTCGTCGAGGCCGGGATCATGATCGTGTGCGGACTGGGGCTAGGGCTGTTCGGCGGAACGGTCTCGGCGTGGATGTGGGTGAACTATCACTTCTCCTATCTGCTCGGGTGGCTCCTCGACTTCCATTTCCCGTGGCGGATCGCGGTCAGAGCGATGACACTGGCCGGCGCGGTTGCGCTCATCGCAGCGTACTGGCCGGCGCGCAAGACGGCGCGTAACGAGCTGCTGGTCGCTCTCAGGTACGAATGATGCGAAGTCGAATCGAAGCCGTCGGGAGCCACCTTCCGCCGACGACCGTTACCTCACTCGAGATCGAAGAGCGTCTCGGCACCGCCCACGAGCCAGGCTGGCTCGAGGCACTTACCGGTGTCCGCACCCGCCGGCACGCCGACTCGGGCGTGACGAGCTCGCAGCTGTCCATCGCCGCGTTGCAAGACATGATGAGCCGCTCGCAGCACACGTGGGACGACGTCGACTGCTTGATCGTCGGCTCGATCACACCGGACTTTGCCGAACCAGCCACGGCCAACGTCATCCAAGAAGCGCTCGGCCTGCGGGGTGCCGGGTTCGACGTCAACAACGCTTGCAACGGCTTTGCGACGAGCCTGCAGATCGCCGATGCCTTCATTCGCTCGAGAACATATCGCTGCATCGCCATCGTCTGCGGCGAAGTCGCATCCCCGTTTATCCCCTGGCATCTCGCCCATGGGCTCGAGCCGCCGGCATCCACGATCGGCGCACTGACCCTCGGCGATGGCGCCGGTGCTGTGCTGATGACCCGCTCCGAGTCGCTGCGCGGGGTTCTCGCGATGAGCTTCATGACCGACCCGCGCCACTGGCGAGCCGCTACCGTGCTCGGCGGCGGCACCCTCCACCCCCACGAGCCAGATAAGCATTACTTCCTCTCGAGCCCCGGCGTCCTCTTCGAGGACGCAAAGACGTATGTGCCTGGCCTCATCGACGAGACACTCGCCAAGGCAGGGTGGAAACGTGCCGACGTCGACATCATCGTCGGCCACCAAGTGAGCTTGGCGATGACGCGCAAGCTCACCGATCTCTTCGACGAAGACATCAACTTCGCCGTCAACACGTATCCCGACCTCGGCAACAACGCCTCGGCCAGCATCCCGATCGCGCTGCACACAGCGCTCCGCCAGGGCCGCCTCGAGCCCGGCATGAAGTTGTTGCTCGTCGCGTGCGCCGCGGGCTTCGCGGCCGGCATCATCGCCATCGAGTGGGGTTGAAGAGAACGGAAGCAAGGAACAAAAAAACGCCCGCATCGAAAGATGCGGGCGTTTTCTGAATCCGGCGGCGTCCTACTCTCCCACACTCGCAGTGTAGTACCATCGGCGCTGGAGGGCTTAACTGCCGTGTTCGGAATGGGAACGGGTGGAACCCCTCCGCCATTACCACCGGAAGCCTTGGATCGACGTCGCGAGAAACGCGCCGTCGTTTGAGTGATCCAGAAGTGCACTCTCGCGTAGCGAGGATGCTTACCTATAGAGGAGATCAAGCCGCACGACCGATTAGTACCGGTTAGCTCCACACATTGCTGTGCTTCCACACCCGGCCTATCAACCTCCTGGTCTAGAAGGGGTCTTCAGGGGCTTGCGCCCGGGATACCTTATCTCGGGGTGGGTTTCCCACTTATATGCTTTCAGCGGTTATCCCTTCCGCACGTAGCTACCCGGCAATGCCGCTGGCGCGACAACCGGAACACCATAGGTGCGTCCATCCCGGTCCTCTCGTACTAAGGACAGGTCCCCTCAAGTATCCTGCGCCCACAGAGGATAGGGACCGAACTGTCTCACGACGTTCTGAACCCAGCTCGCGTGCCATTTTAATCGGCGAACAGCCGAACCCTTGGGACCTGCTCCAGCCCCAGGATATGACGAGCCGACATCGAG
>QJWJ01000309.1 GCA_003235365.1 Deltaproteobacteria bacterium
TCTTGCATGACGCGGGTCGCTTCCTCCCCCGGAGGACATACTTCGAGACCGCGCCGCTTCGCGGCGGCACCAGCAAACACGGAGGGCTCGATACCAATTGCCTGTGCTCCGCGCTCTCTTGCCAGCTCCATGAACAGCCCGGTCGCGCACCCCAGTTCGGCGACACGCGCACCGGCCAGCGGTCGACCATGTCGCTCAACGAGTGCCAGTACGTGAGCAAAGTTGCGACGAAAGGCGCGTTCTCCCTCCTGGTAGCTCGCGTACTCACCACCTGAGAAGTAGGTCTCGTCGTACAACTCCTCCACGCTGTCGGTGACTCGTCCCGCGAAGCTCCAGCCGCCGCACGCGCGGCAGCGCCACATCTCAGCAGCAGCGTGAAAGATCGCGTCGAATCCCTCCCCTGCTTCGCAGTTCTGACACCGACCGAGCACTGGCTGAGTCCTGTTCGCAGTATCGGGCTCTTTCTCAGCCACACGATCCATCACTGCAGGGTAGTACGCGAAAAACGACTGCGCGTCATCTCGCCCGGCGCAAGACCCCAAAATCGGGCTCAGACCTCCGACAGCGCCGAGGGTCGCCTTGGCCAGCAAGGCGCGTCAAATGCCTTCCGCACAGCACACGACGAACGAACTCAGGATATCGCCAGCCGCCGTGCCGCGACAGTGAGTGCGATCGAACTTCGTGAAAGACTCTCCGGAAGTCGGCCAAGCCCCAGGAGGATTTGGAAAATCTGAGTTCAGAAACTTTCCCCCAGCCGCGTGGCACGAACCCGCGATCGCGAATTTTCCAGCAGGGCACGTGGCGAAACACGCAACGTCCGTTGGGGCGCAGTCTGTCCAATGCAACGAACAATCCGTCAGCGCACTGCTCGACAGGGTCGCAACGTCCGTTTGGAGCGCGGTGACGGATGCGGTGGACGCCTTTTGGTTCAGCGAGGACTGGAGCGAACTGACCGCGGAGTTCAGCTGCGTGATATCGTCGCCGGACGCCTTGGCATCCAGCGCAGCTTGGAGAGCCGTGACGTCGGTACGAAGCTGATTCAGCTCGCCTTCGATCGCCGCGAAGTTCTCGTTGAGAGCGCTGGCGGTCAGGACGTCGCCATTGCTGAACAAATTGGGGATCGTCAGCGCGACGGCTCCGGCCGGTAGTAGGAGTGCTCCGGCGATTCCGAGATACTTGTAAGGTCGACTCATGGCATTGCTCGCGGTTCTCGTTCAATGGGGAAAGACTTCAGCCGCCCAAGATGCAGCCGTCGCCAACGACTGACTGACCCAGCACGCACAGCGACGGTTGAACGGAGTCATCCGTAGCGCTGTCGTCAGTGACGGAGTCGTCGATTGACGGTTCGTCGGTGTCGCCGGTGGCAAGCTCGTCGGTCGCCGTATCGTCGGTCGGTGTATCGTCTGACGCCAAGTCGTCGGTTGGCGTGTCGTCGGTTGGCGTGTCGTCGGTTGGCGTGTCGTCGGTTGGCGTGTCGTCGGAGGCGGCCGAAGTCGCGGGACCAACGGGTGAATTTGCAGCGCCACCGGCTCCCTGCGCGCCACTGTCGGAGAGCGACGCATCGGGTCGGCCCCCGGCATCACCCGGCGCGGAGGCGTCGCCAAGCAGCGTGCCACCGGTTGACGCCGCCGGCAGCCTGCCCAGTGGTCCGCCGGTCTTGCCAGGCTCCTGCGTGGCCGAGGCATCAGCATCGTTCGGCACGTCTTGCCCAGAACTTCCGAAAGAGCCGGAACTCGAAGCACCAGGGTCGTCAGATTCCGACACGGCGCCGTCACGGGTGCTCGACGCATCGCGATCGATGACGCAGGTGGCAGTAAGTGCACAATTGCGATCCTCCGAGCAGCTCAGGAGTCCCATGAGGATGCAAGCGCAACCGATCGATCTCATCAAGTGCACCGTTGTCCGCGATTAGCCGATTGCCCCCGCCGGGTCCAGCACTTTGGGGCACACGATCGCCAGCCGTATCGGGACGGGCCGCATCCCGCGGAATCGACAAGACTGAGGGCTCTCGCTCGGTCCTGGTGCTTGCATGCCCGAATCACTGAACAACGGACGGGGGACCTCACCCGAACCCCATGAGTCGCCAACGGACGCGCCCGTTGGCCCGGATGCCGTACCCACAGACGCCACGCGTGCTGTCGACGGCGACGCTGGGCCGCAGCCAACCAACCCGGGGGTTCCCAGCCGCGCGCGTCGAGATCGCTCCGAGAACCGACCGCTTCCCAGCAGTCGCAGTGCCACACTCGGGCAGGGGGTTAATGGTCGAGACGCGACGAACCGCGAAGCGCCGCGTCTCGACCCAGACCGGCGCGAAACGACCAACGCGGTGGCACTCACAGCTCAGGGTCGAGCACTGCGGAACTTCAACGAAACGTCGTCCCAACACTGACGAATGAACGGCCACTTGTACTGCGCGTCACGTGAACCTTTGGCCACGTCCGCGGCTTGTAGAGCTGCGCTCCAGCCACGCCGCATGGCAACACAACGTACCTTGCCCAGCCTTTCGGACTGGCGTTTGGAGCGATACTCCACGTTGGCACCGCACAGGTTCTGATCGACCAAGTCAGCGAGCCGTTCGAGATCCGCCTCTGCGCTGGTTTCGACCAACAGGTCGTAACGCGCGGCCGCAACGTCGGCGATCACCTGAGCTCGGATCACGTCGACCCCGGCAGCCGCGGCGCCGCGCTCGACGGCTTCGGCGACTTGACGAGCGTGAACCTTCTCCCCGGTGACGTTTACGATGTCTGGCCCCTTGTGCACGAAGCGCAACAGCGGCAGCGCTTGGTAGTGCCCGGCAACCTCGACGACGTCACTGATGTCGTAGCGATACAGACCGGCGGGGGTCGTGGTCAGGATGAAGTAGCGACGCCCAACCTCCAAGTCACCCAGCCCGACCGGCTGCGCCTGTGCAGCGCCGGAATCGTCCAGTGGAAGGAACTCGTAGTAGTTGTCGAATACTAACGGGACACCCGCGGCCGTGCCATCGTGCAAGGCGATTGTCATCGTTGCTTCTGTCGCGCGCAGCCCCAAGTCCCGCAAAGGAACACCGCCGTAGGCATCAACCAGACGCGTCGCGAAGATACCAGCAGTGCCCCCCAACCAACAGCCGATCATGGCGAGGCTGGGCCAAGCGTGTTTGGGTAACAGTCTGCCGTCCGCACGGCTGGTAGCCTCGAGGATTCTGGCGCGCTCGGGACTGGCACCGTAGCTCCGGTTCAGTCGTTCGATCAGGAGTGCGTCCGCATCGTTGTTCGGCCGCACCATCAACCGGCCAGTGGCGATCCCCTCCAGAATCAAATCGCTCCGCTCCTCGACGACCTCGGCCAAGCGAAGCAACGTCGTCGGGTTGGGCGCAGCCGCCAACGACACGTCCACGGACATCATGAGTTGCGCCGCCACCTCGTAGCGGGTGCGCGTGTCGCACAGATCGGAAACCACCGGAGGTAGCGCGTAACGCTTGCGCACGCTGCGAGCCACCTTGGCGTAGGTCAATCCAGAAACTGACCCCGCTGGAAGCCCGCACGCCACGGTTTCTTCCACCGAGGCGCCGACGAAACTGAAGATTCTCGCGTCCCACAGCGTCGGGTGAGCCAGCGTGCAACGCGCAAGCCAGAGGCGCATCGCCCTGGACAAGCAGCGCGTCCATTCGTTCGTGATGGGCACGAACTTTCGACTGGCCGTCGTCCCCGATGTGGTGCCGAACATGATCGGCGCAGTGCTGGTCAGTACATCACGTTCACCCGACAGCATGCGCTCGACGTAGGGTCGAAACCCTTCATAGTCACGGATGGGCACTGCTTCGGCGTAGCCACGCGCCGAACGGATCGTCGCAAACCCGTGCTGCCTTCCAAAGTCGGTCTGTGCGTGCTTCGCCAACAACCCGCAAAGCGTCTGCTCTTGAATGGCAACGGGATCTTGGCGCGCCTGAACGAGACGTCGAGCTTCTCGCCGACCGCGCAAGACGACCAGCGCGGCAAGCGTGGTCATCCGCTACTCCAGATCCGAGTCGCGAAGCTCTCGAGACGCTCCGGCACGACGGAAACACCGAGACCGACCCCAGACAACTTGCTGCCGCGACCTCCGTGACCAAACTTGACGGACGGCGACGCGATGTCCTGGCTCAGCAGGAAAGACCCGAAGGAACCTTCGACCGCGCGCAACTCGTCCAAGTGCAGCGCCAAATGGCGGCCGGCAGCGGCGAGCACCGACGTTTCCCCGACGTGACTTCCCAACTGACAGAACAGCCCGTGGTGGGCGGCAATGGCCGCAAGCCGCAGGCAGGGCAACAACCCACCAAGCTTGCTCACGCGCAGATTGAAGGCGTTGCAAGCACCATGTTCAATCAACCAGCGCGCGTCCGCCTCGGTTACCAATGATTCGTCGACCATCGTCGCAATGGACGAAGACCGGGTCAGCGCCGGCAAGGCGTCGCGCCTCGCTCTGCCCAACGGCTCCTCGCAACTGTCGATGTCGTACCGCGCCAGCGTCTGCAGTCGCTCGATTGCGGTCTCGAGATCCCACGCACCGTTGGCGTCGATGCGCAGCTGCACGTCGGCACCCATCACTTCACGGACGGCCCGCAAGCGCGGCTCGTCGAATTCATCGCCAACCTTGACTTTGATGCTCGACAAGCCCCCTTGACGCATCTTACGCGCGAGCTGGGCGGCTCGTTCCGCGTTGCCCGTCGCGATGACGCCGCTGTAGCGCGCTTCGTCGCGACGAGGCGGCAAGATCGCGCTGGCAGCCATCCCGCGGGCCTTCAACCAGCAATCGACGAGGGCCAGCTCCACCGCGCAACGAGCTGAGGTAGGCGCCAAGCTAGTGCCGTTGTCCCGAAACCGCTCTGGCGCGTTCCAGGGCAACAGTTCCCGTTCGATATCCGCGAGCAACGAACTGGGGCTGGACGCGCTCAGCGCCGTGGCACGACGTCGCAACCGAGGCCAGGCGACGTCACCCACGTGCTGCACCACGCTGTCGACGGTCTCGCCGCTGACGTAGGGGCGAGGAGCCGCCTCACCATAGCCGACGACACCGTCGGCGGTCAGCTCGACGATGACCGCATCACTGCTGCGACGATCCGCCGCCGCGTGTTGAAACCCCTGTACGAAGGGTATGTTCAAGCACAGAACCCGCAGACGCTCGACGTTCACGCGATCCCCTCATCGACGTGAGCGGCATGGACCCCGAAATAGTGCTTGAGGTATACGTTCTCTTCCAGGGTCGAGTCGACGATGTCCGACGCTTCCTGAATTTCGAGCTCGTAGTAGTCAACGAACTCGGCAATGGCGTCCAGCCCCTCTTCTGCGTGTTGGGCGTCCACCTCGGCGTGATGCGTGAACCACTCGAGCGCAACGTCGCCCAGGCTTCGATGGGTGCGAAGCATCCGCGCAAAGCGCGAAGAAAGCCGGCTCAACATGAACTCGAAAGCGACAATCTCGACCAATGCCGCCAACCCAACCTCGCGAAGCGAACCATAGAACAACGGCTCCATGACCCGGTCGCGTAGTTTCAACTGCGCATTGCGCCGCGCCTGGGCTTCGAGATCCGCCAGCCCCGCGGCGCGAAGCAGCCGCACGAGCAGATCGGGATGAGCCGTTCCACCGTCGGTACCCAGCTCTTCTTCGAGATTGTGTTGCAAAGTGACGGCCGCCTTCGGCGGCGCGATGGCAAAACCGAACGCAACGAAATGGCCTGAGAGTAGATGGCTCTCCGCGACTCTCAACAACAACGCGTCGTACGCCTCCTTGGGTGCGTCACCGCTTTCGAGTCGTGAAAAGTGGAGCGACGACGCGAACACTTCAATCCCACGCTCATACGCCGTCTTGACGTGAGTGCGTAACGCCGTTCCCACCGCCCCGAAAGGTCCAGGCTCGTTCATCGTTTCGCAAGCTCAGCACGTCGTTGCTTCGAAGTCAAAGCCGCCGAGTGGCGGAGAACGGAGGAACAGTGCCCGACACGGAGAGACCCGCCGAGAACGTCGCTGGAACGCAATTGCAGCGCCGTTAACGTCGCGCCGGCCCATCGACTCCCGGACACCGACGACGAACTCACTGAGGTGTGCTAACGAGGAAGCGTCAGCGTGAAAACGACCCGACACAGCGACACGGCGCTCGTGATTGCAAAGAGCACGTACCTCGCGAGCCTGCGCCAAACGCTCTCGCTCGTCGTGCCTCCGCAGGCATCGGCGATCAGCGAATGGTTCGTCAAGGACAACGCTCCCGACTACCGTTGGCTGCAGCGCGCTTGGTACCGCGCGCTGTTGCGTCGTATGGCTGAGCTGCTGCTTCCGGGTGTGGAACTGCACTACGCGGCGCGCAAGCGCCTGATTGAACGCGAGGTCCGCGCCGCCCTTGCCCGCGGTGTCAGGCAGGTGGTCGTCGTCGCCGGCGGCTTCGATACATTGACGTATCGATTGCACGACGAATTTCGTGACGTGCAGTTCTTCGAGCTCGATCATCCGGCAACCCAATCCTGCAAGCGCCAAAGCCTGGACCGAAACGGGCAACCAGCCGCCAACTTGAACCTGTTCCCAGCTGACTTGACGCGCATGCCATTGGGCTCCGCGTTGTCGAATGCAGGCGTGACAGCCGATCAACCGACGGTCGTCGTCGCCGAAGGGGTGTTGATGTACCTGACGACAACCCAAGTGGAAGCGATCTACGACGAACTCGTGGACTACTTCCGCGGCCCACTGACGTTGATCACGACGTTCATGGTGCCAGACCAACGCGGGCGCTCCCGTTTCCACAACGCCAGCGCCTTGCTCGACCTGTGGCTCGCCGTGAAACGGGAGCCGTTCTCGAGTGCGCTGAGCCACGAGTGGTTGGCAGAACGCCTGGGTGCCCGAAGGTTCGAGACCGAGTTTTGGGACCACGAGCGCTTGCGAACAGAGGTGTTACCCGACTCGCTCGGCTCGAAGCCAATCGCCATCGGTGAACACATCTGTGTCGCCCTACGGCGTGAGACCGACCAGCGGTGACTCGAAACGCCGGGGCGTCAGCTCGACGAATGACTCTGCAACCAGCCGATCACGTCGCGAAGAGTGTGCTCGAGTGGCCGCGCGGCGAAGCCCAACTCCGATGCCCAACGGCTCTCGACGTTCCACCAATGGGCGGCCATTTCGACCACGACGGGACTGGGCAAAGGCGAACGTTTCCCCGCAGCCTGCGCGAGCGTTTCTGCACCGGCAGCCAACCCCCACGCCACGGGATACGGAACGTGGGGTGGAACCTGACGCGGTATGAATTGCGCGCACGCACCGAAGAACTCAGCGGTGGACCCCGCGAATCCGCCCAAGTGATAGACCGGTTTGGGCGATTCGATGGTCGTCGAGGTTGCCAGCGCCTGCGCCACGTCGCGCACGTCGACGATTTGGATCCCCCCACGCACGAGAAACGGTAGCTTTCCGCGCATGAACCGCGCGACGTGCCCCGTCGACCGCCCGCCGAAGTCGTCGGGACCGAGCAACACCGGAATCCGAACGATCACCAGCTCGACCCCCAACTGGCGAGCGAGCGCCGCCGCAGCCCGTTCGGACTCGACCTTGGAGTGGTAGTAGGGCCAACGGCGCACCGTCTCTTCGCAAAACGGAGCCGATTCGTCGGCGGTACGATCAGGTTCTCGAAAGCAGCCCACTGTCCCGGACGTCGAGACGAGCACCAACCGCGCGCCTTGGCGCGCTGCCAAGCGCACCGCGTGCCGAGTCCCCTCGACGTTGGCGTGATAGGTTTGCTCTGCGCCCTTGCGCGAGTGGCGCACCTCCGCGGCCATGTGCAGGATCGCGCGAGCTCGAGGCACCGCATCCGCGACCAGTTCCCAACTGTCCAGGGGCGCCTCGACGACCGTGCTCCCCTCGGTTCGACTCGCGGCAGACTCAGCCCAGCGCTTCCGACTGCGCACCCAAGCCACGACTGGCAGGGGCACCACCGGGATTGCGTGGTGGGCGAGGAAGCCGTTGGCGCCAGTGACGACCACGTGTTCACTCACGCGTCGCCCCCCTCAATCACACCACGCCACTCGGTGCCGCGGCTCGCTGAATGTAGCATCGGGGCGATATGCCACCGGGCGCGCAGCGAAGACAAGGACCGTCGGAAAGTCCTGCAAAGGGATCGGTGGAGCGGGGCGAATCGCGGACGCCCGGCGCCGCTCAGCGCGACGGTGGAACGGTGTGGTGACAGTGCCACGCCGCGCCTGTCGCACCCAGAGTGCTTGTGTCGAGACGCGGTGAACCGCGCCACGCCGCGTCTCGACACAATAGACCAATGATCGCACGCGCTGGAAGGTCGTGAGCCCGCGAGTTTCGACCCACGCCAGCTCGCTCCGCACGGGGTCACGCAGGCGCGAGCCGCTCTGTGCGTCATGGCGCCAGCCGAGGCGCGCTTCGCCACTTGTCGCGATGGCAAGCGCGCTTCGACAGTTTGGCCAAAACGGCAGAAACTGAGCCCAAATCGAGCGTTTACCGCGGAATCGCCGAGCCGGCGTCGATCAATTGGCAACGGGGAATAGCCGCGGCGCCCCGCGGGTTGGCTCCACATTCCACGCGCTCGCTCTCACTTCTTGGGGCGGCGCCTCGAACCAGCGCACGCCAGCCGTCGCTGTCACAAGAGGAGTCCATCGATGATCAGCAGTACGCGTTTTCGCGCCCTGAGCGCACAATGTTGGAAATGGGTCCGTCAGGAAGACTACGAACCGGACAACGACGCCAAGCGCGGGGCAGTCCCGCCGGCGCCGATCGAACACGACGAGGTCGTTGCGCGCCCGGCGAGTAAACCCCTGGCGCGCGTCGGCGACTTCTGGGGCCTCGACCGGCTCGCTGCACGCGGACAGCGAGCGCCGTCATGGGTGACCAAACACTGACGCGTCGGCTTGGTCGTCTTCGAGGGGCGGCACGCGACGGACTCGCCGCTACTTGGGCGGCTGCTCTGGGTGAACGATGGTCATCTGCGCCGAACACACCACGCGGCCATCGACTTTGGTCTCGCCGTTGAAGCTGCTCACTTCGTCGTCACCGCGAATGCGCGACACGTCGACAATCACCTCGTCACCGACGCTGAAGTGCGGCTCGAGCATGTCCATCTTGCGCACGCCGACGATCATCCCGACGCGAATGCGCCCACCTGATAGGTACGCTTCGTAGCCGAGACACGCCGCGACGGCCTGCGCCATGTACTCGAGAGCCACCACCGATGCCACTCGGCCCGCCCGCACGAACGGCGCGTGAGCGCGCACGGCGAGCCGGCAGCGCGCTCGACCTGGCGCCCAATCCAGCATCTCTTCCAAGACGCGCATGGGAGGACCGTGCGGGACGAGATCGTCGATGGGCGGATAGCGTTCTTCGGTCATGAGCCAGCGGAGAACACACTACATAAGCCCGAACCCAGACCGCGGTCCAGCCGCACGCCACCCGATCGACCCAAAGCGATGGCGCCAACCAGGTCCAGTAGCCCGGCCCCGGGGTTGCGCGCGATGCGGTCGGGCAATTCGAAAGGCTCGACCGAGGGCTCGTCGGAAGCGGGGAGTGACAGTGTGCCGTAAGCCTTGCGACCCTCCGGAAACGGGTGGTCCGGCGGGCAGAGCGTGATGGCCGTCGCCAACAGCGAAAACGACTCGTGCTCGGGAACGAAGTCCGCCGGCGAATCATCGTCACCGCAGACCACGGCAACGGGCATGCCAAATGTGAGTACCAGACCCCACGCCTCGGTCAGCGCCGCGGCGACGGTGTCGTAGTCGGCGGACAACGACGTAGTGAAGTTGCGATTGCCGGCGCTGATGGACGCAACCCCCGACGCAGCACTGTGCACGCTGGTTGCAAAACCCATCGGCGACATCTCTTCGCCGCGCCACATCTGATCGAGCAGGCCGATCATCGTACGCGCCTCACCGAGTGTCGAGCCGAAGACCGTGGGGATCTCGCCCGGATCGGCCCCGGCCTCGAGCACGGAGGCGACACAGGCATCCACCATGGCGCGACTGAGCCGACTCGCACGACGCCGCGAGCGCTTCTCGATCGAGGCGCCCGATGGGTTCGGCGGGGCGGAAAAGTCGGTGGCCGCCCCACGCTCACCGCTGCGAAACTGCTCGACGTTCCCCACACCCGGAAACCACAAGCCGATGCCACCGACGAGCAAGCGAGGCACGGTGCCATCGGTGATCTGGGCTTCGGAATTGTACGCAGTAGTCATACGCCTCTCACACCCCTCTGACCAACACGCTGACGTTGTTGCCGCCGAAGGCGAACGAGTTACTCAGCACGCGCCGAAACCGACCGGCGGTACGCGCCGTGGGAACGTTCAGTGCAATACGCGGGTCACGCGGCTCGCTGTTGAGACACGCGGGAACCCACCCCTCTTCGATGGCCATGATCGAGAACACTGCCTCGGTCGAGCCGGCGCCGCCCAATGCGTGACCGGTGTAGCCCTTGGTCGAAACCACGGGAAGTTCGGTCCCAAAAACTCGCGCAATGGCCTTGCTCTCGGCGGCGTCGTTGAGCTCGGTGGCGGTGCCGTGGGCGTTGACGTGGTCGACCTCCTCGGGGCTACACCCCGCCAGCGCCAGCGCGCGGCGCATGGCATCCTCTGCACCGGCCCCTTCGGGGTGTGGGGCGCTGATGTGGTAGGCGTCGGATGATTCACCGACGCCCTCGAGCAGAGCCAAAGCATCACCCTGTCGCTCCACGAGTAGAAATGCGCCGCCTTCGCCGATGTTGATGCCTTTGCGCTCCGAGCTGAATGGACGGCACGGCTCGTCGGATAGCGCTCCCAAGGAGTGGAAGCCGGTCAAAGTCATCGCGCACAGAGTGTCGATGCCGCCGACGATCGCCGCGTCGATGACGCCGCTGGCGATCAGCCGCTGCGCCGAAGCCAGCGGCTTGGCGCTGGACGTGCAGGTGGTGGAGATCATCCAACTCGGACCGGTAATCCCAGTGAGCTGGCGAACGACGGTGAGCACTGCTCCGTAGGTGTGCTGATGCCGAAAGTCGTATTCAGCGGGGAGGCTGCCGGTGCGCACGAACGACTTGTAAGCGGCTTCGGTCGCGTCCGCACCGGCCGTGCTCGTGCCGAGCAGAACTCCGATGCGGTTCGGCGCCCAGCGTTCACGCGCCTTGCGCAAGGCCGACTCCAGCTGGGAAACGAGGTGGGCGGCCATGCGCGCCGGCCGCGTCGAGTAACTGCGCAGCTCATCGGGCAGCGGAGGCAGATCGAACGTCACGCCCCCGACCACGGTTCTGAACGGCAACTCGAACGGACAGGGACCGAGGCCCGTGCGCCCGTCGTACAGCGCGTCGACGACGCTCGCACGATCGGCGCCGAGGGGACTGCAAACCCCGTACGCAGTGACTTGGAGGGGGGGCATGCTAGGCATCATGGATTCTCAATGGGGAGCTTCGCCTTCAGTTTGCTCACTCGGCTGGGACAGCGACGACGGAGGGCGCGAGCCGCCTCGTCGTCGTGAGCTCACCAGCGACTGCTGAAAGCCGTTGTCGTCGCGCCACACGTCACCCGCAAGCACGCTCACGATTTCGCGCTCGGTGCGCTCTTCGCGCAGCGACCCGAAGATGAAATGTTTGATGAAGTGGGTGTGATAGAAACGGTCGATGATGCCGGCGAAGGCATCGTAGCCGCGCTGCATGTAGTCCGCCAACGGTTGCATCAGCTCCGCGTCGTGCTCCTGACCTCGATTCAGTGCAGCGCTGAGGATGTCCGTCATGCGGCTCGCGCCGACGAGCGCCAACGAGACGCCCGAAGAGAATACCGGGTCGAGAAAGCACGCCGCATCGCCTACGCAAACGTAGCGGCCACCGTGTGGGCGTTGGTTCTTGTAGCTGAAGTTGCGGACCGCTCGACCATCGACGCGCGTTGCGCCGCGAATCCAACGCTGAATGAGCGGAGACTCCGCCATGTACTGCTCGAGATCCTCGGCGATGCCGCGGCGGCGCGTGACGAGCCCGATGCTCAGACGGCGGCGCGGCAAGGGGATCACCCAACCCCAACCCTGGGGCACGATCATGATGCGGATGTCGTGCTCCGGCCCGATCTCGTCGAACACTTCTTGCGAAACGCCATCGAAGTGGGCAAACGCGGCGGCGTGACCGAAACCCGGGTAGGGTTCGGCCGAGCCCATTTGACGCGCCAACAGTCGGCCTTGCCCAGTTGCATCAACGACGTAACGCGCGCTGAAGTCGCCCGTGTCGGTGTGAACCGCGACGCGCTCCTGCCCGCACTCGACGCGAGCGACGCTGACCCCGTGGCGAACCTCGGCACCGAGCTGCACGGCTCGGTCCCGCAACGCGGCGTCGAAACGGGAACGATCGACTTGCCACGCGTGACGGGGTGAACCGTCCAGAGCTCTGGAGAAGTCGAACACGCGGCAATCGTCCGTCGCCTCACTGACGAACTGCGCTCCGCGCTTGAACACGTGACTGTCCTCCCTCGGCCCGACCCCCAGGCGTTCGAGAACGGTCAGCGACACGGGCAGCAGCGACTCACCGATTTGAAACCGGGGAAACTGTTGCTTCTCGAGCACCAGCACGCGGTGCCCCTGTTCCGCCAACAATGCCGCCGACGCCGACCCAGCCGGCCCGGCCCCGAGCACGAGCACATCCCACTCGCTGTCCGTCAATTGAACCCTCCGTCGATCCGAATCACCTGTCCGGTGATGTAACTGGCTTGTTCGCTCGCCAGAAAGCCTACGAGGGCCGCGACTTCTTCGGGCTTGCCATAGCGCTGCATGGGAATCATCCCTTTGACGAAGTCGGGCACGTTTTCAGTCATTTCAGTTTCAATCAAACCCGGCGCCACCGCGTTGACTGTGATCTTCCGCTTCGCAAGTTCGATGGCGAGCGCCTTGGTCGCGCCAATGATACCTGCCTTGGCAGCGGAATAGTTGACCTGCCCTCGGTTCCCGCGAACGCCACTGATCGACGACAGGTTGATGATTCTACCGAACTTCTTGCGCACCATCGGCATCACCAACGGATGGGTGACGTTGTAGAAGCCGTCCAGGGAGGTGCGGGTAACGGTGTCCCAATCCTCGGCCGTCATCGCCGGAAAGGCGTTGTCGCGCACGACCCCGGCGTTGTTCACCAGCACGCTGATCGGGCGATCGTCTCCGCTGAGCAGGCTCTCAACCGCCTCGGTGGTCGCCTTCCGATCGGCGATGTCAAAAGCGACCGTAGACGCCTCCCCCCCGCGATCCTCAATTGCCTGGCGCACGTCGTCGGCGGCCGCCGCGTTCGAGCGATAGTTGATAATCACGGCAAAACCGTCGCTGGCCAGGCGTCGCGCGATCGCCGCCCCAATGCCGCGACTGGCGCCCGTAACGAGCGCGCGTCGGGCGGGAGTCTGGGAGGAGTGGGCCTCAGGCATGGCCCGCGTGTAGCACGTTTGCCCGCCGCTTTGTGCATCGCCGCTTTGCGCAAAACACACGCATTCGGCCCCTCCGGCACGCGTGTCCCGCAGCCGCGACGTCCCTTTGGGTGTGGGATGGTCTGCGACTTCGGTCCTCGCTCCAGACAAACGAGCAGCCGCCGCAACGACTGGCCATCGGCAGCCAGGTGCACGCCACATGCGACTGTTTCACGCGACACCCCACGCCGAGAGCAGCATCGTCGTTTGGGAGGAATGTTTCTTTTCTGCTAGGGTAGGCGCTGCCTTGGAGGGAACTTGAAACAACTCACCACTTTGACTCTTATCTTCGTCACGTCGCTTGCCAGCCTGGGCGCAGTATCTGTCGCATGGGCGCAGGCCGAACCCTCAACCAGCGCTGAGCCGCCCGCCGAGGATGGTGCGGCCGCTCCTGCAACGACGGCATGCTTTCCCCAGTGTCGCGCCGGCTACGTCTGCGCCAGCGGCCAATGCGTGCCTGCCTGCAACCCCCCCTGCCCCGCCGGAACCCAATGCACCCCGGATCTCACTTGTGAACCCGTGGAAAGCGCCGAAGAAGCGCCGGCGGAGGCTGAGCCCCCCCCGCCCATGACGCGGCGCGAGCGCCGTCTCGCCCGGGAGATCGATCGTGAACGAGAGCGGGAGGCTCGCCGTCAAGAGCGGGAGGAACAACGCGCCGAGATCGACAAGCAGCGTCTCGCCAACCGACGCAATTTCCGCATCCAGATGGGCATGGGCCTCGGCATCGGCGAGGGCTACTACGACGATGCGGCGGTCTTCCACTTCGGCTTCCAGCCAGGCATTCGCTGGAACTTCCACGATCACTTCGGCTTCTCGGTGCTGGGCAACTTCTACATGGGCACCTGGGACGACACCATCTTCGACAACGGTTCGTTGCTGGGTATGCGCGCCCACTTCAACCCTTACTTCGGACCGCTCGGGCGTTTCATCATCGGTCCGAGCGTCGTGCTCGGGCGCACCTGGTACACCGCCGAAGAAGAAGTAACGACTGTCGGGCCAGGTGGACTCGAGAACGACACGGCGGAGTTCACCCAAGCGCTGTGGGTTACCGGCATTGGTTTCCGCGGTGGCTTGCTGCTCGGTGCGACCGAGTCGGTGGAAATCGCCTTTGGTATCTACCGGCTCACCGAGGACACCTCGCCGCGCTTCAGTCTGTTCCAAGAGACCGAAGTCGACTTCAGCGCCGGGTTTGCGTTCTAACGAGCACAGCCTCCGCCAGGCGCGTCCACCCGGTCGAGCCCAGACAGCCAGCAATCCACGGCGCGTTTCAAGCGGCGTGGGTGCCCTCCCTTCGAACGCTACGCGAGCGGTAAATTTGCGCACGTCGCGCCAACTGCTGCCAACGCCGATACCGGACGGTAGATCACGGAGCACCGAACCCTCCCCGTGATATCGCCTCCGAGCTCAATCGTCGCATGTCGTCGTCGCGTCACCCCCCGCTCTTCACCTTCACCCCGCTGTGCGTCTTGGCGGCGTCCCTGCTCGCCGCGTGCGACGGCGAGGGCGACGACCCTCAGACTCCCAAGGACGAACCGCGATTCACTGCCGAACAGTGTGCAGAAATGGATCCGGGCGAGCTGTTCTCCAAACGCATCGCGCCGCTGTTGGATGAGGAGCGTCCCAGCAGTTGCAGTCAGTGCCACCTCGCAGGAATCGATCTGGGCGCGTTCGTGCGTGAAGATCCGTGCGAATCGCTGGCGTGCCTCGAGCAGCAGGCGCTCATCGACCTCGAGCAACCCAAAGACAGTCTGATCTTGACGTGGATTGAGCGGGCCGAGCCCGAAAGCGCGCTCGTCACCTCGAAAGTCATCGACGAAGAGTATGAAGGCTTCTTGGAGTGGATCGAGTTCGGCGCCGCGTGCTCCGCCCAAGTGTGCAATGACGTCGAGTGCAGCGCTTCCGAAGAGACGCCACCGTGTCTGACCGGCGAACCCGACGAGGACGAAACCGAGAACATCGCCGCCCGCCCGATGAACTGTAGCGACCTCGAACTCGAACGACTCTTTCGCGACACCGTGTACGCCGTCCGCGGTCGATGTTCACCTTGCCACGTCGACGTCAAGGCTCCGGAAATCGAAGGCTCCCCTCCCGGTTGGGTGATCAGCAAGGGCAGCTGCAACGCCGCGTCGCTGGGCACCCTACGCGAGGTAGAGCGGCTGGGGTTCATCAACACCGATGACCCCGATCAAAGCCTGCTGTTGCTCAAGCCACTGGCAGAGTCCGAAGGTGGCCTCGAACACGGCGGGGGGGACAAATTTCACGGCTCCGACGATCCTGGATGGACCAACCTCAACACGTTCATCGAGCGCTTCGCGGCGTGCATGAACGCGCACTGAGCAGGTTGTCGAGCACCAACGCGGTCGCGCCGCGACCGCGTTCGCCGCCCGGTTCAGCGCGCGGCGGGCTCCGTGCCCCAAACGAGGTAGCCTCGACGATAGGCGGTAACCTGTTCGTAGTCCTCGGTGATGCGTGCGTCGGCGTCGAAGGAGTAGTCACCGCTCTGGTCGTGCTCCGTATCATCGGCGGGCACGGTGCGGAACTGGACGCCGACGTCACTCCCCACGCTCAGGTTGCCGCTGGCGAAACTGAACTCGATGTACTCGCGTCCCAACTCGTCTCGGACGTGAGCAGCAGTGACGTTGGCGGTCGTCTCCAGGGCGTCGCCGACACCGTCGATCACGTACTCGACCATCGGTGCATCGTCGCTCGAGTACCAATACCGCACCGTGAGCTCATCGAGAGCGATCTCCGCGTCCGTGTTGCTGTGGAGCGCGATGTCGAACGCGATGTCCTTCGAGGTGTTGGTCGTTTGGTAGCGGACCGAAATGTCCGTCAGATCCAACATCGCCTGGATTGCCGAATCGGCCTGGTCGACATCGAATTCTTCCAGATCGAAGTCCGGCAGGCTCGGCGCGGCATTTGGCGCCGGTGCGAACGGATTGGGCGCTCCACCAGCGCCGATGGGGGCCGCTGGGAATGCCGGCGCGGTGCCGGTGGGCATCGCCATCGCCGCAGGGGCAACGGTCGGCATCCCCGACGCGGGAACGGTCGGCATCGCCGTGGCCACGGTGGTGTCGGTTCCTGCCGGCAACGTGGCGCTGCCCGTCGGAAACCCGGTCGCGCCGGGGACGGTGCCCGTGCCGAACGGATCCGTACCGGTCGGAACAGGCGCGGGAAACGTCCCTGTCGCGGTCAAGACCTGCGTGAAAGCGCCGGTGCTCACCGCATAAAGCGTCTCATCGTCCAGCGCCTCACCGACGGCACACGCTTGAGCCGCGACGGCGGGCAGCAGACCAGGGACCAACCACAACAAGCAATTTCTGACCTTCATCCGGGTTACTCCAGACCGCGACGCGGCCGACGGGGCGCACTCATTACCATACATGGAAAACCGTTCAACGTTGGTGTCCGAACATCGACCCATGCGCCCGGCGACGGACCTGTCCCGGTACAGTCCCGAGGACGAGCCAACACCGTAAAACCGTTGCTTTGGTTTGCAGATCCGCCCGTGGACCTCGCTCCCGGCAGTGGCGTTCGACACGGCCAATCGCTGCTTGCCCCTACAAAATAAGGGTGCGCGGTCGACGGCGACACGTCCGACGCGGACGCAACCCCTCGACCCAGTGTCTACGATTTCCGAGTGGTGTCTACATCGGTTGCAGAGTGGTTGGTTCTAGCCCGACCGTGACAATTGGGCGGAACTGCAATGTCGAAGTCGAGGGCTCTCGAGGCCCTGGCGCGAACCGCCCGCTTCACGCGCACTCCGCCGTGCCCTGAGGGGGGGACTCCTCTCCGGTTTCCAGCGGCATCACAGTGAGCGCCCGGACTGGGACACTGGGCGATCGTAAAAAGGTGCGGTCGATGGCACGGGGGGCTGTCCGCTATAGCGGAAAGCGCCGTAGTTACTCCTAAGGGACACCGGACGGACTTCTGGCCAATCAGGGTCAGCTCCGAAACGATGGCGCTTGCCACACTGTTAACTTGTAACGTAATGCCGATGGAAACTCAGCGCCGAGACATCCATGAAACAGGTTCGTAGCGACAAATGGCGACGCCGAACCAGTGGACGTCGAAGCCACCTGACAGTCCCCCTCGGGGACGGCCCCACGGTGGCGCGACAAGTGCGACCTCGTGCGCATTTTCGAGGCGTTTTCATCGGCAGTGTGGGACTAAGTGAGCTCCGGCCAGCGGTCTCATGGAGTTGCCGGTATTTCGGAAGAGTGGTAGCCGTCTTAACGTAGGAAGCTGCTTGAAGTAGTGAGCGGGAGATCATGCAACAGCGCCCCTTGAGCACGCCACCGGAGTCCATTCGTCCGGGGGCCACAGTCATCGCGGGCAAGTATCGCATCGAGGGGATGTTGGGCGCCGGCGCCATGGGGACCGTGTGGACGGCAACCCACGTCAACCTCGGTTCGAAGGTCGCGGTGAAATTGGTATCTGCGGACTTTGCGCGTTCCGACGAAACGCGTTCGAGGTTCCTCGCCGAAGCGAAAGCGGCGGCAACACTGCGCTCGCGTTACGTGGTGCAGATGTACGACAGCGGCGTCACTGACGACGGCGCGCCGTACATCGTGATGGAGTACCTCAACGGCGAGTCGTTGGAGGAGCGCATCGCACGCATCGGGCGACTGCCGCTCGACCAGGTCGTCAAGATCATCGGTCAGGTCGCCAAGGGGCTGCAACGCGCACACAAGCACAACATCGTCCACCGCGACCTGAAACCCGCGAACATCTTCCTGGCCACGAACGAAGACGGAGAAGAAGTCGCCAAGATCCTCGACTTTGGCATCGCCAAGATGGAGCACGAGGACAAGGACTACAAAGCGACGGCAACGGGCGTGATCATGGGCACGCCGCTGTTCATGAGCCCCGAACAGGCTCGCGGCCTCAAGAGTGTCAACGCCACGAGTGATTTGTACTCGCTAGGGATGGTCGCCTACGCGGCCCTCGTGGGCGACGTTCCTTTCCACTCCGAGTCGTTTGGCGATCTGGTGTACATGGTGTGCACCAAGGACCTGCCCCCGCTCGGTGAGGTGGCCCCGTGGTTGCCCGCCACGATGGACGGTTGGTTCCGCTGCGCCTGCCACAAAGAACAGACCATGCGCTTCGCCAACGCCGAGCTGATGTACCAGTCGCTGACGGTCGCAGCGCAACTCAGCCGCCCCGGGCCAAACCCATTGGCGCTATCCGACAGCTTGTCATCCCACGGCGCCCCCGATTTTCTCGGCGCGTCGGGGTCAGGGGCGTTCACCGGAGCCAGTCGACTGAGTGGCGAAGTCACCGGAGCCCTCACCCTACCGTTCTCCGACTCCGAGAGCGGTCGAGCGCTGTTGGTCGAACCGTACCGCGACCCGGCGCAGCAAACCCAGTCGACCCGCGACGCTCTGAGTTCTGGCACACAGGGTTCCGGTGCACTGAGTTTCGGCGAACAGGGCGCTGGCACGGAAAGCGGAACGCGGGCACGCCCTGGCTTTGCACACCACTCTTCCACTCACGACGGCGTGTTGGCGGCAGACGTGACGGCAACGCGCCTGCCCAAGCACGGCCTGAGGCTCCCCGCACTGCTCGGCGGCCTGGCGGCCCTGGCCGTGGCGGCAGTCATCGCAGCCTTGTGGCTGGGCGACGACAGCGCCCCGGAGCCGACTGCAGGAACGACGAGTGCCAGCCACGCGGCGGCCGCGCCCAGCGCCGTCGGTCTCAGTGCGTCCCCCAAAGTAACACCCATGCCCAGCACGGAGGCGGCCGATACTGCGGAAAGGAGCGCCACTGACGACGGCAACGCGGATGACACCGCCAAGACCGCTTCGGCCACGACCACGAAGATCGAGGGCAAGGCTGCAACCAACAAGACCGCAAGTGCGAGCGGAAAGGTCGCCGGCAAGGCGACGGCAAGTGGGCACGTCAGCGCCGCGTCAGTCGAAGGCAGTGCACCAAAGCCCGAAGTGAAGCCGCGGCCGAAGTATCGACCTCCCAAGCAGAAGACCAGCACCAAAAGCGGCTCAGCGACGAAGTCGAAGAGCGGCGGCGTCGACCTCGGGTTCTGACCCATCGGGCGCAATAAGGGTCGGTTCCAAGCGCAGCAGTCGCTATACTCGGTGCCATGTCGAGGACCGAGTGCGCCGGAAACTCATCACTTCACAGCGATGTCAGCCGGCGGCATTGTCCGGGTGGGTTCACAGGGTTGTGCAGAGCAGACGGGCTGCGCAGGTTCACGAGCCTTCACCAACTCGACTGGCTCCGAACCGGTCGCGCGGCGCTGGTCGCCGCCGCGTCGCTCTTGATCAGCGGCGGTGTCTGGGCCTGGCAAGTCGAGACCCCGTTTCGCGCGACCGTACACGGGCACGTCTTCGACAAAGTGGTGCTGAGCGACAGCAGTTGCACTTTCAACGCTCGGCTCTACTTCGACGCGCCGCCCAAGGCCTACGCGGAACGCTCCAAGGTGCGCAATCACTACCGCTTCAGAGCGCGGCTGCGCCTTGCCAACGGCCAAACCATCGTCAGTGGGCTGTTCTTCTCGCCCGGACCGACACGACGCGCCTACACGGTCCGCGTCGACACTGCAAACGAAGGGTGTTGGGCCAAGTATGAACAGCGCCTCGTCGACATCGACGTCGAGGGATGTCGCGGCGAACGCTGCCACGTCGAACCGTTCCGCAAATGAAGGCCGTGCCACACAGCGTCGAGGCGCGCAGCGCGTGGGGTTGCTCGAGCGGGCTGCGCTGGTCAGGACGCGCGGCGGCCGGGGTCTTGCGAAAATCGACTCCTGACGCCCAAGCCACAACCGACGGCAGCGTCCAACGGCGTCATGTCGTCATTGAAGTCAGCCCCTGAGGCGAGATTGTCCGGCGCAGCGCATGCGCCGCGGGAAGCGGTTCACGCTATCGTCTACAACACCGTTCGCTGCGCGCTGTTCGTGGCTGTCTCGACCGTGTGCGTCGGCTGCGGTCGCCCGGAGGCCAAATCCGCAGATTGCGATCCGGGTTTCGACCAATCGATGAACCAAGTGTGCAACGTCGACACGCTCGCGAAGCTCGACCCGGAGAACAACCTCATCGGCATCGAAGCCGACCGCTACGAGTGGATGATGGAACACGTCAAGCACCCGGACGCCATCGAGCTCATCACGTTGATGCGCGTCGAGTCCGAGCTGCAGCGCGCCAAGATGCTGCGTGAAGCGTTGACCCACACCAAACAGAAGAGCTGCAGCCTCGCGGACCACTACGAGCACTCGACGGGGACTTGACCGCATAGCGGCGGGCTCCGGCATCGACGTCCGAGGACGTCCTGCAGATCGTCACGAGGCGGTTTTGTTCGCTTTGGATTGTTGGGATCCACGTCAGGGTCCGTCATCAGTCAGCCCATCACGCGGTACGGGCAACGAGCTCGGACCCCGTGACGTCCGACCGATGACGGACTTGGCGGCTCGCCCCCCCAAACCCCAATCCGGCGTCTGCGTAAACCTTGCGCAGGCCGCCGGTCCCCGCTGTCGGTGAGGGTGGGTCCGGTCGGGCGGTTCGCGACAGCGCGGCCGTTTGACTCTCGGAAGGACGCCTCGCACACGTCTCCACCCCGGCTCGCGGAGCCCGCGGCACTGGGTGCCGACTATTCAGGAAGGCATCTTTGGTCCCTGTTCGCCCTGAATTGAGAATCTGCGACCGGTCGGGCCACGAACCCGGGGTTCGGTCACCCATCGGTGGCCGTCGAGGCTCTTGGATTCACCCTGGAGGGCTATCAGCTGATGTCGCTTCCGTTCTCGTCCGCACCTGCCACGAAGCGCGGCTCACCTGGTTTCGGTTCGTGCAGGAGGTCCCTCGCGGCTCGCTCGGCCGGGACGCCTTCGAGATCGGCGGCGCTCGGGATCGTTTTCGTACTGTGTGTCTCGTTTCTCGCCGCGTGCAGCAGCAGCCTGGAAGCCGGCGACTCGGAGAAGTCCACGCGAAGCGACGACAGCAGTGAGACGGACGCGTCAACGCCCTCGACCCCGTCCAACGCCGACGGGGGCACGACCAGCCCTGGCCCCAGCAAGCCGACGGGGCCGTCGACCGGCACGGACCCCGACCCCATCAGTTGCGTGCAGGACTTCAGCTACGACGGGTTCGCCGAGCAGTTCTTCGAGGATCGCTGCAACGTGTGTCACTCCATCGACAAGGAGGGCGACGCACGCATCGGCGCACCGGCGGGCGTCGACTTCGACACCGAAGACGACATCATCGCTCAGGCCAACGCGATCCGTCTGCGGGTGATCGAGCAACAGAACATGCCGATCGGCGTGAAGCTATCGAGCTGCGAGCTGGCTCTACTGGACCAGTACCTCACCGATTTGGACGTTCCACCTTGCGAACCTCAATGCGACGGCCGCTCGTGCGGTAGCGACTCGTGTGGCGGCAGTTGCGGGGCGTGCGCGGACGGTGAAAGCTGTGCCTCCGACACCGGGCAATGCGAAGCCGCCCAGTGCGTACCCAACTGCACCGGCAAGAGCTGCGGTGACGACGGCTGCGGCGACTCTTGTGGCCAGTGCTCGGGTCCACTGACTTGCTCCGCCGATGGTGCGTGTATCTGTGAGCCGCAATGCAACGGCAACAGCTGCGGCGACGATGGCTGCGGCGGATCTTGTGGACAATGCGCCGCCAACGAGGTGTGCGACGCCGGTGGCCAGTGCGCGTGCGTTCCCGATTGCAGCGACAGAAGCTGCGGCGATGACGGCTGCGGCGGATCCTGCGGAAGTTGCGCATTCGGCCTCGAGTGCACCAGCGACGGCATGGCGTGTGAGTGCGTTCCCGATTGTTCCGGAAGGCAGTGCGGCGACGACGGCTGCGGCGGATCCTGTGGAACCTGCAAGGGCGCCCTGGTGTGTTCGACGCGCCAGGGAACGTGCACCCCCACTTGCTCCCCCGACTGTTCCGGTCGCAGCTGCGGTGACGACGGCTGCGGCGGGTCGTGTGGCGTTTGCTCAGACGGTGAGTACTGCGACGGTGCGGGAGCGTGCCTGTGTCAGCCCGACTGCTTCGGAAAGGCGTGCGGTGACGACGGCTGCGGCGGATCCTGCGGTGAATGCACCGGTGGCGCCTGCAGCAGCGGCGGGCAATGCGAATGCCAGCCTCAGTGCGGGACGAACGAGTGCGGCGGCGACGGTTGCGGCGGCACTTGCGGGCAGTGTGACAACGGACTGTTGTGCAGTGGTGGCAAGTGCACGGATCTGTGCATCCCCAGTTGCAGCGGCAAACAGTGCGGTGACGACGGTTGCGGCGGGTCCTGCGGTGGCTGCGGCACGGGTATCAGTTGTGTCGATGCGCAATGCGTCTGGCCCAGCGCTTCGTTCGGCAACGATGCCTATCCCATTCTCCAGAGTTCGGGCTGCGGAACGTCCAACTGCCACGGCGGGATTCGGCCCGCTGAAGGCCTCGACCTGTCGAGCGAGAAAGTGGCGTTTGACGCGATGGTCGGCAAGGCCTCAGGACAATGCGGCGCACGCAATCTGGTCGATCCAGGCAACCCCGACGGGAGTTACCTCATCCACAAGGTTACTGGTACGCAGCTGTGCTCCGGGAGCAAGATGCCCAAGACGGGCACTGGTCTGAGCACCAGCGAGGTCGATACGTTGCGCGCTTGGATCGGTGGCGGCGCGAAGCCTTGAGGACGATCCTCCGGAACTTTCGTATTTGGCCTCACACGGAAAGCCCAACGGCAACCCGCACCGGCTTCGATGACGGAGGACGTTTTGCACCGAACCGCAAGGGCGACGCACCGGCTGGCCGCCGGTGGATCCGTGCTGGCGCTCAGTGGGCAGCTGGTCGCGGATCGTGCTATCGACCCGTTTGTTACGGCCTTTGTAACCGAACAGAGGTCTGGGAGCTATCTACGACATGACCGCCGAGCCACCGACCCCACGTGGGGGGATCTTCACCCGGATACTCAAGTCGAAAATCTTCAAGATCGGGGTGGGAACCTGTGCCGCGCTGTTCGTGGGCTTGCAGTTCGTCCCCATCGACGGCGTCGGCGAGAACGGCACCGCCAAATACCAGATCGACGCCCCCCCCGAGGTCAATCGCATCCTTCACGAGAGTTGCTACGACTGCCACTCGAACGAGGTGCGCTGGCCTTGGTACAGCAAGATGTTCCCCGTCTCGTGGGTGGTCGTTCGCGACGTCAAAGAAGGCCGCAAGGCGCTCAACTTCTCCGAGTGGGGGGATCTCGACGAGGAAGACCGGGCGTTCGAAAAGGAGAACGTGTGGGACGTGATCGATGAGGGAACCATGCCCTTGTGGTTCTACGTTCCCGCCCACCCCGAAGCGGCGATCACCGACGAAGAGAAGGCCATCCTCAAACCTTGGCTGCTCGCGGCGGCCGATGAAGACGAGGACGAGGACGAGGACGAGGACGGCGACGACAAAGAGGCTTCGGACGGGGGCAAAGCCGCTGACGGCAACGACGAAGGCAACGGTGGAGCCAAGGGCGCCATAGCCGAAGCCGAGGAAGAAAAGGACGACGGTGAGAAGGAGGGCGAAGACGAAGGCACGGTGCAGAAGAAGTCCGCCGGGGGTGAGTCGGCGAACAAACCCGCGCCAGCTCCAAAGTCGCCCGCGGCGAAGCCGAAGACCGGCGCCGACACGAAGGCCCCCGCCCCGGCTCCAGCCAAAGGATCCGCACCGAAACCCGAACCCAAGAAAGAAGCGACCTACACCGGGGACAAGCCTTGTCTCGCCAAGTCGTTCAAGTTCGGGAGCGTAAAATCAGCGTGCAACAAGGGCGGACAGCCCCAGGCAAAAGCCATGATGAAGACGCTGGTCAAGCGCGGCAAGGACAAGGGCCAGAACTTCAAGTGCACGTCCTGCCACAGCAACCAAAAAACCTACGACAACAAGCCCAACGCCGTCGCCGATTTGCGCAAGTTGCTGAGCGCCATCAACAAGTGACAGTGGGCGTTCAAACACCGTCCACGGACGGTGCACTGCGTGGTCAGTCGTCGACGTCGGTTTCGTCGTCGTCTTCTTGCTCGGCCCAGTCGTCCAACTGCGCGAAGTAGACCTCCCGCAAACCGAGCGAGGCTTCGGCGGGGATCTCGGCGTCGATCGTGAGGAACCCGATGGAGATCGCGACGCGATCGGCCTCATCGAGATCCGGTTCGAGAGCAGCCTTCGCGAACAGGTGCGACAGGCGTTGTTTCGCGGCAGAGGTTGCGAGCTGGGGCAACACCTGCTGAAGCATGCGCTCGGCAAGCTCCGGATCCTGCTCGGCGTCCTCGGGTGACGCGTCGGGACCGAGTGAGTCCTCGTACTCGTCCATCCACTCGCCAACGACCTCCTCGAACTCGAAGTCGTCGAAGCGCGCCTCGCCGAGGACCGCCTCTGGCGCCAAGAGTCCTCCCAATCGTTCGAGCGCCCGCTCCAGCTGCGCTTCTTCCGGACCGCCCTCGTCAGCGTCGAGCAGTTGCACGGCGCGGTCCATCGTTGCGGCGGCGACCTCGCTCAGCGCCTCACTGACGTCGCGTTGCTCGGCGCGGAGCTGCTGCTCTCGCACCCAACAGCACGACTTGTATTTCCTGCCGCTGCCACAGGGGCAGGGATCGTTACGGCCTGGGGTTTGCACCAGCGTGATGTAGTGCAGTTGGGAGGCTGATCAAAGCAACTTGTGCACCGGGGGTGTCGATGCGCCGCGCAGCGGCATGAACATGCGGTGCTTCGCAGTCATCGCTACGGAAGCAACGTCGGATCTGGCAGCTGCGCGCCCGCCCGAACGTGCGAAACGATGAGATCGCTCAACGCTTGCTCACGCTTGACACATTGAGGTGGCTTGCTGCCAATGCGCGCGCCCTTGCAGTCCTTCTTCATGGCCACGACGGCCTGCTGGATCTTGTCCGAGCCGCGCAATTCGTCCTGAAGGTTGTCGTCGATCCAATCCCAACGCACGGGCGGCGTGGCCTTCGCCCACGGCGGCTGATCCGTCAACTCTTCCTCAGTCAGCTTGACGCAACTGCCGTTCCAGCGAAGCGCGTAGAAGCTCGCTCCCTCGCTCGACATGGAGTTCTTGCTGAGCGCAGGATCTTGCAAAACCAGGACCTCCTCGCGGAAGAACATCCGCTCTTGGTCCGCACCGGGCGCGGTGGACCAAGCCTTGCCAGGACCTTTCATGTACATCCGCGCCCAGGGGCTATCCTTGCCGAACAGCACGAGAGCGGCTCCCGGAAAGTTCCCGGCGCACAGCCGTTCGACGAACTGCGCTTCAGGGTAACAGGCAGGGACGTTCTTCTTGGCGGCTACGGCCGCGACTTCTCCGTCCGCTTCTGGCGCTTCGGCACCCGGGCAGGCGCGTGGCAGCGGCTGCTTTTCCGGTGCTGACGCCGTGCCGGCCCCATCGAGCGCATCCCCGTCGCGTTCACTCGACACCTGCTGATCGGCCGCGTCGGACGCAGCCTCCGGTGCTTCGACGGCGGCTGGAGCCTGGCGAGGCTCGGGATCGGACGCTGCCGGAACCATCGGCGGAGGCTCCTGCTGCTGGGCACCACAACCGACCAAAACCAGCGCAGCCGTCGGCCACGCGACCCTCCAACTCTTCCAAGTCATTGATGTTCATCGTGCTCGTTCGCGACGCGTGGGCAAGCCCCGAAAGGCGCTCGGCGAACGCAAATCGACATTACAGTGACGAGCCACGTGGTTGCACTGAGGCGGTGACGGTCGCTTCTCAAACGATGCGGGACGATCACGAACGAGATCTGGTGGGAAGAGGTAGGTGGCGCGGGACACCACCCGCGGTCGCTGGTGTGCAGTCGATGTGTGCCCGACAGATTTACAGCACGCGCCGGGCCGCCAAAACAGGCCGACGACGCAAACGCCGCATGGGGTGCCGGTGGACCGTGCCCTCGCTGTGCCATCCGTTGTGCCAATCCAATGTGCCAACCGTGTTCGGTGTCCCGTTTTGCCGGACGCCCGGAGAGTACAAATGTCGAATATATGAGGCATTCTAACCATTGCCAGCACTCGCACATCCTGGCCCGACCCTTGCTAGGTTCATCGCCATGCGCCATTCGAGCTTGCTTTCTTTTCGCTTCGCTCTGCTCACGGGTCTCGGGCTGCTCCACGCGTGCGGCGGACGCTCGGCGACGGACCGCGAGCGCACCCAGACCCAAGCCGACGATTCGTCGCGTGACGACGGTTCAGACGACGATGTCGACGATGACGATCTGCCGAGCGACGATGACGTCACCACGGACGACGACGTCACCACGGGCGACGACGTCAGCGACGATGACTTCGATGACGACGACCTACCCATGGACGATGTCGGCCCAGTCGCAGACGACGAATTCGACGATGACGACCTACCCATGGACGACGTCGGCCCGCTCGATGACGATCCACCGTTGGACGACGAAGGGCCGGTCACGGACGACGGTCCGCCTCCGCCCAACAGCGACTTGGGCTGTGACGGAGCGCAGGTCCCCTTGGGAGATGGTTTGCAGCAGTGTGCGTCTGGACTCGTGCACCGCACCGCGGCTGCGATGTGCGACTCACTGCTGCCGCGCTCCACCATGATCCCGCTGCCCCAAAGCTACCTCGACTCGCTCACCGCCGAGACTCCAAGCGCCGATGCCGCACCTGTACCGGCGCCAAGGCCGCCGCCAGCGCCCGACGCTGGCGCGCCAGCCACACCCGCACCTCCATCCGACCCACTCCCGGAACCCGAATTGCCCCAGCTCCCGTTCAGTTGGACCGACCCGACCACGGGTGGCACGGACACCTACGAGTGCTTCTCCGACAGCGATTGCACCGATTCCGCCCATGGTCATTGCGAACGCTTCTGGTATCCGCTGAGCCCCGACTCTGGAGTCGTTTGTGTCTACGGTTGTGTGACTGACGAGGAGTGCCCGAACGACAGCATGTGCGCGTGCGGCGATCCGGTGGGCGAATGTATCCCTGCCACGTGCCGAACGGACTCGGAGTGTGCCGACGGCGAGCTGTGCGCCTACTACAGCTACGATCCCGGATGTGGAGTGACGCGTGGGTTCGCTTGCACCTCGCCGGCAGATGCCTGCCTGGTCGGAAACGATTGCGACAGCGGGCAGTGCGGTTACGACCAGTACGCCGATGGCGAGAACAAACGCAGCTGCATCGACTACACTTGCTCTATCGGGCGCCCGTTCTTGATCGAAGGCCAGGCGCGATTGGCGCCAGCGGTACACCGCACGGAGTGGACCCTCGGGGTCGAGCGCTTCGGGAGAATCAGCGACGGGGATCGTCGCGCGAACGCCCCTTTGGACGCCACCGTTGCCAAACGCCTCGCGGATGAGTGGACACGGGTGGGCCTGATGGAGCATGCATCAGTCGCCGCGTTTGCTCGATTCTCTCTGCAATTGATGAGCCTCGGCGCACCTCCCGAACTGCTGCTGGCAGCTCAACGGGCGATGGCCGATGAGACCCACCATGCCCAACTGGCCTTCGGTCTGGCCAGTCGCTTCGCGGGTACAGCAGTGGGCCCCGGCCCTTTGAACCTGAACCACGCCCTGGACGATGAGGATCTTCAGAGCATCGTCGTCAACACGTTCCTCGAAGGCTGTATCGGCGAGACCGTCGCGGCGCTGGAGGCGCAATGGGCGAGTGAGTCCACCGTCGATCGACCGGTGCGGGACGCCCTGGCCCAGATCGCCCAGGACGAACAGCGTCACGCGCAGCTCGCTTGGCAGTTCGTGATGTGGGCAATCGAACAGTCGCCGCAACTTGCAGGACTGCTACACGGCGTGCTGCGAGAAGAGATGGATCGGGCAAGGCAGACCACTGCGGGAACGGAAACGGATGTCCTGCTCGACGGCGCTGTGGATGATATGCTGCAGCACTACGGCATCGTGCCGGACGACAAGCGCCAAACGCTGCGTCGACAGGTGCTCAGCACCGTGGTCGCGCCGTGTCTCGATCAGGTCCGACGGAGCGTCGCGCGAAGCGAGTCAGCGTCGGCCGGGACGCTCGACGCCAGACTTCGCGCGTGACCCGAGGCCGACTCCGTGCCGCCACGCAGCTGCACGCGAGCAAGGTGTTGAATGTCTGCGGCACTTTCGGCTACACCGGCCCCGTGACGACTAGTAGCGCCGCACTCGGCGCGGCCCCCAACGGCACGACCCGAGGCGTGCGGCGCCGCTTCCACCGCACGTTTGCCGCGGCGCTCGTGCTGGCGATGACAGCGAGCGTGACACCGGCCAACGCAGAGGAGCCTCCCGGCGCCTGGTCCTGGCTTTGGGTAAACGGCAGTTCTCCCGGAGAGCCGAGCACCGGCAAGCTGGTCACCCTCTACAGCCTGTACGGGCTCGCGCTCGGCGGTCTCGCCGTCGGTGGCGTGGGCTACTACTCGGCGATGAAGGCCCAAGACACCACCGCCGAGTTTCGCGCCCAGCACACGACCCCGTCCCCCTGCTTCGACTTGACGTCACGCACATGTGAAGAACTCGAACGCCTCCGAGCCGACGAGCGAGCCAACCAGAAACTGGGCGCACTCGGCGTCGCTTCCGCGGGGCTGTTTCTACTCAGCGGCGTCGTGATCGCGCACCAATGGGACAACGTGCAACCCAGCGTCACTGCGTGGGAAGACGGCGCCACGCTGCAGGTGCGGCTGTCGTTCTGAGCGCGGCTCCGCGCCCCTGGGGCATTGGCACTACTGACAGAAATTCACCTCAGCCACGCTCGCAGATCCCGGCTGTTGTCTGTGTTTTGGCTGCGTTACGGTGCTCGCGTACCGATGTACGCTCCGCTCCGTTGCTCGCCGAAAACTTCGGCAAAAACCGGGCTTTGCGAGCGGGTGCTCCGAAAACTCTGACAGTAGTGTGAGTCACGTCGCAGTCAGCCCACCGGGAACGCTCGGGGCGGATGCGCCGGTTGAGCGAGAACCAGCGCGATTCCCCGAGCGCTCACTCACGAGCCCCAACGCTCACCGTCCACGTCCCGCGCGCTTCGTCGGCGAAAAGGGGATCTTCGCGGGCATGGGGCGGAGCGCGACGCCACTCGCCCAGAAATGGCGGGTGACCCGCCACAAAGTCTCGACCAGCGGGAAGAAATGGCCGGTTACGCGCCATTTACTCACGCTGAGAGCTGTCACAAAGGCGGGTAACCGGCTGTATTTGCGCAGTCGTGCGGCAGAAATGGCCTTTGGGACGCTGTTTTCAGGTCTGCATGCCATTTTAAATAGCGGCTACTCCGCCATTTTGAGCTCGAGATCACCAATTACGGCACATCATCCGCCATTTATTCGGGCAACGGCGTCGCGT
>QJWJ01000410.1 GCA_003235365.1 Deltaproteobacteria bacterium
AGTCTGAGTGGGGGTCCAGTTGAGGCGCCTTCTCGTGATCTCGTTGGACTAGCTCCCTCTGCCTCCACGAGATTTTCCGAGCGTTCGGCGTTCTTGCCCAATCGTACCGAGCACGGGCAAGGTGGACTACCGTTCGACTTGCGGCAGATGTCGGTTGGCCCGGCACCGATGATTCACAAGACACACGGCCAAGTCCGGGCTGGATTCAGCGGAATCTTGGCGAATGAGTGAGAGGGAATCTGCGGATTTCGGAGCATGGCGGACACCCAGATCAGCGAAGGCCTCCAGATGCGAGGCGTCGTGGTCTTGGAAAGCAGCGGCCGCGGCAAGGCAGGTGGACGTTGGCTGGTGCGCAGGAAATGGAGGGCGGGCTGTTGGTCTTGGGACAAGCTGTCCAGTATTAACGCTACTGCGCAGGAACGGAGAGGCGGGCTTGGCTGGAGCGGCTGGGTGGAAGCGATGCACTCGGGCGTCGAGGGCATGAACTTCGCGGTTGGTTTTGCCCCACCAGCCTCTTCAGCGCACGCGTGGGGGGACGTCCGGGACGCAGTCGAGGGCCACGTTGGCGCTGGCGTCACCCCAGGGTAGCTCGTGGGGGAGGAACTCGAAACCCGCCTCTTGGACGATGGCGTTCATGTGAGTCAAGTCGTAGTCTTTGACGACGGTGCCGTAGTAATCCATGACCACGAATAGGCCCTTGCCGTAGTCTTTGACGAACGACGTGAGCGTGGCGGGTACGTTGTCGAGCCAGCCGTCTTCACGGTTCGCCGGCGTGGTCACTCGATCCGGATCCACGCCCATGTGGAAGCCGCAGAACATGATGACGTCGTAGTCCTCGGCGAGCGCCGCTGGGTTGTCGACGTATTGCTCGGGCAGTGCGTTGGCCCAGAACGGGTAAGGGACGTTCAGGTTGCAGCCCCAATGGCTGCCCATCGCCGCGATTCGGGGCGCTTCTGTTTGGGCCAAGTACTCGAACCCGCCGAAGGAGTCCATCATCGCCAGGGCCGAATCCGCGTCGCACCACCCGACGATGTGGCCCGCGCCCCAGCGGTTCATCGCGAAGATGAGGTGATCTTCGCCCTCGACGTCGAGGTAACCCATGCCATCGACTTCAACATCGGCGACCTGCTGCATGTCACAGGACGCCCGCGTGGCGACGTCGAACAACACGGACGAGCAACCGCAGCCAGGAGTACCCGCCTCGCAGGTTTCGGGTTCGTCTCCGGGGTCGAGGAATATCTCGACTTCTTTCTCTTCGACGAACGGGGGCGGGGAGTCGGGCTCGTCGCCCTCAATCTGCTCTTCTGGGTCCTGTGGGGGATCTGGTTGCAGCGGGGGGGTGGTCTCGGCCGGGGCGAGGTCGTTTGGGTCGTGATCCGCGGGCTCGGGCGTTTCTGGGGCTTGCGGCTCGTCCAGCTGCATCGCGTCTGGCTGTTGCTCCTGGGGAGCGTCCGCGTCGTCAGTTTGCCCCTCAGCCCACATTCCGAGCGCCGGCTCGCCGGGCGCGGTGTCGTCTGCACTGGATTGGGTGGAACCGCAGCCGAGTAACGCGGCGCAGCCACCGAACGTCGCGAGCCATCGATGAGCCATGTCGCAACTGTAGCAACGGCACGGGGCGGTTTCGGGTGAAAATGCATTCACCCACGACCTGAACGGAGCGGCGCGATCCGGCAGAACGCTTGCGCGCCGCCAGAACGGCGCTGAAGCTCTGCTCGGTGCAACACCTGGCTCGGTGATACCGGCGACGCGTGCTCGCACGTCCTCGACGTCTGGCTTGGTTCCTGACGAATCGAAACTTCGTCACGGGTTGAAATTCCGATCTGACCCGTATCGGGCCGTGACGCATGTCTCCGTCATCGACGGCGCCCTCACGCCGTCTGGGTGATCGACAACCCGCGCTGGGTGATCCGGTGCTCACCGTTGTGGTCACGGCCGCCAAGAGCCTGCCGAGAATGAGTGGGGTGACGCGTTTACTTGCTTCATGACGAACGATCCGAGTGGCCTGCTCGTTGCAAAGTCGATTGTTGCGTGGATTTCGGTCCCGCGTGCAATCTCAGCCCGAAGAGGAGGAACGAGTTCATGCTTTCAACATGCATTCCCCAGCGATGGCCTTCGCTGGAATCAGTCATCGCGGCCTGTGTGGCTTTGGCTACGCTGGCGATCGGAGTGTTCTCGGTAGACGAAGTGCATGCCGCTCCTCGCCTCCAGGCCTACGTCAAATGCAAACCCAGCGATGCCGATTGCAACGTGTGCGCGAAGAACGTTCCTCAGCAGTTCGAGAACGCGTTTAGGAGTGGTGCCAAGTGGGATCAGGGGTACTGGTGGTTCAATCCGAGAAAGTCCCAAGGTCCGGCCAATCGAGAGCCGGGTGAGGCCTTCAAGCGAACGGGCAAACTCAACAAGCACATCCAAACGCTGAGCGTCACCAATTCTAGCGAGTACCCGCTCGTCGGGGTGCACAGCAACAAGTCCACCGGCTCGGTGTTCTTCATCGAGGACGACCGCGGTGGTGGCAAGTGCCCGTCCGGCTACAAGAACGACGGAGCGACGTGTCGCGAGGACGTCAAGATCACCAGCCGGCCCTCCTACGGTCGCGGCGTGGGCAAGCCCATGGGTTGCGCTTCGAGTGAAGAGCGCGACGGTGCGTTGTGCTATCCGAAGTGCAAGGAGGGCTACAACGGCGTCGGTCCGGTGTGCTGGCAGAAGTGTCCGAGCGGCTACAAGAACGATGGAGCGACGTGCAGAAAGCCCGGGGACATCTTCGGTAAGAAATCCTACGGGCGAGGCGTCGGCAAGGTGTTCAAGAGCAGGTGCAGCGGCGACTGTGAGAAAGACGCTGGCCTCTGGTACAAGAAGTGTAAAGAGGGCTACAACGGGCGGGGACCGGTGTGCTGGCAGAAGTGTCCGAGCGGCTACAAGAACGACGGAGCGACGTGTAGGAAGCCGGTCGACATTTTTGGAAAGAAGTCGTACGGGCGAGGCGTCGGCAAAGCCTTGCACACCTGTGGTAGCGGCAAGGAGAAGGACGCGGGCCTGTGCTACACGCAGTGCAAGAAGGGTTACAACGGCGTTGGTCCCGTCTGCTGGGGGTCGTGCCCGGCCGGCACCCGCAATGACGGCGCGACGTGTCGCAAACCGGCTCACATCTTCGGTCACTCCGGCAAGCGCATCGGCAAGCTCGCTGCCATTCACTCGACACACTCGGCTCACCCGAGCGGTGCAGCGGTGCTCGGCAAGTGGGTCTTCGTCGCTGACAAGGAACGGCTGTGGCGCTTCGACGTCGGGCGCGCGACGCGAAAGCACGATACGTGGTTCAACTTCCCAAGCAAGGGCAACTCGCGGCGGCTTGCCGGCGCCGGTGGAGGGCTGGGCATGGCCAAGCTGGCTGACGGTCGAACGCTGGTCGTCGTGACGGCACCGGGGGACGGATATCGTTCGGGGATCCTGAAGCAGGGCAAGGATGCAAACGGGGGTAAGCGGCACACGCGATTCTTCACGTTGAGCGGGGCGCCTCGGGACTTCAACGCCAGCAAGCTGGAGTTCATCAACGAGTTCGAACACGCCGGGCCCAGCGGAGACGACAAGCCACCCCTGCGCTACTCGGAGAACCTGTCCTTGGTGAGCGACTGCGACGGAACGCTATACACGATTCACAGCACCGGTAGCTACAAGCTGAGCACCGGCACGGGGTGGTGGCGGCTGGCTCGCGTGCTCGACGGTGGTCGTCTCGAGGAGGTCGACATGAAGTCCCAGCCCCAACGTTGGCACTGTCATCAACGCAGCTCGGCGACGGTGAGCGTCAACGCGCAGGGCAAGCTCGTCTTCACCTGCTCGGAACGCGACGTCCGCGCCGGCGAGAGCAAGTTCACCGTCACTCAGAGTCGGCCCTGAGCGCGGACGAAGTATTGGGAGACTTGGCGAGGGGTCCCGGTGCGGTGCTTGCTTCAGGTTGCTGAGCGCGTCCACGGTGAAACTGGGCCTCACTGTGACACGAGGTTGATGGTGCGTTCGACGGTGTGCCTCGCGAATAGCCCTACGCGCCAACCGTCCTGGTCAGCGAAGTCAAACAGCAACGCAGACACGGTGATGGTTCCGGTGCCTTCCAGGCCCTCGACCAGGGCCGGGTCGATCACGATGGATCCGTCTTCGAGGTCGACCTCGCACGCGGCGTAGCGCGCCATGCCTGCCTCGATGCCTGACACGGCGACGAACCCGCCGCCACTGCCGCTGCTGTCCCAGGCGACCGTGATCGGTGCGCTCGGATCGACGTTGACTTGACCGAGCGCGTCGGGGCCGGGAGCGATGATCGACACACTCGGCAATGGAGGCGTCGTGTAATCGACGCTCGGGACCTCGTCGCTGGCCTCGACCAACAGGCGCGCCGTTTCCGTCCCGCTCCAGTAGCTGACGGGTTCGGACGATTCGAAGGCGCCCACGAAGGTGGGTATGATCGTATCAGAGGTCGAATGGTACTGCAGCGGCAGTGGATCGACGGACAGTCCCGTCACCGAAACGGACGTCGGAGCATACTCCACGGCCTCATACTGCGCGAGGTTCGTTGCCGTGAGGTCCCCGAATTCCGGGCCAGGGCATGTAGTGACTGTGCAGCTTCCGACATCGACACGCTCACACGGGTCATCAAACGTGGATGGCCCATCGAGTACGTTGTAAAACGATACGCTTGCTGACGACTCGACGCTCACGACCGGGTCATTTGCTGCGGCGTATGTTTCCGATCGACGTTGCCTGAGTGACCAGCTGACGATTGGACTGGAGCTTACGGTGCCTCCGTCCGTCGAGCTCGCGTCTGTGGTCGATTCAGAGTCGGGAGATGCGTCCAGCGTCGTGCCGCTGGAAGGACCGCCGGCAGGGGAACCGTCCGTGGAGGAGTCGCTCGTGGAGGAGTCGCTGTCAGCGCTGCCGACCGACGCGGGGTTGCGAACGCCGCCGTCAATGTCACGAGTGTCGTTCGCAGGGAGTTGGTCGTCCGTTTCGGAGTTGGCAGGTGATCCGGAACTGCGATCGTCGCCGCTTGTCGAGGGGCGGGTGCCATCGACCTCGTCGTCGACTTGGGGACTCGCACCTGGGATGTCGTTGTCGGTGTCCGGCGTTGACTCGTCTGTCTGTGCCCGGCGAACGCCACTGTCTTCCGTGTCGTTGCTCGGCAGCGTCGCCTCGTCGCAAGCGAGCGCCGTCAGCGTCGCCACGAGACATACCGCAGACCCAAAACGCAATCGCCTCATCAATACTCCTGCAGCTCAACCGAATGGCAAAGAGGCAGTATAGACCAATTCGGCGGGAATGCGCCTCACGGGATTGGCGACTCAGCCATCGACGAACACGCTCCGTTCAGGGCGTAGCCCCAGCTCGTCAGACGGAAAGTTGATAGAGGGTGAGCTCGCGTCGATATCGCCCGTTCAGCGCCGCGACACGCCCGCCCGACGACGCCGACCGGCGGCAGCTGTGAACAGGGCGAACAACCCCGCAATGGATGTGCCGGTGAAACGCCCCGCCCGACCCGAAGTGAGCTGACAGCTGCTGCCCGTGGAGCGAGCCGAATCTTCGGTGCTGTGGTCCTTGGATGGGGCACGCGTCTTGCCCGCATCCGTGGCGTCGTTCACGTCCTGGTCGGGCTGGTCGACGGGACTCGCACTGTCCCCCGGAGCGGGCGCCCCCGCCTCGGGAAGTGTCGTTGGGTTACCGGCATCGATTGCCATCGGCTCGCCCAGCGCGGGGATTTCCGTGTCGAGACACAGCGTCTGAGCCTCGATCGTGTGCTCTGCCAGGTCGCGGAGGCGCAGCTCGAAGCAGGGCGAGTATTTCTCCTCTCCGCGCAGGAAACCCAATTGAAGCTCGGTTTCTGCTTCGCCGAACACGGCCGTCGCATTGACGTTCACCGTGGCGCCGCCATCGCTCATGGCAGTGACGGTAGCATGGTAGCCGCGGGTACCTTGTCCGCCCGATGCTCCTGGAAGGAACACGGTCGCCCGGGTGTCAGTGATGCTTCCATCGGGTGGGCAGCTGCACGTACCTTCGCAAGGTGGGTAGTAGTCACGCTCGTACTCGTCCAGCTCGACGCGCATGGTTCCGTTCAGTGACAGCGGCGGCAGGCGACTCGCGCCAGTGGTGAACGTCGTGCTCAGTTCCTCCACACCTGTCGCTTCCGCGGGGCGTTCGGCGAGTGAGGTGGTTGTCGCCGTGACGTGGTAGGCGGTATTGGGCTGCAAGTCTTCGGTTGGCTTGAAGCTGACGATGGTGGTGTCCCAGTAACGCTCGAACTGCTCCCCGTCGACTTGCTCTCCGGTTTCCTCGTTGGTCAGCGTGATGGAAACCGTCATGTCGCGGCCGGATTCGACGTAGTTCAACTCGATGACCACCGCGCTGTCGATGGCGACGTTCGAGGCGCCATCGTCTGGCTCGACTGCGCCGAGGTCGAAGTAGCCGGGGCCAGGGTCGGGCGGTGAGCAGCCCCTCGCCGTATCCACCGTGGTGAAGACGCTGATAATCGAGAGCAGAGCCAGGGCCGACTTCAATCCGGTGCTGTTGAGCATGTTCATGTTCGTCACACAGAAGCAACACTCGTGCCGAACTCGGCAGGGCGCCTGGGTGGCCACTCGCGAATCGGGACGTGGAGTCCGACCGGGCGGGGCAGGCGTGATAGGTCACCTCTCTGGCACGCTCCGGCACATGGGGGGTGGGCGGCGGCGAGGCGAACCTCACAGTTCGCGCGCGCTCGCGAACGCTCGAACGCTGACGGGCTGCCAGGAATCGGGAGATGACAGATCGTTGAGGACGAACTGCGCAGATACTGCGTCATCGACCCGCGAGGGAACTGAGCGCTCGGAGTCATTGGACTTCCGTCGAGTGCCGTCAAGCCTGACTGGGACGCAGGGGCTGGGTGATTCCTCCTCGTTTCTTGATGTTCGCGGCGTGGCTAGAAGGATTGTGAACCGAGAGGATACCTGTTGCGCGGAGGATTCGGATTCGGCTATCGGGCTTCGAGGCGCTGTTCACGTGTCGGCAGCGTCGATGCATCGCGAAAGGGCCGTGCTACCTACTACGGCGTGTTGATAACGGTGGTTGGATGACGGGAACGACTGGCAAGCTGCGTAACCTCCGCCTCGGAGCGCTTGCCGGCGTCCAGCGACGTTTCTCGATTAGACCGCGCTGGGGGGCGTGGTCTGTCGCGGCTTTGCTCGTGGTCGTTGCCTCGAGCGTGACCGCTCATGCAGAGCAAGGGGCGGATGTCGGCGTTGCGACCGCTTCCGAGGCGCAAGATCCACCGGATCCGCAGAGTGCATCCCCATCGTCGGATGCTAGGGATGGGCCTGAGCCGTCGCGCACGCCAGAGCCGAGCAGACCCGAGGCGCCCGGTGCCCCGGAGGTGTCAAGTGCCCCGGAGGTGTCTGGTGTACGCGAGGCGTCAGCTGACCACTCGGGCGCGCGCGAGGATCCAGAGCCACGCTCGTCGTGGCGCCAGCAGTTCGAGAAAGCGCGTTCCGTGCTCGCCGACGGGGATCACGGGCAAGCGGCACGACTGTTCGACGAATTGGCCAAGAGTGCCAGCTCGCAAGAGGACCGACTGTTGGCGGAGGAGTACGCCGACGTGGCCAAGCAGCGTTCGGCAGACCAGCAACACTCCGTTTCGCCCTTGATTCGAACCTCGGAAGAGCTCTCGCTGCTCTACATCGCTGGCTTCGTCTATGGAGCGGGCACGGGCGCATGGGCCGCGCTGCACCTCAACGCAGAGCACATCGCCGTCGGGATCCTGCCGATGGCGGGGCTTGCGGCAGTTTCGCTGACGGCGATCAGTTACATCGACGAGAGCAGCCCGTTCAAACGCGGGCTGCCCCATTCGATCGCCGCCGGTGGTCTTCTGGGAGTTGGCGAAGCGGTCTGGTTGATGGGCTACCGCCAGTCCATCTCGACACGGCGCGCAGACGACAGCGCCTGGCGTTATCGGCGGGCCTCGACGGTATTGTGGGCAGGCGCCACGCTCGGCACCGTTGCGGGGGGCTTTGTCGGTTATTGGGGGGATGCACGGCCTGGTGACGTCAGCTTCGTGACATCGAGCGCTGTGTGGGCTGGCCTGTTCGGAAGTTTTGCTGGCACGGCCATTCAACGCGACCCGGACCGGCGCAGCGAGACGGCATTTGCCACTGGCGGCATCAGCTACAACGTGGGGATGGCCGCGGGGGCGCTGTTTGCGGGGCAAGTGAACGCGAGCTCGGCGCGGGTGCGGTTCTCCGATCTTGGCGGCTTGATTGGAGCGTTGGCAGCGACGGGATCATACTTTCTGATCGTCGACGAGCCGGACACCCCCGAGGTACTGACCGCGACGGGCGTCGGTGGATTGGTTGGTCTCGGGCTGACGTGGTGGGCAACGTCGGACATGGATCGACAGAGGCCAGACGACTATCAGGGTCACGAAAGTTCGATCAGTTGGGTCCCGCTCCTCACTCCAACCACCGGCGGGTTGGTTGCGGGCATTGGAGGTACTCTTTGATCTCGGCACGCTGCCGGCGGCTTACCGTCGCGTGGGGGATTGCCGCGATCGTTGGCACGCTTCGACTGGCCGTGGCGCGCGCCGAGGCTCTGGCTGAGGCGTCGGGTGACGAGACCATCAACGATGACAGCGAGGGAGCGGCATCGTCGGCTTCCGCCCCGCCCGTGGCGAGTGGCGGCGAACAACCCCCTGCGGATGTGGATTCAAACCCACCCAGCCCGCCCGCCACGCGCGACAGCGCGCAAGTCGACGCAGAACCAAAACCCACCTACGACGAAACGAAGCTGCGTGAAGTGATCGGGTTGGGTTGGACCATCAAGCCGTCTCGCGACACGGCGGCGTGGTACGTCGAGCCTCGAGAGCCAAACTATTGGCTTGCTGTTGGCTGGCAGCTGACAGTGTTGCTTGCTGGTGTGGGTTACTATTACATCGAAAAAGACGTCAATTCGATCGACTGGTACTACGATTACAGTTTCACGACGTTTCGCGACAAGTTGATCGGCAAGGGGTACGCCTTCGATTCGAACATCTACGATACCAACTTCATCTCGCACTCCGTGGCGGGTACGCTCTACTACGCTGGGGCACGCGGCAGCCGTGTGGGACCCATGGGGGCTCTGGGCATCGCCGTCGCGTCTTCGGCCCTGTGGGAGCTGTTGGGCGAGTATCGCGAGCGCGCGGCTCTCAACGACATGTTGGCGACGCCGTTCGGGGGAGCGGCATTTGGTGAAAGCCTATTTCAGTTGGGGGCGTTGTTCGATCGTAGTTGTGATTCTGGGGTAACACGTGCCCTGGCCGGTGTCTTTGCACCCGGCAAGGCACTCGCCGACTACCTCGATGACGCCGACCCGCTGCGACCCAAGAACTGCTCCGCGTTCGGCTTGCCTCGACTCGGCGACTACCGGATCGATCTGAGCATCGGTCCGAGGTGGATTCACAGCTGGGGCGAGACCCCTGCAGAGTCGCGCCCTGCCGCGGAGGCGATACTCGACACGGAGATCATCAACTTGCGACGCTGGGGGCGGCCCGGGCGGGGTTGGACGAGCTTCTCTGATGGAAACATCTCGTCGTTAGCCGTCACGTACTGGGCAGACGAAGCCGGGCGAGCAGACGTTCGGGTCAGAGCCAGATCGGCGTTCGGTGGGCTACACTACCGGAACATCGAGCCCGTGGGTCCGGGGAGACACGGCATGGAGTTCGTGCTCAGCGCTGGTTTGGGGGTCGAGTACAGTCGGCATCGCTACGGAACCAAGCTGCGTGAAGACCCGATGTACGTGCTGGAACTGCCCTCTGTCCAAGGGCGAGCGCGTTGGACGAGAGGTCACGACAAGCTCGACTTTCAGGTCGTGCTTGCGACGACGTACGCGGGGGCCGGTTCGTTCGCTCTCGAGAAGTACGCGGTGGACAACCCTCGCTCCGAACTGACTTCAGCCGCGGAGCACCACGGCTACAACCATGCGCTCGGCGTGAGCCTCATCCCGCGGGCTGTATACTCGACACCATCGTGGCGCCTGGGTTTGCATGGGCGTAGTGATCGCATGTTTGTCGTTCGAGCCCTGGATGGGGACGATCAGATCACGAGCCACCGCCCGGCGAGTGAGCGTCGCTACCGCGGAGAGCTATGGTTCGAATACGGCCCGCCCCGAGGGTTTCGTTGGCATGTCGACGTCGCTGGCGCCCAGCGCAGGGGGAACATCGATGCCTACCGAACGAGCATGGAAGAGGTGAGCGTCGGCACAGCCTTGAAATACGGTTTCTAAGCCGGCTCGAGTGCGAGCTGTGGGTTTCAACTGAAGCCGAGTTGGTTTTCCTCGCTCTGGGCAGCCTTTGTCGACCGCTCACCTCGTTGCGTCGTTCGCAGGGCTCGAGGTTTCAAGACTTGCTCTTGGGGACGACCAACATGAATCGACCGCGCCCCGTCACGATCCCGTTGACGAGTAGTTCCACCTCATGAACACCCGGGTAGTACTTGCGGGTCGTGATCGGGCGTATGGAGTGCGTCTTCGTCAGATTGACCTGTTGTTTGCCGGCGAGCTGCAGCGTTTTGAGTTTGAACACCTTGGCTCGAGTCTTCTTGTCTGCCTTCTGATGATGGATCGCGAAATCCACGATCAGCGTCTGCGGGGTCTTGCTCTTGGAGCGCAGACACACGTCGAGACGCAGCTGCCCCCCGAGGACGAGTCGCTTGGGTGAAACGGCGAGTTTCTCGAGGGATACGGCCGCGCCTGCTTGCGCACCCAACAGTGTCAACGCGCCTTCGTGTCCGGCTTTGATCAACGACCTCAGTGAGTGGCGGATGAGCTTGTCGGTTTCCACGTGGAAAGGCGCTGGAGCGCGCTTGCGCCAACGCAGACAAGTCTGGATCACCAGGTCCGGGTGGCGTTTCGACAGGTCGTTGAGGTTGTTGGCGACTGAGCGCCGAACGATCACGTCGCCATCGTAGGCCAACCGATCAAGTACGTCGACGATGCGAGTCGGGTTGTTGGTCAGGTATTCGACCCGGCTGCCCCAGGGCAGTAGCGGTCGCAGCCCTTCGCTGCATAGACGCCGCACTGCCGGATCAGGATCGTCGATCCATTCGTGCAAACGCGCGAAGGTCCGCTCAGGATAGCGCGACAAGAAGGGTCGGATCGCAAACTCGGCGGTGAACAACCCCGTGAGGCAGCGCAGCGTTTCCATGCTTTCCTCGAAGTCGTCGATGCCCCGGGCCGCTACGTAGTCGATGATCGGCCACGCAGCGAACCCGCGCAGTGCGTCGTTGGGGTCGCCGTGATCCCACTGAGTTGCCGCTCGTCGAAGCAACCGACACGCCTCGGAGAAGTCCTCGGGTAGGAGCTCCGTCAGGGTCCCAATGACGTGAGTGACGCGCTCCTTGAGTTCGAGATCCTCCAATCCGAGCTCGGCGCGCTCGACGAATCGTCGTTCGTCGAACGTGGCGTCCGCCCTAGCCAGGTTACGCGCCAGGCGTTCGAGGGCGGGCCGGGCCAGACCATCTTTCATCGGACGCATCGCCGTGAGCCTAGCGCAGGTCTCAAGACGTCGGGTGCGAGGAGTGCTCGGTGCGGGTGTCGTTGATGCGCCGGGCCGGTGAGACAGCCCCTGGAGAAACTCCTACGTCGCTCTGGGTGTTTACTTGTTGCGACTATAATCGATAGGCAACGCAGTTACGTTGGAAGATGCACAATGGCACGTGCGGGGTTCCGTTGTGGCACGACGTGCAATAGTCCAGTGGCTTCGCTGAGCGGTTGAGCTAGGCTCTTTTGACCTTGGTGGTGCGGCCTTCGTGGCCAGGGAAGTCGGGGGTGAACTGCCCAGCCGCTTACTCACTCGTGCCATCGGGATGGGCGGAATGAACCAGGGGGGGATTGGGAGATCGACCTATGGGGATATGGAACGGTTTTGCTTTGGCCACGCTCGTAGCTCAAGGGGGCTATGAGCTCATCTCGGTTGATGTCACACGACCCGAACCGAATCTGTCGCGCACGGAGGTAGTCGTTCAACAGGGCGACGACCCGTTGAATCAGATCTCGATCACGCGTGTGTCGTCCAGACGGGGATCGTCGTGCCACGGCCATCAGGCCACACCACTCATTCTGCTCAGCCCCTTCCTGTTGCCGGGCGAATTCTACGAGGTCAGCGATACGCCTTTTTATAAGGATTCACTCGTCGGCCGCCTCGCCCGCCATCGCGACGTGTGGCTCGTTGATCAACGCCGCACCGGTCTTCAGGCCGGCGAGTGTGAATCAGGTAACACCGATTGCAGTGGCATGGTCGAGTGGGACGTCAACGCGTCGGTTGACGACGCACTGCTCGCAACGTCTTTGGCGGGATTGTTCAGCTCCGCAAAGCCGGCCATTGGCGGGTTCTCCGCGGGGTCGTCTTCGGCGCTCGCGACAGTAAACCGCGCACCCGAACTCTACTCGGGTGTGTTCTTGTACGAAGGGACGTTGTACACGGAGGATCCCGACATCGCCGCACACAACACCAGTGCCTGCGCAACCCTGAAGGGAGACATTGCCAGCGGAGCCGTCTACGATCCGAGCGCCGCGATTTTCGGCGCGGTGATTGGGCTCGCGGCCACGGACCCCGACGGCCTGTTTCCGTTACCTGGGTTTCCGCCCGGGATCACGAACCAACAGGCAATGCTCGGGGTGTTCAGCGCTCCTCCACCCCCCGGCGCGCTGTCGCCGACATCGAATTTCGTGCGGATGATTGCCGACTTCTCGACGGAACAATTCATCTACTCCAATCAAGATCGCCTGACGGCGGTCGGGCCGATGTTCGACAACTACGCGCAGCGTCCGGCGTTGCGCGACCTGGCGTGTGGCTTGTCGGGCGAGGATACGAGCCACGTCGACAACCTCGATGCCTTCGAAGGCGACGTGCTCATGTACATCGCTGGGACCGGCTTCGGGCAGGCGATGTTGGACACCGCCGGTCTGTTCACCAATGCCGAGTCACTGAGCATCAACGAACGACCCGAACTCGGAGACGCGGACTTCTACTTCCACGACGATTGGAAGAACGTCTTTTACAAGCCGCTGCGTGACTGGCTCAAGACCGTGCGTTGAAGCGGGCCGTCAGCGCGGAATTGCGGCGGCTGCACCAAACCTGGTGCCGCTGCAATTCCGCTGCGAACTTCGCGTTCAGGACACCAAGCGGGTGAGCACGATGGTCGGGCGGTTTTTCAGGCTCCCGCTTGGTGCGGGCCGGAAGAACCGCGCCCGTTGCAGTCGCGTTCGGGGCTCGACTACCTGCCATTGGGTCACGGAGGGGGCCGCTACAGCTCGGGCGCGAGCGAGTGGTCGCTGGAGCCCAAGACGTGACGTCGGTGAGCCGAGACAGAGCGGTGCCGCGCCGGTCGTTTCATCGCTGCTCGACGCCCGCGAGGCAGAGCTTCAGCACTCGGCGGGCTCCGCCGTAGGGGGGGATCGTGAGCTCGGCGTTCGCATCGCAAGGGAGGTCCCACGACTGGGTCGACTCGCGTCGGTTCCCGCTCTCGCGTCGCGCGACGAACCGTGGCGTGGCGCTTCGCGCTCTTGTTCCCAACCCGCGTCCGAGGTAAGTCTGACCGCGCCGATGCGCGTGGTTGCATGGAACGTCAACGGGATCCGGGCCTGCGTGCGAAAAGGCTTCAAGCAGTGGCTGACAAGTACCCGCCCGACGATCGTCGCGCTGCAAGAGGTCCGCGCGTTGCCGGAAGAGGCGCTCGATGCGTTGCAGCTGTCGCGCAGTTGGTACACGACGTTCGCGTCGGCGGAAAAGCGTGGATACAGCGGTGTGGGGATTCTGAGTCGGTGTAGGCCCGACGAGGTGCTTGGGGGACTGGAGCCACAGTTCGAGCGCGAAGGACGGTTTGTGGCAGTGCGCTTTGGTCGACTCGCGGTGGCCAGCGCCTACTTCCCGAAGGGGGATGGCCCCCGTCGCGACTTGTCGAGAGTTCCGTACAAGTTGGCTTTCTACGATGCGGCTCGGAGGAGATTGAACTCGCTTCGGAGACGCGGCCTGCGGGTGTTCTGCTTGGGTGACTTCAACACCGCGCATCGAGCCATCGATCTGGCGCGCCCAAAACAGAACGTGTTCAATAGCGGGTTTCGTCCCGAGGAGCGCGAAGCGCTGAATGCTTGGATCGACGACGGCTGGGTCGATACCTATCGGGCGTACTGGCCAGATCGGGTGGAGTATTCGTGGTGGGCCCAACGTGGGGACCTGCGCGCTCGCAACGTCGGGTGGCGGATCGACTATGCGCTGGCCTCGCGCGCCGCCGCCCCGTTCGTTCGTTCAGCATTCATCGAGACCGACGTGCCCGGCAGCGACCACTGCCCGGTTGGCGTCCAGTTGGACCCCAAGATCGTGACTTGACGGGAAATCCAGGCACGATTTGCCGCAGACGAGGGTGCAAAGCTGGGCTGCCGGCACATTTAGCGCACGAGCTGTGTCGAAGCGCAGGGGAGCTGTTACCATACGGCGACGAGGAGCGCACCATGGCTGTGAAGCACGACAAATCGGGCCGTCGACGATTGACCCCACGCGATGCGCTGCGGCGCTTCTTCGAACCCAAACCGTCGCGGCGCCAGGTCTTGCGCGGCTTCGTCGTCGGCGCTGCGTCGATTGGATGCTCGAGCAACGAAGGCGAGGCCGATCCAGCAGATCAAGCTGAGCCGAAGGTTACTGACGAGTCGCAGCCGCCCACGGTCGATTCCTCGAATCGCGAACTGCCGGGGGGGTCAGCGACCGACGACATGGTCACTCCGGTGCTCGCACCTGAGCCGCAATCCGCGGACCCTGCTCCCACCACTCCCGCAGTGCCCGAACCGGTTACGTCCCAAACGCCCCAGCCCCAGGCGTCGAGCGACGCGGAAGAGCCGTCGCCGGTGATGCCAGAAGAGCCTGCGCCGGCACGTCCTACCGCTTCGGTCACCATGGGGCGCAGCGCCTACGACATGGTCGAACTCGGCGCGACGGGGATCGTCACTTCACGCTTGGCCATGGGCAGCGGCACGACGGGCTTCGACGGTTCGTCCGCTCAAACGCGTATGGGCGCTGAGTTCACGGACTTGCTGGTGCAGGGCTACGAGCGTGGGATCCGCTTTTTCGAAACGGCGGACGCCTATGGTTCACATCGCCTCGTCGGCGACGCCATCAAGCAAGTGGGCAGGCAAAACGTCACCGTGTTGACGAAGACGATGGCTGAAACTCGCGAGGAAGCAGAAGCGGATCTCGACCGTTTCATGGAAGAGCTCGGCACGGACATGCTGGACATCGTGCTGTTGCACATCCGTACCAGCGCCACCTGGACGACCGAAAGCCAAGGCGCCATGCAGGCGCTCGCCGAGGCCAAAGCGGCAGGTCGCATCCGTGCTCACGGAGTGTCGTGCCACACCCTCGACGCGCTGGAGTTGGCCGCCAAGACCGACTGGGTCGAGGTAGACTTGGCACGCATCAACCCATACCGCCTGCACATGGACGCTGATCCGGACACCGTCAAAGGCGTGCTCGACGGGATGAAGGCCGCGGGCAAGGGCGTGATCGGGATGAAGATCTTGGGACAAGGCGACGCGGTCGATCGTTTCGACGAAGCGATCGAACATGCGACGCGCCTGGACTGTATCGATGCGTTTACGATTGGCTTTCGCAACGCTCTCGAGTTGGACCAAGTCGCCGAACGGATCGCCAGCACGGTCATGCGCTGAGGCGAGCTCGTCGCGCCCAATCTTGGTGACGGTCTACTCGTTGCTTCCGTCGGACAAGTGCGCGATTGCCATCTGAGCGAGATGACGGCCAGTTTGTTAGCAATCAGCATGGGCGGCTATGGCGCCCTGAAGATGGCATTCGCGCGTCCTGAGCAGTTCGTGGCGGTCGCCGCGCTCTCGCCGATGGTCGAACCAACACTGATTGCGAGCGAGATGCCACTGCGCAATCGGTATCACTACCCAGCTGAGCTCCCGACGCATTTGGTTGGGGCTGAGCGCGACGAGGACTTGTTTACCGCGGACCCCCCGGTCTGGCGCGCCTTTCAGAACCGGGCTTGCGATTGCCGAACGGTAGTCGCTCAGATTGGACGACGTGTCCACTGGGATGGACAGTGCAACGGGCGGCGTGTCTTCCAGACTGCACCCCGTTCCGGCGTCCAATGGTGTCGTGGCGGATTCTGGCTGGCATAGCCCTGTCGATGTCGCCGTGGCTCGTGATCTCGGTCAGCTCGGCAAAACCGCGCCCCGTCGCGAGGGTTAGCCGTCGCGACGCACTGCGACAGTGAGTTGCACGCGCTGCCCGCTCAAGTCGAGCAAAGTGAGCAAACTCGGGCATGCCCGGGCATGATCGGGCAATGGTGGACAGTCCGGTGGCCGGGACGTGCCGTGCTGGCGGGTTTGCTGCCGATGGACCGCCTCAATGGTGGGCACGCGCCTTGCTTGGAAGGTGAGCGCTAGTCGCAACCATAGGAGGAACTAGTAATGAACATCGAAATGAAGAAACTGCGTATCGCAACGGTTGGGAGCGTGATGCTGCTCGGAACGCTACTAGTGGGCTGTGGCGCAGACGACGGGACTCAAGGCGAAGTGTGGAACGAGGAAGTTGCCGACATCGAGCAGGGAGCCATCGCGGAAGCGACGCTCGATGAAGAGACGGACTTCATCGATGTCGATCTGGAGGGCGTCGAAGCGACTGCCTCGGCGCAACTCGACGACTCAGTGGTGGAGAAGGCGGCGTGCACCTACGGCACGATGGGTGGTCCGACGAGCTGTAAACCCCCAGCCATCTGGCTCGACTACGCTCGACAGGCTTGTGCCGCGCAGGGCAAGCACCTGGCGGCTTTGCGCTTGTACGTCCAGTGTTCCGCGACGAGCTATCGCTACGCTCGGTACCAGTGCTGTTGAGGCGTGATGCAAGGGCGGGGCGCTACATGACCGCTCACTGATGTCTGGGTGGGCGCCGCGGCTCGCGAATGTGATTCATTGGCAAGTCGCGGCGCTCACTCCCTCGTTGGCGGGTGCTCGGCGACGGACGGGGGCTCACTCTCCATCGCCTTCGTTCTGCTCGTCGCCTTCTTCCGCCTCGCGCGGCGGGGCGGGCGACGGTGCATCTCCGACATAGGCAAGCAGTCGAGCACGTTCGGTCAACCGCAGATCGTAGATCGATGCTGACCACGTCGGCCGGAAAAATGTGAACCCCGGCGCCGACCAGGAATATCGATGCCGACAACTCGTCTCCGTCCGCGCCATTGATCTTCGATGTCGATCCGACGTACTCGAAGGCTGCCCTGCCGAACGGGCGTGCAACTCCATCGCTGGGCGCAGGGCTCCTGCCACTCCGGTGGTTCTCGAGTCCGAACCCTCGCTGTCCTCCTCTTGCGCCAGGGCAGTGCCACACATCAGAAAAGTGAGCAAGCCGGGGACGAGTGATGAGCGACTGCGCAGGTGCAACCATGAAAGCATGGATTCGCCATAGCAGCGGCCGCTGGCGGGACACAATCCATGAACGACTCGGAGTGCCCGCTTAATAAACTGCGATTAGCATTCGCGTGAGACTTCGATCGACGCTTGACTTGGTCTTCCTCGCCCGAGCAAAGCGCGTCGGTCGCAAAGGGCCGCAAAGCTCCGCGCCCTGTACTCTCCAAGTGGCGTCGGGATCGGGGCCACCCGAGCAATGCACTGGCAATGATACAGCCCCACCGGATACACGGAGGGCGCTCCCACCGCCCAGTCTTCGCCTGTTGTTTTGGGGTCGAGCTCTGTGATTCAGGGCCCGGCGCCTCCCAGCGGTCGGGTGCGTGGGACGCCCCGCGGCTCGGCCGTTGCGAGGTGCAGGGTGGGCGCCACCAGGTCACGTGCTTCAGAACTCGAAGGCTTGGGAGACTCTTCGACGTGATTCGCCAGCGGCGTGGATTGTTCACTATGGGGCATCACGTGTAGACGTGGTATCGCTGAGCCGGCGTCACGGAGCGATATCGGAAGCTCCGCGGAACGTTCGCCAGAGAAGGGCGGGGGCAGCCGTTGCGTGCCGCCCGCGAAGAACACGAGACGGGTGAAGACAGCGGAGGAGGGTAGTCAAATGAGGAACTACGGAGTGCTCAAGGGGCGTGCGTTGGATTTCGAGCGCGATGACGACAACAGTCCGCATTCGGAGGTGCTGATCGACGCTGAAGGCAAACATCGGATCGCCATCAACGTTCGTTCGAGTCGTGGACCGGTTGCGCAGCGGCTCATCGAGTACGTCATGTTGAACGACGTTCGCCATCCGTTGCTCGACCACGCACGCGGTCTTTCCCCTGGGTTCACGGATCTCCGGGGAGAGGAGCAGTCCGCTCACGGTGTCGACTACGTGCGCAGCAATCTGTTTCGCGCCCAACAAATGACGCCGATCGTGCACACCAAGCCGGGCCCCAACAACGACCTGTTCGAAAAGGTCGAGTCGCTGCTGCAGCGAGCGATCAGCAGCAATGCAACCATCTACGCCTACGGCGAGAAGTGGGGGCCGGAGCACAACAAGCCCGACCAGTACTTCGACTTCGTGCCCGGCAGTGGCATCCACATGATCCACATGAATCAAGGGGATGGCGACAATCCCAACGGCAAGTATCAAGATGGCGCCCTGTTCGTCGAGTTTGCGTCAGGCGAGACTGCGGGTCTGTTCCTCAAGTTTCAGAATCAGGTCTGGCACACCGACGAAGAGACGGGTGCGCCCCTGCCTGGCGCACCCGTCGTCGCTCCCGTCGTTCCAGAGCCAGAACGCCCCATCGAGCCTTGGCCCGTGCTTCCCGTCGACTCCCCGTACCAATGGGCGCGGATCGTCGGAGCGCTCGTCAATCCTCGCGGCGTGGACGAGGGGTTGGAGAGCGTGACGATCTTCAACACTTCCGACGGCGACTTGAACCTCGACGGCTGGCAAATCCTCGACCGCAACGACAAAGCGGAAGCATTGGACGGCCGGTTGCCGTTCGCCCAAGCGCGCACGTTCCGACTCTCCGGCAGGGGGGCGCAACTCGGCAACAAGGGCGGTACGATCACCTTGCTCGACGACCGCGGCCTCAAAGTCGATGGTGTGGCCTACACGCGGAACGACGCTCGACCCCAAGGTCGTGCCCTGGTGTTCTGAAGCTGTCGATGTGCCGCGGGCACGCCCCGCGGCATCTGGCGGCTGAATGGGTGCGCGTAACCATCGCGGAACTCGAAGGATTGCTCTATGCTCCGCCAGGCTGTCGAAACCGGTAGGGGCGTCACTCTACCGATACGTCACTGTCGCGGCCTCGGCACTCGCATCGCAGATACGCGATGCATCCCGTATCGAGGGATCTGGAGGAGAACGAAATGGGCAAGAAAACCAGCGTCGACGCCGAGGCATTGCTTCGCCGGGCGTCTTCGGAGCTCAAGCGTCAGAGGCCGCAAGTTGCCTACCGGCTCTTGGTACACGCCGCCGAGCACAGCAAGTCGCACCGTGTTGCCGCGCTCGAGGCCGCGCTCGACATCTGCCAACAGTACTTCGCGGACCATTCTCCAGAGACCGTGCTCGTCGCGACGCGTTTGAACGAATGCACGAAGCAGGGTGACGGACGAGCCCTGGTTGCGCTGGCCGTTGCGTCTTCGTTGCGCGCTCGAGTGTGTTGGGATGACGAGCGACGTGACGATGCGTGGCAACTTGCTGCAGAATCGAAGCGCCACTTTCAGGCGGCCCTCGAATTGTTCGAGCACGACTCGGACGCGTGGGCGTCGCTGGGGGGGCTCTGCAAACGAATGGCCCAGTGGGCTCGAACGAGCAAGGATCTGGACAAGGCAGAGAGCCTGCGGAAGGAAATGCTCGATGCCTACGAGCGGGGAATGCAGGTGGGCAACGCCCCCTATCCGACGCTCAACTTCCTCGAGTATCGCAGCATCGAGCAACCCGACCAGTCGATGATTCGCAACCCGGAAGAGGCGGCGGCGTTGGATGCCGTGCTGCACCTGCGCAAGCAGCAGTTTCTACGCGGTGAAGACGCTCCGTGGGCTGCCTTCGACATTGCTCGCGGTCAACACTACCTCACCCCGAACGTGCCGCGATTTCTGCGGGACTTGGAGGTCGCCATCGATGATGCGCGCCGCACCGCGCGTCGCGCCAGTGATCGCTGGCGTGTCGTCAGCGCGGTCACCTCACTGCGAGACTTGTTCGAGGCTCGGGTTCCCGTCGAAGGTCTTTCGGAAGCATTGCTGCTCGTGCATCGTGCAGTCGACGACGACGGTTGGATGGCGGGGAGCTGGGGTCCTTTGGGGCGACCGGGTGACTACCTCAGCGCCGAATTGCGTGACGCTCGTCAAGCCTTCGAATCACTGGCGGCGGAGGCGCGCGCGTCGCAATCCCAACTGTCCCAGTTCCTGATCGTTGCCGAGCAGCGTTGGACGGAGGACGATGAAGAGAAGTTCGCCCAGCGACTGGAGGCGCAGCGTGAGCAGCTCGAGAAGGAGGTGAACGAGTTCAAGCGACTCGTCGAGCCCCAAGCAAAGAAGAACCTGCGCGTCTTGTGGAAGATGTTCGGCGACGATGCGTTGGCTTGGGCTTGCCGAACGGCGGACGTTGCGTTGCCCGGAGCCGGCAAGGTCGGTGAACTCGTCATCGAGTACTTCAAGAAGGTGAACGAACAGTGATGGCGTGCCCACGGGCGTTGGGGAAATCGGGCTGATTGCTGCTCCCAGGAGGGAAGCTACTTCGTTCTTCCGGCCCGTTTGGTGCTCCTCTTGGCCACCGCCTTGGCGGCTTTCTCGGTCGCCTTTTTGGGAGTGAGCGGCCTTCTCTCGGCGGGCTTCTTCGATGTGCTGCCGGAGGCCGCTTTCTTCTTCGACGATGTTCTCGCCCCGCTCGTCGGTTTCGGCGGCAGAGCTCGAGTGTGCTCGTAGCTTGCTGCGAAGCAGCGTTCGAGGGAGCGGGCGTCGTTCACGAGTGCTGCGGGCAGCACGATGAAGTCTTTCATTTCACGGCCGTACTGCAGGCACGGTCGTCCGCCGCGTTTTGCGATCTTCTCGCGCGTCGCGGCGTCGACGCGCAGGGCGAGTTCCCCCTCTTTGGTGATGAAGCTGAACATGTGCCCGTTGCATGACGTGTACGGGATGGTTTTGCCCTTCAGTTCGGCGTCGGAGTGGGACGCGACCAGCGCCCGGTAGATGTCCACCACGCTTGCCATGGCGGGAGGCTACCGGAACGCTCGTCCCTTGTCGCGAGCCAATTCGAAAACGCGGTTTGGGACGCGACCCGCTGCGCCGTAGATCACCGTTGGTCACTGTTTCCACTGGTATAGCTGGCTCAGTACGTGCCAGCCGAAGAAGGCCGGTCCCGCGTCGCCGTCGAACATGCGCGCGTCGAAGATCGCGGGGTCGAAGAATGCGTCGTTGCGCATCGGGTTGCCCATACCCTTGGGGTACGTGTCGTTGGGGACGAGGTCACGCGAGTTGCTCGCGGGCAACGGACCGTGCTGCGCTACCGCCTCCCACTTTCCGGCACTGGTGTACATGAGAAAGCTCAGTTCGTCGTCGCCGCAGTCGAAGTTCCCGAAGTGGTCCCTGGGCTCGTGGCAGGCAACGAACCCATCGCGATTCGCCCCGGCGTCCGTGGCGACGAACGGTCCGCCCATGGCTACGGGCTTGCGGTTCTTCGGAAGTGCGGGCAGGCGGGTTGCAGCGGCGTCGCCTCGGCGCGAAAGATACATGCTTCCGTTCTCCGCCAGGAGGTAGAGATCCAACGCTCCGCTGGAGATGGTTTTGATCCGCACTTCGGAGGGGATCGGGAACGACGTCACGTCTTGCCAGGCGTTTCCGAAACGACCTCCAGCGAGTTCGACGACCTTGCCGCCCACCGTCAGGCCCAACACGACGTTGTCACCCGTGATGGATCGAATCGCCGCAACCTGCTTCAACGTAAGCGCGTCATCGGTGCCTGCCATGCGTGGCTTTGCTAGCAGAGTCCGTTCGGTGAAATTGCCGCGCGCGTACCAGGGGTTGCGCAGATTGCCAAACACGGAGTACAGGTTGCCGTCGTCCGTGAGGATCAGCACGCGGGTGGAGCCAGTCGACACGTTGTCGATCGCGATCGATGTCGCTGGACGGGGAAGCGGGTCGGAGCCGTCCTCCAGGCCGGCAAACACGGGGCCCATCGGTTTGCCCGACTCGTCGGAGCGGAAACAAGCGACCCTCGTTCGGTCCGTCGCTTGGACGCCACACACCAGCCCGAAACCGACACCGACAACGCTGGTTAGGTTGGTGTCGCCGACCTGCTGCCAGCGCGGTGTGAAGCGGCTGCGGCTGCGCATGAACGCGAAGCTGAAACGGGTGTCGGCGAGTCGGCCCTTGCGCGTGCAAGCAACGCGCGCCGCGCCCGGTTCCAAGTCCAGCAGTACACAACTTGCGCTCGAGCGAAACGGCGTCACCAGAGCAGAGACGATGCCACTCGCTTCCGAGGTGTCGAAGCGAAGCGAGTACAATCCAACGCCGTCGTGGACGACTTCGATGGGGGTATTGTTGTGGCTCCGGTTGCCTGCGTCGTCGGGCGTGTGGTCTTCGTCCAGGCTCGTCGTCGTCGCGTAGGCCCATTCTGCCGCACCCGCGACGTTGGATTGTGTGAACGACGCAGAAAAGTCCGCATCGCTGGGTGTTCCGTCGGGCGCGTAACAGCGAACGTCCAACGTGGTCCCTCCGACGGCGCTGGTGGCCCATGGTTGAAGTGCGCAGTGCACGTTGGCCGTCCAAGACGTCACCTGCGCGTTGCCTCCGCGTTTGGGGTCGTTCATCTCGCTGAAGTTGATCTCGTAGTGCCCCGTGTCCGGTTTGGTCAGTGTGGGGGCTCCTGTGCCGTTGGGGTAGCTGTCGTGGGCCCTCACGGTGTCTTTGCGCACGCGCACGAAGCCCAGGGCCTCGCGGCTGGCGAGCACGCTGCGCGGTGCGGTGCGGTAGTTGAGTGCGAAGCGCGTGTTGGTCGGGGTTCCGGCCGCGTCGTGGCACTGCACGCCGACGTTCATCGTCGAACCAACGGGTAGGGTCAGGCTTCGGTCCACGGCGCAAGCGACTCCGGGCTTGCCGAGTGGTGTGATGTGAATCAGCCGCGCTCCATCGAGGCTGGGCGACTGGTTGCCGAGCGTGACGATGTAGTGGCCGACGTCGATCGAGTCCCAGGTGTTGTTACCATTGGCCGAGTTGTAGCTGCAGTCGATGCAGGACAAGCCCATGTGATCGCCGGGGCCTTCGTCCGCGGGAGTGCGCACCCAAGCCGAACCGCGGTCGAAGAGCGCAGACTCGACCTCTGCCGCAGCTTCGGCATCGACCTGCTCTGCCAGCGGCGCTTGCTGCGGGATGTCGGCTCCCGAGCAAGCGGTCGCTGCCAGTACCACCAGGGCGCTACCAAACCAGTGGATCGGTTGAATGTTCAGGTGGTCCATCGCGTTCTCCTCGAGTGCGTCAATTGCTTGCAGGCCCGTCCGCTCGGGTGGGGCGAGACGAAGCAAGAGCAAGGGGTGTGCCGAGCGGTGATGCGCTGATCTTTCGGTGTTTTGTTGACAGGATGCGTTCTCGAGCCCACGGCAAGCGCGCTCGCAAGCGCTCGCGTTCTCGGGCGCACGTTCTGGACTTCCGCCGCGTTGGACGGCATTGCGCCGATGAGTCGGCTTTACCCTTTGAGGAGCAGCTAGCGTCTGGGGCCAACTTGCCCTACTCTCTGAACGACCTTCAGCGGAGGTATTGCCATGCGTTCAACGACAGTCTTCATGGGAACAATCTTCTTGGGAGCGATGGCCGCGTTGCTCGCACTCGGCTCACCCGCTTCCGCCGAAAGCGTTCGGTGTGGCAGCAAGCTGGCGTCGGAGGGCGATAGCCTCTACCGGGTTCGGTCCGTGTGTGGCGAGCCCGACGCGGCGGATCGGCGCATCGACGTACGGACGGTTCGGCGCAAGGTGCGCGGCCCATGCTTCAAGCGTGATGGCCGTCTCGTGTGTGAACACGTCGAGGAGCGCTCGGTCGAAGTCGTCATCGACGAGTGGACCTACGACTTTGGCTCGCGTCGCTTCGTTCGCCTCCTCACCTTCGAAGACGGCAAGTTGGTCAGTGTTCGAACCGACGGCTACGGAACGAAAGAGTAGCGCCCGTCACGGCTGCGGAGTCGTGACAATCGCAGCTCTGTTTTCGTTGGCCGATACGTGAAGTGAGCTTTGCATCTCGAATACGTGCCGCGCTTCGGTACTTCAGGTGGTTGATTGGTCGCGGCAGTCCACCCGATTGCCGGTGTGGCGCGGACCCGCGAGAACGGACCGAGGCCGTTGTGAAGGAGGGACGCGCCCTTCGTTCGAGGTTCAGGCTTTTCGGCCGAGCGCGCTGGTACTCGTTGCCCGCGCCCAGATGGTGACGTCGATCAGCCGTTGGATCAATGCGCTCTGGCGCGTCGAGGCGTTCCGCTTCGATGGTTGGTGGACTCAGCGTCGGTTGCGGCGCTCGAAACCACGACAACTCTGTCGCTGGTTTTCGAATGGCCGCTGCGGCATGGTTGCATTTCGAGCGGCAACGCCGATGGATACCCGATTGCTCATCAACGCCGTGGTCCAGCAGACCATGGTCTTCATTGCTCAGCTAGCCACCGCCGGGGGCGTGCGGGCACCGCTGGTTCACGTGGCCGATCAGGTGTTTCGGGACCTGACTCGGGAGTTGCTCGCTCAGGGGCTGAAAAAGAAGGTGATCGCCGACATGTTCGGCATGGGGCTGCGCACCTATCAACGCCGTCTTCACGCTGCCGAGCAGAGCAAGACAGATGTTGGGCGTACCGTGTGGGAGGCGGTGTTTGCGTACCTGCAGCAACAGCAGCCGGTCTCCGGCGCGAAGGTTCTGCAGCGCTTTGCTCATGATGACCGGGAGATCATCAGCGGAGTGCTCAACGACTTCGTGCATTCTGGCTTGGTCTATCGCGCGGGCCGCGGGGACGACGCGGTGTACCGCATCGCGCCGGAAACTGACTTTCAAGACGAGGCCTCACGTCAGCGCGCGACGGACTTCGTGGTGTGGCTGACGGTCTATCGGGAGGGGCCGCTTGCGCCGGAGCAGGTTCAGCGCGGTTGCGGCCTGCCACAGGAGGCGGTGGAGGCGTCGCTTGAGCGGTTGTTGCAGGCACAGAAGGTGGACCTCGCTGATGGACTGTTGTCGAGCCAGCTGTTCGAAGTGCCGTGGGATACGACGCGCGGTTGGGAAGCGGCGGTCCTCGATCACTTTCGAGCGATGGTCACCACCATCGGTATGAAGTTGGGTGCAGCCGGTGAATCCAAGGGGCTTGCCGATACGGTGGGTGGATCGACTTGGACCCTCGACATTTGGCCGGGCCATCCATTCGAGGCTGAGGCAAAGGGAACACTCGCCGAGTTGCGCCAACACGTCGAGCGTCTCCGAAAGCGCATCGATCAGTTCAACGGCAATCAGCCGAGTGCGCGGAACATGGAACGGGTTGTCGTCTACTTGGGGCAACACGTCCGCAGCAACAACGAGAACGACGCATGAAGATTTCGCTACTCCTCTGTTTGGTTCTGGCTTTGCTGAGCTCGATCGGCTGCAAGAGCAGCGGGCCGCGATCGTCGAGCAGTTCACACTTCGTCGAATGCTCGTCGGATCGTTCGTGCCTGCGGTTCGACGCTGTGCTCCGTTGCGACGGTGACTACTGCGTCGACGACGAAGGAGAACGCTTTGCGGCCACGGGCACTTCGAGCGACGTTTCCTCGGTCTCCGGCGACGTGTCGGAGCCGGCGTGTGATCCGACGGAGCCTCTCGAAAAGCCGCTGGAGCTGGGGACCCTGCTGCTCGTTGCCGAGGACGCCGAAGGCATCGTCTACGCGGTGGATGAAGCCCAATCCGAGCTGCGCCTGTTTCGCTCTGAGGGGCAGACGCTCGTTCCGCTGGAGATCGCGGGAAGCGGCCAGTCGGGGGACGAGGTTACACTGACGGTCAGGGCGCCAGAAGGCGTGTTCTCCCTGTACTTTGCTCCCAGAGACCGGCCCACCACCGCGCTGCTGTTCCCTGGCGAGTACGACGACCGCATGATCGATCCGGATCAAATCGACGCCGATGAAGGGGAGCGTCTGAGCTTGCTCGACGACGCGGCGATCGACGGGCTACGGTTGGGCGGTTTGGTCTCGGCGATTGAGGTCGAGTATCACGCGGCTACCGATTCGGGGCACCGAATTGCTGTCGTACGTCCCGAGCGCGACTTCGACTACGAGAACTTCAGGGTGTTCTTCACGGCGGACGAAGACGAGCCGCTCGTCGAACGCGGGGTGATTGAAGTCGTCCGCGCCAAGGATGGCGGGTCGACCCATGTCCGGTTCTGGGCCGACGCGGAACGCGCCGACGCCTATTTTCCGGTTACCACCGATGGCGACCGGTTCGTGCCGGGACCAGACGCGAGTTTGACGTTGGGCGCTGATGAGTTCGCGCTGTCACGCTTGGACGAAACCGTCGACGCGCTCGACGTTCTCGAGTTCCTCTGTTTCGCATCGCCGCCGAACGGCTGGCAACAGACCGATCGCGAGCCACCCTTGGACCCTCGAGATACCGAGCCCAGTGGTCCCGATGTGTCCAAGGGACCGTCGAGTGATGCGGGACCAGGTGACGGTTCGCTCAGTCGTGCGCGCCGCGCGGACGACGACGCAGGCACCTCTGCCGACGCCCACGACGCAGTCGATGCCGGCAGCCCTGGGCAAGTGAACGACGGCGGTCCGACGTCCGACGACGTACCGGAGATCCAGTGTGCACCGGGGGAGGATTGGCCCCGGAACGCGCCTGACGAGCGCCATCGGGTTACGGGCGTCGCCGACAGTCAGCTGGACACTTGCACCGAGTCGGGCGATCTCCTCGAGTACTCGTGCGCGGTGGAGATTGTTGCAGAAGGGCAAGTTCCGGGGGAGCCTGTGCCCGTTGCCAACGGCGACCTGCAGTCGGAGGTGGTCGATTGCGATGGCCGTTGTGAGGCTGGCCGTTGCGACGCGATCTGCCCTGGTGACGGTGATCCACTCGACGTGCTGAGCCACGAAGGCGATCGGGTCGTCTTTCGAACCGCTCGCGACTCCCGGCTGTACGATTGCGAGCTGATCTTCGATCAGAGCGAAGATGCCGTTGATTGTGCAGTTGACGTCGCGGCGGGGGACCGGTCGTTCATCAGCTCCCTGGGTTTGAAGAACGATTGCACTGGCGGCAACTGGGGCAACATCGGTGTTTGTTTCGATGGTGACTGCTCCGCTGAGGGCCAGAACTGCACCTACACGTGCCAGTTTGCCTACGAGTGATCGGCTGCTCGTCGTCGCTAAGTGAGCGTTCGCTGTGCTCGCCCACTTAGCGTGGGTATCGCGATTCGTCTGCGTCTGCGCTGGTACGATTGACACGCAACGCGACGTCCGCGGGGTACATGTCGTACGCGCGCGTACGTGAGACGCGAGAACGCGTGTCTCCCCTTGCTCGATGTCGTGGGTCGATGAGCGCTGTTGCTCCATTTCTCCAGTGTTTTCAGTGGGCTGGTCGGGACGCCGGGAACTGGTCAATTTTTGTTGCCTCGTTGCCTGGCGCGACGCGACTAGAGCGATGGTCGCCCATTGAGCGACAACCTACCCAGTCAAGCGAGGTTTCGCGATGAAGCGCGCCATGTTCATTTGTTCGCTGGGTATCAGTGTGGCGTTGTCAGCCTGTGGCGATGACGACACGACATCTGATACCAGTGAAACGACCAACGGTTCTCCCTCAAACAACAACTCACAAGTCGATGCTGCGGCCAGCTCTCCTGGCTCTCCGTCCCCCATGTCTTCGACGCCGTCGTCTTCGGATCCATCCGACTCTCCCGGCGATCCAATGACGCCCGCGGAGTCATCGGGTCCGGGACCCGCGTCGATGGACGCGGGCGTTTCGACGGACACACCCACGCCCGCGGAGAATCCAGAAGAGTGCCCCGCGGCGGCACCTGCCGACGGCGATACGTGCGAAAGCGGTGGCGGATTCATGGGCGGCCCACAGTGCACCTACGGCGACCAATTGTGCACCTGCGGTGGCGGTGGCTTCAACGGTGACAGTACCTGGTCCTGTGGTGACGTACCCCAGTGCCCCTCGGATGACCCCGTCGCTGGTGAGAGTTGCGCTGGTCTCGCCGGTTTGACCTGCGGCGATTGCCGCTGCGGCGGAGGAGGTCGCGGCGGCGGAGGCGGCTCGACGTGGTTGTGTGGCGACACCTTCCAACCGCCGGGTGACGGCGGCGCTCCGTTTGGTCAAGCACCTTCGGGCGATGGAGGCAGCGGTGCGCCTGGTGATCCCGGAAACCCCATGTCGTGTCCGGATACTGCACCGGCGGACAACAGCTCGTGCACGAGCGGCGGTTTCGGCGGGGGCTCCGAGTGCAGCTACGGCGGGGAGACGCTCATCTGCTCGTGTCAGGGTGGCGGCCGTGGCGGTGGCGGCGGTTCTTGGAATTGTGAGGAGCCAGCCGAGTGCCCTGCGGATCCGCAAGACGGCGAGGACTGCGGTGGTTTCCAGGGTCAGACCTGCGGCGACTGCGAGTGCTCTTTCGGTCGAGGTGGCGGCACCTGGGATTGTGGCGGCGGCGGACCTGGGCCGGCGGCGGACGGTGGCGTGTTCACCCGTTTCGGTAACTGACCATCGTTCGGCCAGGCTACTTCGGGGCGATTTGCGTGATGCAGATCGCCCCGAGTGGTCCCACGGACGCCAATGGCGAGATCACGTCGAGGGCAGTCAGTTCAGATCGTTGCTGCGGGCGTAGTGATCGCCGTGAAACGAATCGAAGAACAGGTCGAGCAACGGATGGTCGATGGGCTCGCCCGTGCTGTCGGCTTCCAGATGACGTTGCGCGACGTACGTCTCTTGGTGTGTTTCGCTGACGAGAACGCGATACCACGGTTTGTCCTTCGGTGGGCGTGACCGTGCCACTCGTTCGTACCACTCGTCGCTCAAGCTGAACTGCTCGTCGGCATCCACCACGACGCCGCGGTAGTCCAGCTTGCAGTGGCGCACCACCTGGCCGATCTTGAACTCTGGCTCGGACATCACCGAAGGGTACCCCAATTGCCGCCGGAGGCCAGCCGAACAGGCCCCGTGGAGCGAACGAATCCGCAGTATTCTCGGGGAGCCGCGCGCGCGAAGGTCGCTTTTCGAGCCCTGCGCGGTGCGAGCAACGCTACCTGCGACGGCTGCTCAGTTCAGGGCCAAGCATTCCCGAAACAAGGCCATCGCCAGTAGCCAGCGACCGGAGTCACTGCCGATGTCGAGTTCGCCGCGTCCTATGGCGAGGTGACACTCGGCCAACCCGAGTGCAGACGGGGCCCCCCCCGTCGGTGGGGCTGTACACATCGACAGAAACGTACTGCCGTACGCGAAGTACGCAACGCGCCGA
>QJWJ01000191.1 GCA_003235365.1 Deltaproteobacteria bacterium
CGTGGAAGGCTTCGAGTCGGTGACCGGTAAAGGCATCACGGGACGCATCGGAGGCCGAACGGTGGCCGTGGGCAATCGCGCACTGATGGACAGCTTCGGCGTCGATGCCGCCGCACTGATCGAGCAGGCAGAGCAGCAACGCGAAGACGGACAGACCGTGATGTTCGTCGCAGTCGACGGTAAAGCCGCAGGCCTCGTCGGCGTCGCGGATCCCATCAAGGCCAGCACCCCCGAAGCGATCCGCAACTTGCACGACGAGGGCATTCGAATCGTGATGTTGACTGGCGATAGCAAGACGACGGCCAACGCCGTGGCCGCCAAGCTCGGCATCGACGAAGTCATCGGCGAGGTGTTGCCCGATCAGAAGGCAGAGAAAGTGAAGGAACTGCAGAAGCAAGGGCGTATCGTCGCGATGGCCGGTGACGGTATCAACGACGCGCCGGCGCTGGCCCAAGCCCAAGTGGGCATCGCGATGGGCACGGGAACCGACGTGGCCATGGAAAGCGCCGGGGTCACTCTGGTCAAGGGCGACTTGCGCGGCATCGTTCGGGCTCGCGGGTTGTCACGCAAGACCATGGCGAACATCAAACAGAACCTGTTCTTCGCGTTCGTCTACAACGCCGCGGGCGTACCGCTAGCGGCCGGCGTCTTCTATCCCGTGTTCGGGCTCTTGCTCAATCCCGTCATTGCCGCCGCCGCCATGAGCCTCAGCTCGGTGTCCGTCGTCGGCAACGCGCTACGCCTACGCAAGGCACGAATCTGAGTTTCCAAAGGAGTGGTCACCATGAACACACCTACATCATCATCGTCCAACAAAGCGCCATTTCGAATCCCAACATGGCTCGGCGCGTGTCTATTCGCGGCAATCGCGCTGTTCTTCCTTTGGGAAGAACACGAAGCCCACATCATGGGCGCGCTGCCCTACGTGTTGCTGCTCGCTTGTCCGCTCATCCACATTTTCATGCACCGTGGGCATGGACACGGACACGGTGGACACAACCACAGTGAGCACGACCACGACGCACCTCACGGAGGCCGACCATGAACCACGGGCAAGACGTTCCCGCCTACGGGCTGTGGCCGCTGGTCGTCATCAACTCGGGCATTTTCATCGTGTTCGCGTTCAGCTTCTTCAAACCCAAGTCCAAGCGAGACTGGCGGACGTTCAGTACGTTTTCGGCATTCGTCGTCGCGCTGTTCATCGAGATGTACGGCTTTCCGCTGACGATCTACATGTTGTCGGGCTGGCTGGCGCAGAAATTCCCCGGTGTGAACCTGTTCGGCCACGACGCGGGTCACCTCTGGTATTCACTGTTGGGCTTCGACGGTGACCCCCACTCGAACCCCATTCACATCGCGAGCAACGTGCTGATCGTGGCCGGGTTCTTTCTGCTCGCTTCGGCGTGGCGAGTCCTCTATCAAGCGCAGCGTACGGGCACTCTGGCTAAGTCTGGCCCCTACGCGCGGATCCGCCACCCGCAGTACGTCGCGTTCATCGTGATCATGTTCGGGTTTCTGTTGCAGTGGCCCACGCTGCCGACGCTCGTGATGTTTCCGATCCTGGTCGTAGTTTACGTGCGGCTGGCGCACCGCGAGGAGCGCGAGGTGGAGGCAGAGCTCGGCAACCTGTGGCGTGAATATGCCGCGGCAACTCCGCGCTGGTTCCCCCACTTCGGCGGTAGCTCACACGGCAAACCGAATCTCGCTGGAGGCAAGTCGTGACGGCGCATGCCGAACACGAAAGCCAGCAAGTCGAGTGGCCTTGACGACATGACCCCCTCCCCGCCCAGCACGCACTCCGAACGAATGGCGCCGTTCGTTCCCACTGGCGACACGTTGACCGTTCAACGTCGCTACGATCGCATCGCGCCCGTGTACGACGCGTTCGAGATGATGATGGAAGTCGTCGCCGGGCGCTTCAGACGTCGACAGTGGGCACGGGTCGAACCCGGACGCGTGTTGGAGTTGGGAGCGGGCACCGGCAAGAACCTCGCCCTGTATCCACCGGATCGCGACATCGTGGCCACAGACATTTCAACGAAGATGCTCGAGCGGGCCCGAGTGAAGGCCAAGCACCTGGACGCGCGAGTGCACCTGGAGCAAGCCGACGCCCAGCACCTCCCCTACCCAGATCAGAGCTTCGAAGTGGTCGTCGCCACGTTCCTGTTCTGCTCCGTCCCCGATCCGGTGCAAGCGCTGACGGAGGCCCGCCGGGTACTCGTCCCGGGCGGTCAGCTCCTGTTGCTCGAGCACGTCCTATCACGCAACCCCTTGCTGCGCTGGCTGATGCGCCTCATTGATCCCATACCCGCTCTGTTGTGGGGTGCCCACATCGCACGCGAAACGGTGCAAAACGTTCACCGAGCGGGCTTCACCGAAATCACAGACACGAACCTCTCCTTGGACATCGTGAAGCTCATCGAAGCGAGAGCGCCAGATCACGAGGCCAAAGCCCCCGCAATGAAACGAACCGACGATGAACTGCCCCAAGTGTGAACCTCAACGACCCAAATGGCCGTGGTTGGCGCTGTTCGCACTGGCGATCATCGCGCTGAGCATCGTCGAGCGCCTCTCCAGAACGGACGCGGGAACCACCGCCGCTGCCCCCGGGTCGCACGCCTCTTCGGACGAGCGCGCGGTGAATGATACGCAAACCGTGGGTCACGAGCCAATCGGTGCGGCACCCAAGGACCCGTTCGAGGCTGAGTTGGCTCTCGCGTATCCACAGGCTCCGCCAAGAACGACGGGCTCGAGAACGTTCAACTTGCGCGCAGCCCCGAGCAAGGTCCCCCAGTTCGATGGGCAGCTGCTGGACGTCTGGGCCTACAACGAGCAAGTTCCCGGACCGGTGCTGCGCGTGCGCCTCGGCGAGGAGGTCGTGGTTCAGCTGAAGAACGACCTCCCTCAGCCGACGACGATTCACTGGCACGGCATGCGCGTGCCCAACGCCATGGACGGCGTGCCGGGCGTGACGCAAGACCCCATTCCCCCTGGCGGAAGCTTCACCTATCGCTTCGTCCCCAAAGATGCGGGGACATTCTGGTTCCATCCACATGTACGTGGCGCTGAACAGGTCGAGCGCGGATTGTACGGCGTGCTCGTCGTCGACGATGCCGAACCGCTCCCCTACAGTCGCGACGAGGTCTGGGTACTCGACGATTGGCGCCTCGGGCGCGACGGGCAGATCGACCCCCATTTCGTCACACGACACGATCTGGCCCACGATGGCCGATGGGGCCAGGTGGTCACCGTCAACGGTGACGCCAGCCAGCGCATGCAGGTGCGCCCCGGTGAGCGTCTACGGTTGAGACTAGTGAACACGTCCAATGGTCGCGTCTATCGACCCGACTTCGGCGCACTCGACCCGCGGGTGATTGCCGTCGACGGAATGCTCACCCAGACGCCGCTGTCCGCAAAAGACTTCGAGCTCGCCCCCGGCAATCGCCTCGATCTCGACGTGGTGATACCGCGGGTCGAGAACGACACCACCTTCGAGGTCACCGATCGCTTCACGCGAAGGCCCTTCGTGCTGGCAACGCTCGTCGTGAACGGCGCCCGGGTCGACACACCGACCTTCACCGCGCCATCAAACCCCAACGTGCCGAGTTGGCGCGCCGCCGCGGAACGTCCGGTCGACGTGACGTACGTCTTGAACGCCCAGCGCGGAGGCGAGCACGGTATCCAATGGACGCTCAACGGACGGCCGTGGGGCGAACACATACCGAGCGAGTTCGAAGCGGGTCGTTGGGTGCGATTGCGTTTTCAAAACGACTCGGGGCGACTGCACCCGATGCACGTGCATGGCCAGTTCTTCAAGGTCATCGCACGGGACGGCCAAACCGTCGACGTCCCCTACTTTCGCGACACGGTGCTGGTACACCCGCGCGAGACGATCGACGTCGGTATGGTTCCCATCGATTGGGGTCGCTGGATGATGCATTGCCACATCCTCGAACACGCCGAGGCAGGAATGATGACCGAGATACATGTCGGCGAGGGGAGCCACGACGACGGCACTTTGCCGGGGCGATGAGTACCGCGACGAAGTTTCTTGGAGAAACTCACCGTCGGGCGTAATGCCGAGACCGGGTCGGCGTCCTCCAGAGTTGCCAATCAACTCAAAGGAGAACCCGATGTCCCAACCCGACGTTTGCCCCATTCCCTCTGCACCGCTCTCAGCGCCGCCAATCCGCGTCCCCAGCACGCCGGCGCACGGGTCGACCGCACCCGCTTCTGAGCCAGCGGCAACACAGATCGAACTGCGCATCACGGGGATGACCTGCGCCTCCTGTGTGCGGCGCGTCGAGCGGGCTTTGGCCTCTCACCCCGCGGTGCAGAGTGCCTCGGTCAACTTCGCGACCGAACGCGCCACCGTCCGATTCGATGCGGCAGTTGCCACGCCGAGCGCGCTGATCCAGTTGGTGCGAGACGCGGGCTACGACGCGACCATTGCCCACACCGAAGCGTCGACGGAAGCGCCAGCGGCACCGGAAGCGCTCCAACCCGAACTGGGGCCGGAACCTGAAGCGCTCGAGGCCCAGCAGCGCAAACGCGACCTGCTCGCGTCCGTCGCCGCATCCGTCCCGCTACTGATCCTGGGCATGTCGCACGGCGTGATTGCCTGGAGCGATGGCCCCGTGGGCCGTGCGCTGCAGCTCGTGCTCGCCAGCTTCGTCGTGTTTGGCCCGGGGCGTCAGTTCTTTCGACGCGCCTGGATCGCGGCCAAACAAGCCACCTCCGACATGAACACGCTCGTCGCTCTCGGCACCGGCGCGGCGTACCTCTACTCGGCAGTGGCCGTCTTGATCCCCAGCGCCTTCCCCCACGCGCAGCACGGCCAGTTGCCTCACGTCTACTTCGAAGCCGCGGGTGCCATCATCAGTTTCGTGCTGCTCGGCAAGTGGCTCGAAGGACGCGCCAAGCAGGGCTTGACCGACGCGGTTCGTCGCTTGATCGCCCTGGCGCCAAAGACCGCACGCCGCATCCAAGGTGACATCGAGGAAGAGATCCCCGTGGAGCGACTCGCCCCAGGCGATCAGGTACGAGTCCGCCCCGGCGAGGTCGTGGCCAGTGACGGCATTGTCGTCGAAGGGCAGTCGGCGCTCGATGAGTCCATGTTGACCGGAGAGAGTCAGCCCGTCGACAAGGCGGTGGGTGATCGCGTTTTTGGTGGAACCACCAACCAAGCCGGCGCCATTACCGTACGTATCGAACGCACGGGCAAGGACACGGCGCTGGCGCGAATCGTTCGCGCCGTCGAACAAGCCCAGGGCTCCAAGGCTCCCATTGCACGCCTCGCCGACCGCGTCAGCAGCGTGTTCGTGCCCGTGGTTCTGGCGATCGCGTCGCTCTCGTTCGCCATCTGGTTTGCAATCGACCCGACCAGCGTGGGCTTTGCCGTCGCCATGGAGCGCTTCGTCGCCGTGCTAGTCATCGCCTGCCCGTGCGCCCTCGGTCTGGCCACGCCGGCAGCCGTTTCGGTGGGGATTGGGCGTGGCGCCGAGGTCGGGTTGCTGTTCAAGGGCGGCGCCGTCATCGAAGAGATGAGCCGCATCGATACGGTGTTGTTCGACAAGACCGGCACCTTGACCGAGGGGCGCCCCCAGCTCACCGACGTCGTCGCCCTGGACGATGAACCCCAGTTGCTCACGTGGCTGGCCAGCGCGGAAAGGCCGAGTGAACACCCAGTGGCGCGCGCCATCGTGGAGGGCGCCGTCGACCGAGGTGCGCGCTTGCTTCCAGTGGACGGATTCCAGAACGTTCCCGGCCGAGGCATCGTCGCAACCGTCGAGGGGCGACGCATCCACGTCGGCACCGCGGCGTGGCTCGAACAGGAAGGCGTCGACTCGTCATTCCTCGAAGGTGAAGCCGATCGCCTCGCCCGCTTGGGCAAGACGCCGTCGTTCATCGCCGTGGATGGAGTGGTTGCCGGTGTCATCGCCGTCGCCGACCGTCCGCGACTCGACACGCTCGAATCGCTGAACGCCCTGCGAGCCTCGGGGTTGAAGGTCGCGATGGTAACCGGCGACCGCCGCTCGACGGCCCAAGCGCTCGCGAGTGAACTGGGCATCGACGAGGTATTCGCCGAGGTCACCCCGGAAGGCAAAGCCGACGTCGTTGCCGCCACTCAGTCGACGGGCCGTCGCGTGGCGATGGTCGGCGACGGCATCAACGACGCCCCGGCGCTGGCCACCGCGAACGTCGGCGTCGCGATGGGCAGTGGCTCGGACATCGCGATCGCCGCTGGCGACGTCGCCCTGGTGAAGGGTGGGCTCAATGCGCTGCTGCGCGCCTTCACCCTGGCTCGCCAAACACTCAGGACGATTCGCCAAAACCTGTTCTGGGCATTCGTCTACAACGTCGCGGGGATCCCGCTGGCCGCCGGCGCCCTCGTGCCCCTGATGGGTTGGCAACTCTCACCCGTCATCGCCAGCGCGGCGATGTCGCTGTCGAGCGTCTCGGTATTGGCTAACTCGTTGAGATTGCGCCGGTTTCTTCGCTAGTACCGATTGGCTGCAGGCAAGCCCGCCTCAGTCGCCGTTCCCGCCTGCGGGCGTTCGGTCCGGTTCGTCCCAACCCCGCCCTGCTTGTGTCGGCCCAGCTGATGACAAGAAACGCATTGGCGTGGTCGGGCCACTTCGGCAGCGCGTCGCTCGGGGCGAGTAGTTCACTCACCACCACAATTTTGCACTCGATCCCAGTTTTGAAGACCTGACAAGCCACGCCACGACGATGCCTCGGTCACACACCTTTACGGATCCAGCCCAACGAGACAGGCTCGAGTCGTGCAACTCTCACAGCGGCACCCCGTCGTCCGCACCGCCCTGTGCGTCAGTTTGTTGTTGGCTTGCTCCAGCGATCCCGCCAAGCCTGCGGGAGCCGCCGACGACGGCACGCAATCGGGCAAGCCCGACGGCGACGCACACACGGAAGCGCCGGGGTCGGATCCCACGCCGCCCCCGGCCGGGACGGGCGGGCCCGCGGTCGCACCGAGCGCGAACCCCGCAACCAGGCCGGACGAATTGATCGGTCCCGATACGAGCGATGAGCAAGGCACGTGCGGCGACGGCGTGCTCGACGACGACGAGGCGTGTGACGACGGCAATCAGCTGGATGGCGACGGCTGCGAAAGCGGCTGCGGCTTCATCGAACAGGGGTTCGTGTGCAAGCCGTCCACGGACGATTCGGCGCAGAGCTGCATCCCGTTCACCAAGTGCGGTGACGGCATGGTGTCGTTCCCCGAGCAATGTGACGACGCCGGACTCGATGCGGGGGACGGCTGTGACGCGACCTGCAAGCTGGAAATCGGTTTCAAGTGCTCTGGTGAGCCGAGCACCTGCGAACCCACGGCATGCGGGGATGGGCTGGTGGAAGGTACGGAGCTGTGTGAGCCGAGCTCCGACGCAGGATGCACCAGCCAGTGTCAATTCGCCCCCGATTGTTCCGGTGACGGCGCTTGCACCTCCGCTTGCGGCGACGGCATCTTGCTGAACGAGGCGTGCGACGACGGCAACACGCTGCCGGGCGATGGCTGTGACGAGCACTGTGAAATCGAGCCCGGGTACTCGTGCGAGCTGCAAATGCTGGACTGCGAACGGTCCGAAGTGACCGGCGAGTGCATCTTGCGCGTACCGGTCACCTACCGCGACTTCGACGACACACACAGCGATTTCGAGTCCGAGTGCGGCGGGACCGAGCCCACGCTGGGTCTCGTGGAGCCGGCACTCGTTGCGAAGAAGCCCGTCGCCACCGTACTGGACATGTGCACTAGCGGCTTTGCCGAGTGGTACGAAGACGGCGATGCCAGCACGACGTATCGCTCCGAGTTGGTGTTGTTCGACGACGGCGAGGGCAACTACGTCAACCGCTACGGCGACGATGGCGAGCCCTGGTACACGACGCTGGGCACGTTTGGCGGCGTGGACTGCACGGTCGCCCCGCACTGCGGCCCCTTCGACGGAAACCCGTTCTTCTTCCCCATCGACGGCATCCCCGACGCGCGAGCCGACGCGTATTCCATCGCGGAGGTCGCGACCGTGGAGTACGGGATCGAAGGCCTGTACAGCGAGCAGGAGCTGACGGGCATGGGCCCCGAACACAACTTCTCGTTCACCTCCGAGGTAGAGTACTGGTTCCCGTACGACGAGAACACCAACGCCACGCTCAGGTTCACGGGAGACGACGACGTGTGGGTGTTCATCAACGACCAACTCGCCTTGGACCTCGGCGGGCTGCACCCCGCCGTATCGGGCGAGGTAGTCGTCTCGGGAACGGAAGACCACTTCCTCGGAGGAACCGAGAGCGCTCACTTGATGACTCCAGGGAACGTCTACCCAATCAAGGTCTTTCACGCTGAGCGCCACACCACCGGATCCACGTTCAAGCTCACTTTCTCGGGGTTCGTACCCGCTCGGTCGAGCTGCAACGGCGAGTGCGGCAACGGCAGCGTCGAGTACGGCGAAGAGTGCGACGATGGCGAGCTCAACGCCGACGAGTACAACCACTGTGGGACGGATTGCAGATTGACCGAATACTGCGGGGATGGTCAGGTAACCCACGACGAGGACTGCGACGACGCGATCGACGACGAATGTCACGGCTGTAGAAAGCTCGTAGTTCGATAGCGGGTCGCGCGCTCGGGGGTCGCGAGTGTGTCGGGCGGTGGGTGCGCGTCAGCGCTTCGCTCACTAGACAGACAGCGGTTCTCTTCGCTCGCCGACGTCGTAGGCCTGTCAGTCTTCGTTGAGGAGCTGGAAGTAGCCGTCGTACAGGTAGACTCGGTTCCGACGCGCGCCAGTTATCTCGCGTGCCAACCCTAACTCCTCGAACTCTGCTAGGACGCGGGCAGCGGTCGGCTTGC
>QJWJ01000485.1 GCA_003235365.1 Deltaproteobacteria bacterium
TGAACCAGCTGCTGGCTCAGCGGACGGAGGCGTCGGCGCTGGCGCTGCGGCGCCTGACGGGTTCCATCACCCTGACACCAGAAAGCCCGGAAGTCGGTAGGCCGTACTTCCGGGCTCGCTGCCGGTTCAATGCCTTGAACCTGCTCCGCGTTGCGGAGCCAGGTGCACTGCGCCTGTCGGCGCCCCCCGCTACGCGGGGTCGTGGGCCTCAGTGGACTTCGTCCAGCTCGCTGGACTCCGTCCACTTCGGTTCGAATTCATTGCATTGGTGGAGGCGCCGGGAATCGAACCCGGGTCCGCAAAGCATCCCATCGACCCTCGTTCACGTGCGTAGTCGGTGCAATCCGCCGACAGATTTCGTCGATTCGGCGACGCCCTAGCCTTCAGTGAATCTCGCCCCGCCGCCCTGATGGCGCAACGACGGGGCCAGCCTTAGTGATGACGCCTTACGGTTACCAAGACAATCTCACCGCTCGACGGCTCTACTGGTTTTTAGGCAGCGAGAGCGATTGCATTATCGTTTGCAATTATACGTCGCTCGATTTTCAAGTGGGTCGAGCGCCACCGCACGCAGGCAAATCTTCAGTCTCCGCGTCGAAACCGATCGCCCCCGAAACTCCTTGGTTGGGGCCCTGTGACATTGGGGCTCTTGAGCAACGCAGTCAAGCCCGCGAGCGCACGGACGCTGCGTAAACGGTCGGGCCGTTCGCGATGAGCCAAGGCGCGATGCGCCCGGGAGCGCTACCAGGTGACGCCGCCGACCGTCAGCGACGCGGTTTGCGCGCGTTCGGAGAGGATGCGGATCAGCACCCTTTCGGCAGAGCCGCCGTAGCCCGTATCTTCCCAGGCGCCCCAACAGCCGATTTCCTTCACGAGTTGCCCACCACTGGTGGAGAAGATGCAGCCAGTCTCGCCGTCGAGCTCGAGGCTGACCTCGACCTTGACGGTGCCCGTCGTGGACGCGTTGAACGCGAAGGAAGCAAGGTCGATGACTTGCGGCGTAGCAACGGTGAACCCGATGGCTGCAAATTCCTCCAAGGCCGTGAAGGCGACACTGACGGTCGCCTCGTTCGCGCTGGTCGTGAACGAAGTCAGCAAGTCGTCGCGCCGCTCGTAGGGATAACTCTCCGCCGTCAACGGCCACACCGAATTGCAGCAGGCGATCCCGCAGGACAGCAGGCTGCAACCGGAGCACTCGCGCGCGACCAGCGTGCCGTCTTGGCAATCGAGCCCCGAACCATCGGAGCACGAGCCCGTGCCCTCGGTACACGCGGTGCCTGGGGCAGGACCGGGATCGGGCTCAGGTGCTGGCTCGCTGGGACCGGGATCAGTGGTAACCGCCGGCTCAGCCGGACCCGGGTCGGTCGTACCCGCAGGTTCACTGGGTTCGCTGGGTTCACTCGGTCCAGGATCGGTGGGTGTGTCGTCGGTCGTGGTGTCGTCGGTCGTATCATCCGTCGAGGTGTCGTCGGTCGCGTCGTCCGTGGCATCCTCGTCGGTGGTCGTGCTCGGCTTCGAACCGGAAGGCGAACCGCCGTCGTCGTCGGACTTGCTACCCTTCTTGCTGGTGTCGACGCACAAGCCGGAGCGACAACTCAGATCGTCGAGGCACGTGTCGTTGCCGAAGCACTCGCACCCCTCGTCGCCTCGCTCGCAGTCGTCTTTGCCGGCTCCTCCGCCACCGGCCGTGGAAAGGCACCCCGTCGCCAACGTGACGGCGATGACGCCAACGCAACCCAGCGCCGGCCAGTTGGAGGCGGACGCACCAAGACGAAGAAAGCTAAAAGGCATGGCTATCGGGGGTTTCCTGTCACGAGGACGACCCCGGCGCAAGAGTGCTCAGCGCCCGCCCCACACCTTTTCGTATGCTGGCCCTCACCTGCAGCGGGGCCAGACTGCCCGCCGATCGTGCTCGCCCATTTGGTCTGGAAAGAGACAGCCTCACGACGTGTGTTCGAGCAGTGTGTCAGGCTCCGAGAGACTGTGTAGATCGCAGTGGGTGCGGGGCGCGGACCTACAGTGTGGCGTGAGCACGGCGAGTCTGATTCGCGGAGCGTCGATGTGTGCGGGCGCTTGAAGAACTGCCCGACAATCGCGCTCGCCAGTGCTCGCCCATTGGGGGTGTCGCCCGCGTGAAGAAGCGGCAGCATGCGCGACGCCAGAGTGAACGGCAGCGTGATGCGACGACTGATGGGATCCCGCGACTCTCCCCCAAACCAAGAAACACGAACCCAAGACTCGCCTCGGCGTTCGACGGCCGCGACCAGCCGTTAACTTACTGTGACCCCAACGAGAGCGACCATCAACGCCGTCACCGCATTGGGCGAAACAGCGCAACGGATTAACTGGTGCACCAATCGACCGGTGCGACCGGCCAGGAAACGGCGTGAGCACGGCTAGTATCGAGGAACTTCAGTTCCTTGAACGAATGAAGCAGCACGTCCCCTGGAACAAACCGATGCGTTTCGCAGAATTGCTGCGGCCCTCACCCAATTGGGGGCCGCGGCAGTTCTTCAAGGAATCACGATTCCAGGGGACCAGTCGACGTCGCGGCGTACCGCTCTCGTACGATCGGGATGCTCTTTTCGGGGCGTCGAGCTGCGCGGTCGCCGCGCGTCGCGTCTCGGCAGGTGCGCGGTACCGCGATGAACGGCGTCGCAAAGCGGGGTCGCCCCCTGTCGAGAAAGACCGCGAGGCGACCGGATTTGGGTCAGCGG
>QJWJ01000358.1 GCA_003235365.1 Deltaproteobacteria bacterium
GCTGGAGGTGTAGTCATGGACGTCGTCGTCGTCGGGGATGGGCCCGGGGGTCTGAGCGCAGCGCTGTTTCTTGCGAAGAACGGGCTGCAAGTGGTGGTCTTCGGACAGGACAAGACCGCGATGCACTGGGCGCTGCTGAAGAACTACCTGGGTTTCGCGGAGATCCACGGCAGCGAGTTCCAAAAGCGCGCCCGGGAACAAGTGAGCGCTCTCGGCGCGAGAATCGAAGACCGACGCGTGGAGTCGGTCGAGGCGGTGTCCGATGGGTTCGAAACGACCCTCGACGATGGCGAGACCATCGCCAGCCGGTTTCTGATCTTGTCGGAGGGCAAGTCGCCGCGATTGGCGAAGCAGCTCGGACTCGAGTTCAACGAGCAGAAGGGCCTCGAGACGGATCGCAACGGCAAGACCTCGATGCCTGGGGTTTACGCCGTCGGACGCCTGGCTCGTCCCGGTCGCAGTCAGGCGATCATCAGTGCGGGCGACGGTGCTGCTGCTGCCATCGACATCCTCTCGACCATCAAAGGAGAGGACTTTGCGGATTGGGATTCGCCCCCCGAATCCTGACGAATCCCTTCTCGCGATCGGCTGCTGTCAGGCGTCGCGGCGCTCGCCGAAGACGCCCGCTCGCATGAGCAAGTAGACCAACTGCAACACGGCCGAGACGGCGGCGGCGACGTACGTCATGGCTGCGGCGTTGAGTACGGCTTGCGTACCCGCTCGTTCGCTCGGTGTGACCATCCCCGACTTGATGAGGACGGCGACGGCACGCTTCGACGCGTCGAACTCGACGGGTAACGTGACCAGGGTGAACAGCACGAACGCGGTAAACAGGGCAATGCCCACCCAGATCAGGCCAGTGGCATTGAAACCCATGCCCATCGCCGCGACGATGAAGCCCAGGTTCGAACCGATTTGTGCGGGCTTGACCACCCACGAGCGAAACTTCAACGGCCCGTAGGCGGTCGCGTGTTGGATGGCATGCCCGGCTTCGTGGGCGGCGACGCCGAGCGCGGCCAGCGAACGGCCGTGGTAGACGTCGGGCGATAGGCGTAGCACGCGTGCGGAAGGGTCGTAGTGATCCGACAGGAATCCGGAAACCTCCTCCACGCGTACCCCCGCGATCCCGCGCCGTGCCAACAGTTCCCGTGCGGCCTCAGCGCCGGAGCGGCCACTTCGCGCCAAGACCTGGGAGTAGCGGGCGAACGTGGACTTGACTCGGTGGTTGGCCCAGAAGCTCAGCGCGAGCCCGGGCAACAGGAAGAGCAGGTAGATGGGATCGAAAAACATGGACTCACGGTAAGTCGGCGCAGATCCCTGGCAAGGGGGACCAGACCGATTCCTGGCGGCAGGGCGACTGCCGAGCTCGGAACGGTCGCGCCTGGCTTCCGGCCCTTGCGAAACGGCTGCCGTGCACTATGACTGGGCCCTTCGTTTGCAGCATCGGAGACGACGGATGCACCACGTTCGCTGGAGCCAAGAACGCGGCCATGCCCGACACGGCTGGCTCGATTCGCACCACACGTTCTCGTTCGCGGATTACTACGATCCCAACTACATGGGGTTTGGCGCGTTGCGGGTGATCAACGAGGATCGCGTCGCGCCGAGTGCAGGGTTTCCGACGCACGGTCATCGCGACATGGAGATCATCTCGTACGTGCTGTCTGGGCGTCTGCGACACGAGGACTCGATGGGCAACGGGTCGGTGATCGTGCCAGGCGAAATCCAGTACATGAGCGCCGGCACCGGCGTTCGGCACAGTGAGTACAACGACGCCGGTGACGAGCCCGTTCACTTCTTTCAGATTTGGATCGTCCCCAATCGTCGAGGAACCGAGCCCAGTTACGCGCAGCTGCAGATTGACGAGGGGACGCGCTCCAACACCTGGTCCACGCTGGTCGCGCCCGAGTCAGCACCCGGAGTGATTTCGATCAAACAGGACGTGCGCTTGCTCTCTTCCAAGCTGAGTGACGGGCACGAGCTGTCGTACGTCCTGAAGGAGGGGCGCGGAGCGTGGCTGCAAGTCGCGCGAGGCAAAGTGGACGTCGTCAGTCAAGCGACGTCGTTGGGAGCCGGCGATGCGCTGGCGTTGGTCGATGAGCCCCTCGAAATCAGGGCAACGAACGATGCAGAGCTGTTGCTCTTCGAGGTTGTCGTGCCTGCGGGGTGAGAGACAGACGGTAGCGTTACGCCGCAAATCACGGCCCGGCGGGACTCAGTGCGGTCACTGAATCCACCAATCCACGCTTGCGTAGCTGTTGCCGACCGTGCCGGTCACCTCGATGTAGTAGCGCCCGTCGGTGTGCGGCGGTGGCGCTTCGAATGTCGACCCTGCGCTCGTACAGGTGGTTTCGACTCCGTTGACCAGTAACTCGTGTCCGGCGAAGTTCCAGCAGCCCATCGCGTTGAACGTCGTCAAGTCGTCAGTAGTCCGCCAGCAGCCGCCATTGCTGGGAATGTTGTCGATACGATTGACGATGTTCGTCGCCGGCCAACAGGGCTCCGCGTGGCACTCGCCGTTGAGACAACGCGCGCCTTCCTCGTCGCAGGCAGCGCCGCAGGCGCCACAATGTTCGACGTTCGACGCTACGTCCACGCACGTGTCGGCGCACTTTCGCAAGCCGTCCATGCACGTGCACACGCCGTCCTCACAGGTTTGGAAATCACCGCACGCCGTCGAGCACGTGCCGCAGAACAATTCGCTGGTTTGCAGATCGGCGCAAGAGGTACCGCAGGCCGTTTCGTTTTCGGGGCAGGCGCACTCCCCTTCGAGACAGCTCAAGTCACCCGTGCACGCCACGTCGCATTCGCCGCAATGGGCGTCGTTGGTCACGACGTTGATACACTGTTCTTCACACAACAACTCCCCGGAGGGACAAGTGCACGTGCCTTCGACGCACGTTTGCGAATCGACGCAGGCAGTTCCGCAGCTCCCGCAGTTGGCGACGTCGGTATCGACGTCCGTGCAGACGTCGTCACACAACGTTTGATCGTCGGGGCACATGCACTCGCCGCTCTCACAAACCTGGCCGTAACCGCACACCACGTCGCATTCGCCGCAGTGGTTCGCGTCGGTCTTCAGATCCGTGCAACTGTCGTCGCACAACAGCTCGGGTAACTCACAGCGGCAATTGCCGTCGATGCAGATCTGGCCTCCCATGCAAGCCACGTCGCATCCCCCGCAGTGTTCGACGCTGACGTTGAAGTTGACGCAGCTTTGACCGCACAGCTCGGTGCCATCCTCGCAGTCGAGCTGACACTTGCCATCCGAACAGACCTCGTCGTCTTCGCAGGCGTGAGCACAGCTGCCGCAATGGGCGGCGTCGGTCGCGAGTTCGACGCACTGTTCGTCACAGTGTTCTCGCTTGTTTGGGCAAACGCACTGCCCGCGTTCGCACTCGGCGTCGTCGGCGCAGACGGTGCCGCAGCCACCGCAGTTGACGACGTCGTCGAGCGCAACACACTCGCCGTAGCACTCGCGCTCCTTGCCGGCCGCACACAGCGGTCCGGTCGGTTCCGATGCCGTCGGACTCGGGGTCTGCGCATCGCTGGTCGACCCCGATGTGGACGCCGAAGGCTGAATGGACATCATCGAGCCGTCACTACCGGCGTCGGAATTGGAATCGTCGTCGGCCGTGTAGTCACGACTCGTGGCGTTCGGTGGCGTCCGGCCAACGGTGCTATCGGGGCTCGACGGGGCATCGTCCTCGCTCGACGTCCGAGTCGATGGCGTCACGTCGACCGGCTTGATGCCGATCGAACTGCTGGGTTTTTGCATCGACGCGGGGTCGGTATCCTGAAGCAGGTTGTCCCCGTAAACTTCGCACCCGCCCAACGCTAGCAGCGCTGTCAAGTTGACGAGTGCTCCGAACCATCGGGCGCTCGATTCCCTCGCGACGCGCGCTGTGGGCGTGCGTGCTCCTGAAATGGGTAGGGGAGTCGCTGGCCGTTGCATGGGACGTTGCGGTGCCGCGGGAAAGCGCCGACAACGATTAGGAATCAGCGGGGCTTGGGAAGTCAAGCCGAGCACTGACTGGTCACACGCGTCGTGTCGTGCAAAGAATGGTACTGCGATCAACTCGACACCGCGTCGCTCGTGACCTTCTGCGACGGCAAGTGTCACCGGAACGATCGCGAAAGCCAGCACTTGCAGCGCGTGCCGCAAACGCTGCTGCGTGCATGGCCACGCCAGGCGACTCTGGGGTGTGGCGTCGTGCTGAACAGTTGCGGTTGGAGTACAACTCCCCCTGGCGCGGGTACGCACTACCGCGCGCGGCCCGATGGCCGCGAGGCGTCGCTCGACTCACTGCTTCGCCGAGCGTCTGGTTCGTTGTGCGGTGGACCCTGATGATGACGCGCTTGCCTTCGATCGCGAGGACCGAACCCGACGGGGTTCGAGAGCCTGCTTGGTCGGGGCGCCCCAGGCACCCGATGCGGCGGCGCGGAGCAGCCGTCGAAACGTCGGGCACTCCATGTGTGACGGGGCGCGACAGGCGGCTGCGTGACGCAATCCGTCTCGCATGGCCGTGAGCTTGCGGATGGTGGCGTCCAGATCGTCGGCTTTTGCGCTGAGCACCCGGCGATCGATACGGGGTTTTCCATCTGGGGTGAACATCTGTGCCATCTCGTCGAGTGAGAAGCCCGCGGAACGACCCAGGGCTATCAGGGCGAGACGGTCGATCACTTCGGGGGAAAATAGCCGCCGCAGCCCGCGCCGTCCGATGGACGCAATCAATCCCTTCTCCTCGTAAAACCGCAACGTTGACGATGGCAGACCGGTTTGGTTTGCGACCTCGGCGATGTCTAGGTTCTTCATGGACTTGACCTCGAGTCGACTTGAAGTGCCAGGCTTGGACCATCGTGGCAAGACGAAAGGAGATGCTCATGGATGGTTCGAGTCATGAAGAGGAAGGCCAGGCTGCAATGTGGAACGGAGCGGGTGGGCGGTCTTGGGTGGATGCCCAGGCGATGCTCGACCGCATGTTCGAGCCATTCGAGGAGCTGTTGGTCGAGACGGTCCTCAGCAAGAATCGAACCCAGGTGCTCGACGTGGGCTGTGGCACCGGGGGGACCACCCTCGCCGTCGCACGGAGGTTGGCAGCGCAGGGGCGGTGTGTCGGCGTCGACATTTCCCAGCCGATGATCGAGCACGCGAGGCGTCGAGCCGCGGCAGAGGAGGTCGGCGTGAGCTTCGTTTGTGCGGACGCCGAGTCACACCCGTTCGAGCGGGATGGTTTCGACATGGTCGTCTCCCGCTTTGGCGTGATGTTCTTTCAAGACCCGGTCGGCGCGTTTGCCAACTTGCGTAGTGCGACTCGGGATGGCGCGGAGCTGTGTGCCATCGTCTGGCGCGGACCCGGCGACAATCCGTTCATGACGACCGCCGAGCGCGCCGCAGCATCGGTCATACCGAACGTTCCCCCGCGGCAGGTGGACGCGCCCGGCCAGTTTGGGTTGGCCGATCCGATTCGCGTGCGCCGGATGCTCGAACACAGCGGGTGGACGTCGATCGACATCACGCCGATTGACGTCGAGTGCCAATTCCCGACGACGGCCCTGGACCGCTATCTGACGCGTTTGGGACCGCTGGGGCGGTTGCTCACGGAGGCAGACGAGCAAACGAAAGCGCGGGTCTTGACGGCAGTCCGCCCGGCATTCGACGAGTACGTGCACGGCGAGTCCGTTCGTTTCCGTGCGGCGTGCTGGGTGATTGGTGCTCGAAATGCCCGAGGGCAGTAGAGCCTCGATGGTTGGAGGAACCGGTCGGGTACCAGGGTCGCGTCGCGGACGAGCTCACTTCGCTGGACGAGGCGGCTCCGGTGCACATCCGAGCAAGATCTGAACGACGGGCTCCTCCGCCTCCTCGATCGCCGTGCACGACTGCGGGCAGGCGAGGATTTGGTTTGGGTCGTCGGGATCGTCGAAGTACCACCCGCTCTCGACGTTCTCACACGCGTCCTCGTCTTCGACGGCTCCCAGAGGCTCCGCCTCTGCCCCCGCGATGGACAAGGTGACGTTGACCAACCCCGGATCGAAGGTTTCTCCCTCGGGGACTTCGGGGATGCCCCATTGGCACTCGAGCGTCTGGGTTTCCACCACGGTCATCGTCTCGGTCACCGTTTCGGTTACGGTTACGATGTCGCGGATGCCTGTCAGTGCCTCGAGTAAACTCGCCGAGCCGCTCGCCGAGACGTCGCAGGCCTCGGCGCCTGCGTCGTCCGGTGTACAGTCGGTGCCCCCGGCGATAGCGATAGCATTGAGCAGGTTGAAACCGTCGTCGTTGACTCCGTCCATGCCGACGGTGAAGGTCTGCACCCCGGTGGTCAGACCATCGGCAGCAATGGGCGTCAACGTCGCCGCGGCGTTGGGGTCGACACAGTCGTTTCCGCCCCCGTTGCATTCATTGTCGAGCCCGCATCCGCGCGGCTGCCCGTCGGTCACGAGGACCACGACACACTTCTCGTCCGGATTGGCTTCCTGGCGCGCCTGACAGAAACCGATTCCGCCCGTCAGTGCGCCGACCGTGGGGGTGCTGCCGTCCGGCTCCGTACCTGCCAGAGAATCGACGATTGCGGATGCATTGTCAGGCAAGACTGCGACGTCCACGTCGGGTTGTGAGTGCGCGCTGCCATCGCATTCTGCCGGGTTGTTCTCCCTGTTGCCGCCAGCGTCGGGTGGGTGAAAGTACTGGATTCCGACGTTGATCCCATCGGATGTGGGATCGTTGACGAAGTCCGTAATTGCGCCAGCGGCTTGGTTCCACTTGCTGTTTTCGGTCCCCTCGCCGCCGTCGGCGTCGTCGTCCATGCTGCCCGAATTGTCGAGCACGATGTAGATGGCCACTGGCGCCAGCATTTCGGTGGTTATCGTGATTTCTTTCGGAACCTCGACCTCCACGACTTCGGGGATGAGCTCGGTGGCCGCGCATGCCGAGTCCTCGGTGATCGGGTCGGCGTCCATTGCCTCCTCGGCGCTTTCGTCAGTGACGAACCCCTCTTCGTCGCCCACGACCTGGGCGGGACTCCGTGGACCCGTGTCTGTCGACGGCTCTTGCTTGGATTCTTCCAGATCCTCGTCCGAGTCGTTGGCGACGTCCTTCTTGGTACGCTTGTCGTCGGCATTGCTCGCGCGGCTCTCACCGCTGTTCACTACCGTGCCGCCGCCGGAGCAAGCACTGAACAAACCAACCGTCAAAAGACAAAAAAGCGCTGATCTCATTTCGTACCTCGACGTGGGTGTGCCGTTTTATCTCAAGACCTGGCGCGCAGGAGCGGCAAGAAGTCGACTCAGCGGTGCCGCTGAGGAAAGTTACGGCGAGGTCATTCCACTTCCCAGGCGTTCACCCTCAGACCATACCCGGCTCTGTGAATCGCCGAGTGGTTGCTACCGGCTCGGCAGAGGTACGGTGCGAGCCTGGACGAACGCGTGCAGGGCTCGGTCACTGTCGCTCCGAATGGGCTGGTCACCGATCCCGTTTGCGGATCGGTGACCAGACGAGCGCGTTCATTGCACCGGTCTTCGGTTCTTCATCGCGGCTCAAGTCGCGGGCGCGCGGACCACGTGAACGTTGAAGTCGGGGGTTCCCAACGCGCCCCACAGTCGCAGCCACAGATGAAGGTACGACTCGGTTCCTCGAGCGGTCGAAATGTCGCCCAAGTCCACGATGTGCTTGTGCCCGAACCATTCGCGAAGAATGCTTTCCACTTGCTTCTTCGCCTGCGCGTCGTTGCCACTGACGAACACCGTGTGTTCGCCCGGTACGCGTGAGGCGTCCACCATCAGATTGCAGTTGATGGTGTTGAGCGACTTGACCACCTTGGCGTTGGGAAACCTCCGTTGGACCTGTTCGCCGAGAGAATCGTCGTTGGAGACGAACAAGGTGGGCGGCATTCCCTTCGAGAAGTCCAAGGGGTTGGAGATGTCGATGACGACCTTGCCGTCCAGCGCCGTTCCCGTCGATTCGAGCGCCGGCATCGTGCCCAGGCCGCTCGTGCAAACGAATACCAGTTCGCCGAATGAAGCGGCATCGGCGAAGGTTCCATTGCTTGCGTTGCTGCCTGCTTCCTTTGCCCAGTTGGTTGCCTTTTCGTTGTCGGCGCTGCGCGCGCCCATCTTCACGTCGTGACCCAGTTCGACCAACTTGGTCGCGATCGTGTTACCCACCATTCCCGTTCCCAATACTCCGATTTTCATCAGTTTCTCCATTCTCGTTGCATGGGCCAGCTCTGACTGCTGTTGGCCGTCGATGATTGCTGGTCGTGAGTTCGGCAATCGTCCGAGATTGCCCCCGTGGCTTCTGTCATCCACGGTCCGTCCCCAGCGGGTTGATTGCCTCGTTGGACGGAAACCTACTGCCCGGCAGCTGCGTTGTCGATGCTTCGGAGAGCTGGTTCTGAAGTGAATTTTTGTTAACAATCGGAATCATGTCCGAGTTGTTTTCAGGAGTGCTGCCGTTCGTCACCGTTGCTCAAGAGCGCAGCTTTCGGCGCGCCGCGGAGCGTCTCGGGGTGACCCCGGCAGCGGTCAGCAAAGCTGTCTCGCGACTCGAGAGTGAGCTCGGGGTCAACCTCATCAACCGTTCGACGCGCTCAGTCAGCTTGAGTCGGGAGGGGGAGATGTTTCTCGAACGGTGTCAGGAGGCCGTTGCCCACGTGCGGGAGGGCCGTGATCTGATCGCCATGACGCGCGGTGACCCGCGCGGCGAAGTGACCGTGAGCGTCCCGCACATCCTCGGAAGTCGATTGATCGAAGTGTTACCACGTTTCACGGCTCGTTACCCCGGGCTGGCATTGTCGTTGCGTTTCACGGATCGGGTCGAGAAGCTCGTCGACCAGAACATCGATCTGGCGTTGCGGATCGGTGACCTCGAAGACTCCACGCTGGTTGCTCGCTCGCTGTTGTCGACGCGTTGGGTGACGGTCGCGGCGCCGGCCTACTTGGCCAAGCGCGGATGGCCGCAAGGGATCGACGATTTGCGGCAGCACGACTGTCTGCGTTTCCGTTCGGTGCGCGGCAAGGCGGTCGATTGGACCTTCGACATCGACGCAAAACCACGGGTGGTCAAAGTGCGAGGAAGCGTGCAGATGGATCGCGGTGAGCTGTTGTTGGACGCTGCAGTGGCTGGTCTGGGCATAGCCCAAGTGATGGACTTCATGGTCGAACGCCATTTGCGTCGAGGGCGCGTCGTGGAGCTTCTCGAGCAGCACTCGGCAGTGGGGCCGACGGTGCACGGCGTGTGCCTACCTGGCCAACGTCGCACCGCGCGCGTCAAGGCGTTGTTGGACTTTCTGGCGCGGGAGTTGGGGGGGACGGGTCTTCCTTCGTGAACAGGAACAGGACTCCCAACACCAAGAAGGACACCCCCGCGGCGCGCTTGATCCAGATCGGATCGATGATTCGTGTCAGACCCTCGGCCAAGAACACTGCGATCGCCGACGTGGCAACGAGCGCCAGAGCGGAGCCCGCAAACACCACCCACCTCGATGAGCCGCCGCTCGCCAAGCTCAGTGTGGCCAACTGGGTCTTGTCGCCCATTTCCGCCAGGAAGATGGCAACGAACGTCGAGGCGAAGAGTTTCCAGTCCATCGGCGGACTGTACAGCAATCGGAGCCACGATCGCAGAGGGACTGGTTGGCCCTCAAACGTCGGAGGTCCGGTGGTCAGACGAGTGCGGTGTGCGGTGGTTGCAACACGACGAGGCGGTCCGCGCTCGGTTGTCGGAATTGATGGGTGTCGCGCAGCCGCAGTTCCAGGGCCGCGTCGACCCAGTCGAGCAATGCGACGCCCTCGCGCCGGGTTGCTCCCGATTCGAGGACCATCGCGGCAATTCTGACAGGTGTCGAGTCGAACACGAGATGTTCCATCGCAGCGTGACCGAACAAGACGAGCTGGGGGGCGCAGCGAAGCTCGTTCAGATCCGTAGTACCCGATGCCGCGGGTAGCTCTTCTGCGCGGGCTATGACGAGCGCCGCACCGCCCTCGTCGAACAGGGTCAGCGCGTCTTGTTCTCGGGTGCGGCGATTGGGCAACCGCGATGCACTCGGCACGAGCCAATCGCACAGGGCCTCGAACTGTCGCTCGTGCACGGCGCGTTTGGCGCGGGGAAACGAGGCCCAGGCCAACGCGTTGAACCAGTCGTGGTAGCTCGCGTGCAAACACGGAACCTCGCCGCGCAGGACGATGCGTCCGTCGTACAGCTGGCTCGGATCGATGGGGGTGTCGCGGCGTGCACGTACCCGTTTTGGGGCTGCGGGGGAGAAAGCAACTTGGCGGCCGTCGGGACAACACGCCAGTCGACGCGCTTCGGCAAGCGCCGTGTATTGCTCCAAGCTCGGCCAGTCAGCGCGACCGTGGGTCAACGGCGCCGCCAAACTGGCGAAGACCGTCAGCAGCGAGCTACGAGACAGAAACTGGGGATCCCACTGTTGACCGGACTTCGGCACTGGATACGCTTCGCCAGGTCAGGGCCTGGCGCTCCATCGCTCGGGCGCTATACCCTCGGTCATGTCCGAAAACCAGCCGCGTGATCCGTCGCGACGAAAAGCGCTAGCCCTCGGTGTGGGGGTGGGTGCCGCCGGGCTCGCCGGAGCGGTGGGGTTGGCGGGCAGCGGTGCAACCCCCGAGGTCGCGCCGGTTGCCGAGGATGACGCCATGACTGACAATCGTTTACCTGTCGTGTACTTGCCTCACGGTGGTGGTCCCTGGCCTTTCGTCGAAATCGGCATGGGTGACAGGGCCGAATGGGCGGCGCTCGCCCAGTACCTGACCGACTTGCGGGTGTTGCCTCGGGGCGACGTCAAGGCCGTCCTCGCCGTGTCCGCCCACTGGGAGGAAGACGTGCCCACGGTCATGACCGCCGCGCGACCACCGATGTTGTACGACTACTACGGCTTTCCGAAGGCTTCCTACGAGATCACCTGGCCTGCCCCGGGTGCGCCGGAAGTCGCCGAGCGCATCCGGCACCTGCTTCGCGGTGCGGGGTTCGCCTCAGCGAGCGACGAACGCCGCGGCTTCGACCACGGCACGTTCGTTCCGCTGAAGTTGACCTATCCCAATGCCGACGTACCGACCCTGCAACTGTCGCTCAAGCGCGGCCTCGACCCCACAGAGCACGTGGCCATCGGACGAGCGTTGCAGCCGCTGCGCGACGAGGGTGTGTTCATCGTTGGCAGTGGGATGAGCTACCACAACATGCGCGGTTTCGGTCCGCAAGGAGCCCCGGCTTCCGAGGCTTTCGATGCCTGGCTCGGCGAGACCATTCGAGCGAACCCCGACGAACGAGAACGGCGACTGAGTCATTGGGCGACGGCGCCGTCGGCCCGCGCGGCGCATCCGCGAGAGGAGCACTTGTTACCATTGATGGTCGTCGCCGGGGCGGCTGGCGCCGATTCCGGCACCGTCGGGTTCAATGGAACGGTCATGGGTGTGCGGGTTTCCGCTTATCACTTCGGGTGAGTTTCGATTCCGAACCGCTCGCGGCGGGCACGATGGCTCTGGCGCGCCGCGGTCGCGCGGGTGCCGGGCTGGGCTGCGTAGTCTCGTCATCGTTCACTACGAACACGCCCCGACACACCGAACAGCGCAGTCGCGCATGTGGCCGTCCGAGCAACGCTCCCGGGAGCGCGTAGCGCGCCGAACACAGCGGGCAGGCGAATGCCAGATGCCGTGGCGGCGTTGGAGCGACGAACATGCGCCACACGACGATGCCGCCCAGGGTTGCGAAGGTCGCGACGACGACGAGTTGATCCATGTAGCGCCGGATCGACACCGAAATCGTGAGCTGGCTTGGGTCGCTCGACGTGCGTTCAGCGGTGCTCGACGACTTCCGTGGTGGTCAATGGCCGCCGGCGCCGGCCCGGTGGACATCACCAGCTTCGGTCACTATAGGTGGGCCCGATGAAGTACCTGCACACCATGGTCCGAGTCAGCAACCTGGACGAGTCCCTGGACTTCTACTGCAACAAGCTGGGGTTGGTCGAAATGAGCCGCAAGTCCAACGAAAAGGGGCGTTTCACGCTGGTCTTCCTGGCGGCCCCGGGGGATGCGCAAGCACAAGTCGAGTTGACCTACAACTGGGACCCCGAGCAGTACACCGGCGGGCGCAACTTCGGTCACCTCGCCTACCAGGTGGATGACATCTATGCCACTTGCCAACGGCTGATGGACGGTGGCGTCACCATCAATCGCCCGCCGCGAGATGGGCACATGGCTTTCGTGCGTTCGCCGGATGGGATCAGTATCGAGTTACTCCAGAGAGGCGAATCGCTGCCGCCCTCGGAACCATGGGTGTCGATGGCCAACACTGGCGTGTGGTGAGCCTACTGCATCGCGCGAGCCCGTTTCGAGCGGTCGTGAGGTGCACTGCCCCCCGACGATGCGGTATCAGCGCGGCCCGAGGATTTCGTCGAACAAGTCAGCCAGTTGCGCCGTGAGATTGCGGCGAGAGAAGCGCTCGATGTCCAGCGTGTCTGTTGTCTCTGCGCCGTGATCCGTTGGGGCCGCCCAAGCCCGCCACAGGTCGAGCATGGCAGCGGCCACTGCGGGAGGTGAGTCGAAAGGTACGACCCGGCTCGACGGGTCTTGGCGTAGCAGCCATGCATCGCCGCCTGTTGGCGAGCACACGCCCAGGATCGGTTTGCGTGCGGCGAGGTACTCGAAGCACTTGCCGGCGATCACGTCCTGGCCCTCTTCGATGGTCTGGAGCAGCACGTTCACGTCGGCGCCGCACATGTACCGCACACTGTCTTTTTGAGTGACTCGACCGACGTCGACGACTTGGTTCGAGACACCGTACTCGTCGATCAGGGCATCGTAGCCCGCCATGCCTCCGATGAACTGCAGGCGCGCGGCTGCTCGAAAATCCGGGTCGCGGTTGGCCAATTGCAGTGCCTCGAGGAGCACCTGGGGAGAGCGCCGCGGATTGAGACTGCCGACGTAGCTGAACACGCAGGCGTCAGTGGGCGCCAAGCGCAGAGGTTCAGGCTCGCCGAGGTCAGCAAAGCCGTTGGTGATCGTGCGCATCTTGTCGGCCGCGTGGGGAAACCGTCGCCCCATTTCCTCGGCTGTTAGGGGGCTGGTGAACACGATGCGTTGTGCCGCTCCGAGGATGCGCCGTGCCCAGTAGCGTTCGACGTTTGCCATCGTCTCGTTCTTTGGCATCCAGATGCTGCCATAGGTCCACGGATCGCGGATGTCCAAGACGAGGGGCTTGTTCGTCAATCGAGCGACCCAGTAGCCGATGAACAGGTTGCGCGTGTGAGGAGCGGTAACCCAAATCAAGTCGGCTTTGGCTTTGCGTTGCACCTCGAGCGACTTGACGATGCCCGGCAATGCCCAGTCCATGTGCCAGTAGAACAGCCAATACAGTGCTCCGTACGTCTCTTCGAACGCGGTTGAACGCTTCGGGCGTGGCTTGTGGTCATCCGCTGCCGGCGCGCCGGGGACGGACTCGACATGTCGCTTGCGCTTCGGAAGCAGGCTCCGCACCGAAGCGACTGCGCTGTCGAACAACGGGCGAAGCCGGTTGGCGGCATGCACCTGCGCGAGGCCATCGAGCTCCCCATCGGTGCTGTGGTCTACCGGATCGCCGGGCGCCGGCACTGCACCTACCACGACGGGGTTGTACCCAAACTCGTGCAGGTACTTTGCAAACTGGAAGGGGCGATGCGAGCCGCTCCCGAAAAACGGCGGGAACTTCTCGTAGATCATCAACACCGTGCGCATCGCCCCTCCCATAGTCTGTCCATGCGAGTACCGCTACCTCCGCCATGGTGTCCTGGAGTTGCGTGGCGTCCGGCCCGCGGTTTGGCCTTCCATGTGCCGACGGATCGGGACGCTTGGCGTCGGGTTCGGTTCTGGGCCAGGTTTGCGCATCCAACTGCCGTATGGACGAACTGAACAGTCCCCCCGACGCCGTCGCTCCCAAGCCTGTCAGTAAGGCGCTACAAACGACACACGTGCGCAAGGGCATTCGCGGGCGCGCCGTGCGGGGCGTGGGGATCAACCTCGGCACGCAGGGCGTCATGTTCGGCGTTCAAATGGCCTCGACCGCCGTCCTGGCGCGTCTGCTGGAGCCTCACGACTTCGGTTTGGTGGGCATGGTGCAGGTGTTTACCGGCATGGTCGCGATGTTCAGTGACTCGGGGTTGAGTACGGCGACCATCCAGAAGGAAGATCTCAGCGACGAACAAGTCAGCCTGTTGTTCTGGCTGAACGGAGCGCTCGGCATCGCTCTGATGCTCATCGTTGCTGCTGCCTCTCCGCTCGTTGCGTTGTTCTACGGGGAGCCCGTATTGGTGTGGGTCACGCTGTGCATCGCCACGACGTTTCCTTTCGCCGGCTTTACCGTTCAGCACCGCGCCTTGCTCAAGCGCCAGATGCGGTTCAAGGTGCTCGCGGTCGATCGCGTCTTGAGCTTGGTGCTGAGCAACGCCATCGCGATTCCACTGGCTTGGCTCGGGTTCGGACATTGGGCGCTGGTCGCGTTGGCGGCATCCCAATCGGTTGCCAACATGCTGCTGATCTGGATGAGCTCCGGTTGGCGTCCCGGGCCGCCAAGGCGCGGAGCCGACGTCAAAGAGCTGATCGCCTTCGGCGGCTTTCTCAGCGGTTCCCAGTTCTTGCAGTACATCCGGCGCAACCTGGATCGCATGCTGATTGGCGCGATGTGGGGTGCGGAGGCCCTCGGTGTCTACCGCGTGGCGCATCGACTGATCTTGCTCCCCATCCAACAAATCAACCGACCCATCGGCAACGTGATGGTTCCAGCGCTGAGCCGTGTGCAGTTCGAGCCGGAGCAGTATCGCAGCATGTACCGCGACGCGTTGTTCATCGTGGTATCCGTCGGCTTGCCTGTCGTTGCCGCGATGCTGGTGACCGCGCCGGACCTCGTCGAGTTCGTGCTGGGCAAGAAGTGGCTGGCAGCGGTGCCGATCTTCTATGCGCTCGGGCCGGCTGCCATCGCTGGTGCGCTCAACGTCGCTGGCAGCTGGGTCTTCATCACGTCGGGCCGCGCCGGTGCCCAGTTTCGGGCCAACGTCTGGCTGACGATTGGTATCGCCGGTTCGATGCTCGTCGTTGCCCACTGGGGACCATTGGCTGTGGCAGCGGCTTTCAGCGCCTCGTTTTGCCTATCGCGGTACCCCCACTTTCGCTACGCGATCCGAGATACCCCGGTGCAGATGCGGGACATTGGTGCGGCGATCCTGCGTCCGAGTCTGGCCTGCATCGCTGGCGCCGTGCCGGCACTGGCAGCGCAGTACTTCTTGCCCGAGGTGATGGTCATCGTGCGGCTCGTCGTTGCGTGTGCGTCGTTTGGCGTCGTGTACTTGGCACTGAACGGTAAGCAGACCTACGACGTGGTCATGACGAATCTGCGCGACGGCAAGACAGCCAAGAGCAAGAAGAAGACCGAAGCGGTGACCTGACCTCTTGGGGCCACACCCAACCAGGGCGAGCATTCCGGCCGACAATCCTGCTCGCCCATTCGGCGAGTTGCGGTCAGCGCCCCAGCAGAGTTTTTCGTGCGCGTCGATACCGTGTGTTCACCTCGCGGCGCAGTAGGTAGCGATTGCGCTCGCTGTGCTGACGTTCCACGTCGCCGCCGAGTAGGGTTTCGAGGCTCATCCCCGTCACCGGTAACCAGCGCCGCTCGTACCAACGGCTTTGGTCGATCAACGGCTTGTCGTCGCTCCAGCCGCGGCGCGTGCCACGTAGCGTTTGCGATTCGGCAAAACTGGTGCGATCCGCGTCGGCGATTTCGAACGTGAATTCGAAGTCGATGAACTTCACGTCGTCGCTTGCCGTGATGATCACGTTGTTCGGGGTGAAGTCCAGAAACTCGAAGCCCCGTGAGTGGAAGTGGCGTGCGGCGTCGAAGACTCGCTGAACCACGGCGAGCGGCCACAGCGCGGGGGTGGCGCGCAGCGGTGTTGGTGCGCTCTGCGCTCGCGGTTCGTAGTAGGGCACGCAATAGCTGGCGCTGGTTGCGCGCACCAGCGGCGGGATCACATCGAACGGATCCGATGCTCCGAGTGTCCGCAACGCGTGCAGCTCGCGTTCGAGGTAGCGCAGCCGGTGGGGACGAAAGGTCTTCTTGACTAGCTGTGAGCCGTCTTCGGCGACGATGAGTTCGACTTTCGCGCGCCGGGCCAATCCACCCAGGCTGCGCACGACGTCGTCCTGAGATGACTCGACTCGTTCTAACTCGGCACGCGCGCCTTCGAGGACGCTGTTCGTGTCACCGGCCGCAGCGAGTTCGATGTAGTGCGCGGCGTGGCGCGCGTTATCACTCGCATGCAGCACGTTGCAGTGTCGCTGAGGGGGAAGACGACCATTCCACCAGCGCCGAACACGCAACTTGGTGTCGAAGACGTGCGCGTTGTCAGCTTGCCCATGCTGTTTGGCGAGTTCATCCGATGGGGGGCGCGGAAAGACGTCGACCGCCGCAAGCAGCACTGCTGGGCCACCGCCCGGCATCGGAAAGGGACCTGGCCCCCAGGTTCCGCCGCGTACGGCGCGTCCAACGCGTTGCCGCCCTGCTTCGTCCAGGTGCCGCTCCAGGAGCACGACGAAGCCGTCTTCCTCGATGATTTCTCGAATTCGGGCCACGTCTCCCGGATCCTCTGCGACCTGACGCACTAGAAATGCCGCGAGCCCCGGCACTTCCGGCTGCCTGTCGAACTCGCGGTCTGCCAGTTGCTTGCACCACGCGTTGCGTTCCCCGAGCTTGGCCATCATGTCCAGCGGCGGGCGCCAACCTCTTTCGTCCAGAAGCGCGTCGAGGCTCGACAGGTCGATGTCGACGCTCAGGCCCAGAGCGCGACTCGAGGCGGAGAGTACGGCAACGTAGTCGTGCTCGGGGTTGCTACCAGTCGGCGTTGATTGAGGCTTCTCGGGTAACCCAGAAGACGCCCCTTTGTGGTACAGGGCATGGTAGGCGAGGCTGAAGAAATGGTCCTCGGGGCAGGGAACCCACGCTGCGCTGTCGTGGCGTATCGCCCGGCGAAGAATGTCGCGAGCGACGTGCGGGGGGTAGTAGGGCATGCTCCGAAAGGCCGTGCCGGCCAAGCCTGACACACTGTAGAGGTCGCACGGCGTGCCCGGCCCATCACCGCGAGTCGTCAGCAACGACTCGACGAACGGCGCGTCTTCGTCGCTGACCAGGATGTCGAGATCTTCCCCGGGTTGGACGTTTGGCAAGTCCTCGAACCAACGCAGTATTGCGTAGCGGCAACCTCGATTGTTCAGTTGTTCGAAGAACGCAGGGACCGTCAGATCGTCGCGAAGACGGCGCCGCCCACGGGGCCACCAGCGCTTCTCGATGCGGCGCTTCAGTTTGGACAGCAGATTGCGGTTCGACACTTCGTGGGCTCGGTGTTTGTGGCGGCTCGGTTGGCGGTTGATGCGCTCGTCGTATGGGCCTAGACGCTCTCGATCAGTTGTGAATACGCTTCGACAGAGCGCTGCGCATCCAAGTCGTCGATTGACAAGCTCCACGGTTCGTTCGTCGTCAAGCTGTCATCGAGTCGTACCGGCAAGTCTGCCGCATCCGCGCGCAACGACAAGCCCAGGCCGCGTTCTTGGATGAAGGGTTCCACGGCGCCACCGTAGTTCAGGGACAAAGTGGGCCGACCGAGTGCGGCGTGTTCGACCAATTTCGTGGTCACTTGGGTGAGTGCCACTGCAACAGGACCGTTGAAGTGCAGGGCGTAGCGCGCGGAGGCCGCCAGCGCGAATGCGTCGCGCTGAGGCCCGTGGCCATGCAGCTCGAGTTGGCCTGAGTGGACCAGGTCTTCGAAATCGCGAGCGAGGGTCGGCGGGATGCGCCCCATGAAAGCTGCGCGCACCGGACGTCCTTCGTCGCGCCGCCGCCGAACCCACTGCAAAAACAGTGTGGCGGGCACGTCTCGGCCATTCGCCAAAGCCCCGATGTACGCAAAATCGAGCCGAGCCGGCGCCGAACTGCGGCAAGAGCGAACCTGCTCGAGATCCACTCCGTTGGCGATGGTGCGGGTGTGATGGTGGCCGGACAACTTTGCAAACAGTGCGGTCATCTCGTCGGTCACGGAGACGAGGCAATCGGCGGTCATCGTGGCCTCGGCGAAGGCATCACCCGCGACACCCGAAGCCGGCTCCGTCAGCCACGGATCTCGAAAGTCTTGGATCAGTTTGAGTTCCGGGTGGCGCTGTTTGATTCGGGCGGCCCAGAGGTTCACCGAAAACGGTGCTCCCGTGGCAACGAGCACAGGGACGCCGTTTGCCCGCAGCAGGCGTTCTGCCGCAGGTACCATGAACCAGTGCCAGTGAGCCGCATCGTCGCTGCTGCAGCGATCGAACGCGCTCAACGTCCATCTTCGCAGCCGCTTCCCCGCGCCGGTCGTCGGCATTTTCACTGCTTTTAGCGCGTGCGGATAACCGGAGAGCGTGCGGGTGACGTGGATCTTCGTGTGCTCGGTGCCTGCGAACCAATCCATCTCCGGTCCTCGGGGCCAATTGACGCTCAAGACTTCCACTCGATGTCCGAGGCGCGCCAGACCGGCGCTCAACCGTGCCCAGCGGTAAGCCCCGACGCGGCTGTATGGCGGGTATCGAAACGAGAGCAGCAAGATCGAACGCATGACGGTCAGCGTGTCGTGGGCGAGCTACCGAGTCTCAGGCGACGGATTGCGCGTAAGGAGTAGCCCAACAGGGCGGCACCGGTGCGCTTGGCGTCGCCGCGCATCAGGCCACGAAGCGGACGGGGATCTCGCCGAAGCAACGCGCGAGTCAGCCTGGCTCCGGCTGCGTCCGGAGTGCGTCTCTCGCTGGGGGTCGACTTTTCGCAAAGCGCACGGACGACCAGCCGCGGTTGGGTGTAGTGCCAGGCGAAGACACAGTTCAGCGGGCGCAACCCAACGCGCTCCAGCAAAGTACTCAAGCTCGTGGTCTGAAAGCAATTGATGGACGTCAGCGGTGGCGTTCGAGGAGGCTGTCTGCCGAACAGGTCCATCGGCACCTCGACCAGCAGGACGCCGTCGTCGTTGAGGTGCGCGCGGGCTCGCGACAAGAGCTTCGCCGGCTCCGCCGAGTGCTCCAAAGTGGAATCGAGACAAATCGCGTCGAACCTGGCCGTCGAATCGAGTGCATCGAGCCCCGCACCCAGTCGAACCACCCCGGGCAGGGCGCTGGGCGTCGAGTCGACGATGAAGACGACGTTGCCACGATTGGCGATTGAGGTCAGGTGGCGTCCATCCCCCCCGCCAATGGACAACACTCGCGACCGATGCACCAAATGATCTTCGAGTTCGTCGGCGAGGCACAGTGCGTGCAGCCCGTCGATGGCGCCGCTCACGGAAGGTTGCAGGTTCGGCTCGTCGCTTGATTGCAGAGGCTCAGCCAATTGGGTGGCTTCCGTTTCGTCGGGGCGCGGCATGAAGCAGACGAAGCCACAACGCTTGCACACCCTGAACTCCACGTCGTGACTCGTTTGGCCAGCCGCGTCGAGCAGGGCGATGAGCCGCGCAGCGGCAGTTCGATCCGTGATTGCCGCGTGCATGTCGATCGAGGACAGTGCCCGTTTGCAGAGCACCTCCCAGGTCTCGTTTCCGCACGCGGCACATGCCGGATCTCTGTGCATGGTTCACCCTAACAGGACGGTGCCCGTGACCACAGCGGGTAAATCCGTCGCACGCTGCGAACGGGTTCTCCCCCGCTCGAACAGCGGTTCGGCCCGGCTCTTCGAGGCGCGACGAAGCGACGGTGCGTCGAATCAGCCAGAACCCTCGCGTCCTGCCCCTGTGTCAGTCCACGGCGCGAGAAGGCGGGCTCGCTTCCTCGACCGGGCCGATGCACTGCGCGACTACCTCTGCGAGGCGGGCCCGCGTGTAGGGCTTCTTGATGAACGCCAGCGGCGACAAGTCTTCGATCGAATCTTCCGAGAATCCCGAAACGACGACCAGACGGACGCCTGGCGCTACGCGCCGCAACCGCTCCGCGACTTGCGGACCGGTGAGCGTGGGCATCACCATGTCCAGCAAGACCAAGTCGACGCGACCATGGTTCTTCTCGAAGTACTCGACGGCGCGGGCCGGATCTTCGAACGCAACCGAGTCGTAGCCCAGTGACAGTAGCAGTTTGTCACAGACCGCCAACGCGACACGATCGTCGTCGACGACCAAGATCGTGCCCTTTCCGTGCGGTGGGGCAGGGCGAGTCGACGGCTGTTCTGGTCGCTGTCGAGTACTCGGCAGGAACACTCCGAAGCGGGTACCCTCGTTCGCCTTCGAACTGAGCGAAATTCGCCCGCCGTGATCGACGATCACTCCGTACGCCGTCGATAGACCCAAGCCGGTGCCCTGGCCGACTTTCTTGGTCGTGAAGAACGGATCAAACACGCGATGTCGCAGGTTGTCGGGGATCCCCAGGCCGGTATCGGCCACCACGATTTCGATCCAATCCACCACGTCTGCATCGCCACCGACCCCTTCGGGAACTTCACCATGAAAGTCAGCGACACTCAGGGTCAGGACGCCTCCTCGAGGCATCGCGTCCCTCGCATTGACCGCGAGGTTGAGGATGGCACTCTCCAGGTGTGACTCGTCTCCGACGACCCAGGCCGGCTGGGCTGCGGCGACTTCGATGCGAATGCGCCGGTCGGCGGTGCGCTTGATCATCTTGGCGACCCGCGTGACGACCCGTGCGCAATCGACGGGAGCCGCGATTCGTGATTTGTGTCGCGAGAAGGTCAGCAACTGCTCGGTCAGATCCGACGCTTGACGCGAAGCCGTGAGAATTGCCTCGAGAGCTTCGTGGAGCGTTCCCGTCGTTTCGGGGAGGAACAGTTCTGCGTATCCCATGATGCCAGTGAGCAGGTTGTTGAAGTCGTGCGCCACACCGCCCGCGAGTCGTCCGAGCGCCTCCATCTTTTGCGATTCTCGAACGCGCTGCTCGAGCTCCGAACGTTCGGTAACGTCGCGTGCCACGATCAGCGCTAGCCGTTCTGAAGTCGACGTGTCGGGGAGGATGGGAACAGCGACGGCCTCGAACCTACGCCTCCCCGCGGGCACGTCGAGCTCGTAGTCGAAACGTGTTCGCTCTCCCTTGTCCATCGTTGCGACCAGAGTTTCGGTGAGCCGCTGTCCAAGCGGTTGTCCGACGACGTCAACCAGCGAGCGCCCGATCAAGAGGTTTTCGTCCTTGGCGAGCAATTCGGGCGGACCAGCCAAGACGTCCCGATAGACGCCGTGATGATCGACGAGAAATACCAGGTCGGGCAACGCGTCGAGCAGGGCGCGCATCCGCGCGTCGCTTGCCAGCTGCTCGGCGCGTCGGGCTGCCAACTCGTCCAGCATGGCGTTGAAACTGTCGTAGAGTACGCCGACCTCATCGGCACCCTGGTGCTGAACGCGTTCGGTGAGGTCGGGCGCGTGCTGCACGCGTCGGGCCGCGGCGGCCAATCGCAGGACGGGCAGGGTGATCAGTCGCTGCAGCCGAAGGGCCATCAAGCCGCAGAGTATGAATAATCCCAAGAGGATTGCGCCGGATTCCAGATAGGCGCGCTCGAGCTGCGCCTCCAGTTTGGCGGTGCTCGTCTGGAGCAGCAGATGTCCCACGGTGCGCCCCTCGTGCACTACCGGCACGTACGCGGTGTTGGTCGTCTCATCGCTCCACATCGTTGCCGATGGGGACTCGGTCGGGCTGGTGCAGGTGGGATGCTCGGACGTGGTGAACGTCGCAAGCGGCGCCTCGTGGCTGCCGAGGAGGGTCGCGCAAGCGACGTCAGGTGTGCTTCGCAGTTTGGCCAGCAACTCTTCGGCGCCTTCGCGATCGTCGAACACGACGGCGGCGGCGCTGTACTCTGCCACCGTGAAAGCGAGCGCGCGGGCATGTTCCAGCGCGTCGGCGCGTTGGGCATGCTCATGCCGGATGAGGGTGATGCCGGTTGCAGCAGCGAAACCCGTGCTTGCGAGCACGGCCACCAGCAAGGCTATCTTGCCGCCGATTGGCAGATCGCTCCACCAACTGCGAGTCAAGCGTCCCTCACGATGCGAGCGAGCGACAGCAGCTTGTAGCTTGCGCTGAGCTGGTGACGCTTCAAGCAGTCAGGATTGATCTCGAAGCGGCTCTTGCCGTTCTCTTCGTAGAAGTTGACGGCCGCGCCGAGCCGCGTTGCGCCCGGGGCATGCGTGGCGATCAAGACGGGTTGCTTTGCCAGCTTCTCCGCGATTCTGGTGAGTGAGCGAACTCGATCGGCGGACACGTAGACGAGGTGTACAGGTCGCCAAGGACCCTCGTTCGGCACTTGATGGACCTCGACGTCGACACCGTGAAGGTGTTGGGTTTCGGATAGGCGCCGCAGCGGTGCGTAGCGATCCGAGTTGCCGAACACGCCAATCTGGAACTTCCGTTCGAATGCTTGCGGCCAACGGATGAACCCGGCCATGCGATAGATCAACGCCGCTTCGATCTGAGCGGTGGAGTATCCGCATGCACCTTCCCGAACGCGCAGCCCCATGCCGAGCGCCAGTGCAAGTTGGACCAGTTGTCTTCGCTTCATTCCGCGTTGGGTGCTGTTCGTTTTTTTTTTTGCGATCTTGGACCAGCTCGAAGTCGCGAGTTCCGACGGGGGGACACGGTGCGCCCTTCAAGCGCCTTCGCCCACACGGTACAGCGGACATTTTCTCGACGAATCTACCCATCGCCGGCTTTCGTCGCCAGTTTCGTCTCGGCTCGATACGCGGTGAACCACAATGTCCTACCTTGGTGCGTCCGGTTCGGACGCTTTCCGAGGGGGCGCGACGGAGCGAAGGTTGTGACGCCTTGCGCCCGTCGCTATGGTGCGGCTCGAGGAGGTGGAGTGAGCCGATCTTTGCGATGTCGTCTGTCGCTTGGCCCCTTCGTCGCGGCGCTCGCATTGGCGCCTCGAGCGGAGGCGATGGGAAATGCCACGAGCGACGAAACACCACTGATGGATCTCACGCTCGAGGAACTGATGACGGTGCGTTCCAGCGTTGCTGGCAAGGTACCGGAGAAGAGCGCTCAAGTGCCGGGGACGGTTTGGGTGGCTACGGCGGAGACGATGGAACGCCATGGCTTGTACACCGTCGCCGATCTCGCCGACATCACGCCGGGCTACTCGAGCTATACGGTCTTTGGCGAACGTGTTCTGAGCACGCGTGGACAAAAGGCAGGCAGCTTCAACAACAACAAGCATTTGTTGCTCGTGGATGGCATTCCCGTCAATCACGCGAAGGGCTACAAGGCGTCGACCGAGTACGAACTGCCGTTGTTCATGGCCGAACAGGTCGAGTTCCTCAGCGGTCCGTCTTCCGCGCTATACGGAACGAGCGCGTTTCTCGGCGTGGTCAGTGTCGTGCCCAAGCGACTCGAACTGCCGGGAAGCCTGGTCGAGTCGCGGGTGGGCTTGGGAACACCGGGGTTCGAGCGGCGCGCACTTGCCAACCTGTTGCATCGTGACACGTCCACGTCCACGAGTATCAACCTCGGGTATACGTCGCGGTACGCAACCGCCGACGCCGTAGGCGCCGAGGCGTCAGCGCTGCAGCGCAACTGGGACGACCAAGACTCGATCTTTCTGCGTCTGGCTCACGAGTCCGTGTCCGGGGCCAGCGAAGGCTTGGGCGCAGGCCTCATCTACATGGACAAGACCGGGGGACTCGGTGAGTTCTGGACTGGGGACTTTTCCAGCGAGCTCAACGAGCTGCGTTGGACCACCCTGGTGCCCTACGTTCGCTTTCAACGGGACGTCTCCCGGGTTTTGGGGATCAACGCGTACGTCAAGTACAACCTCTCCCGTGAGAAGGGCGTCACCGTGCCTTTCGATCGGGCCGCCTACGAGGACTACGACGGAACCGGGCCGGTGTTTGCTTCCTACGACCAGTTCGTCAACGATGTGGAGGCGTCGGTCGAGCTGCGTGTTCACAGGGGACGTCGCTTCGAATTGATCACCGGGTACAGTTTCGATACCCGCGCGCAGAGCAGTCCGGCTGATGAGGGGCACAGCCGCGTGGTCGAGGCGGATCAGGTGCCGCCACTGACCGATGACGTCGACGTCGAATCACCGCGTGTCACCACGCTGTCGGCATACGCTCAGGTTCGCTCTCGGCTTCCCGTGTTTCACGAGCTGTCATTGATCGGCGGGGCCCGCCTCGACAGTTCGCTGACTGCCGACGAACAGTTCATCCGACTTTCGCCGCGGGTAGGCATCGTTCAACAGTTCGTGGAATCGTTTGCGCTCAAGGCCCTGTACAGCACGGCGCTTCGCGCGCCGGGCATCAAAGAGTACGGACTCAACGAGGAAGCCCGAGCGACCCTCCGCAGCACCGGGGGCGATGTCGACGGGATCCGGACCCTGGGGGCGGAGACCACCGAGTCGTTCGAGTTGGCCGCAGTGTACTCGTCGGAGCGGATCCGGTTTGAAGCCAGCGGCTTCTCCAGCAACACCAGCGACGCCCTCAACGGCGTTCGCTACGAGGGGCAAAACATCTTCGCCAACGGCTCCGAAGCGGTGCAAACCGTGGGGTTGACTCTCGATGCCAGCGCGAGCGTGGCCCCGGGCCTCGAGTTGCTGTCGAATTACGCTTACTCGACGCCCGTTGACGACTCCATCGCAGACGAGGTTCCCGAACACGACTTCCACGCGGGGGCAAGCTATCTGGCAAGCTGGGCGGCAAACGTGCGCGCGACGGTTTGGGTACGCTGGGTCAGCGGCTACTACTTGCCTGACAAGTCGATGGACACTTCGCCGGGGTTCGCGCGCATCGATGCCAACCTGCTCGTGCCGGCGACGGAGCGCCTGCGGGTCGAGTTGCTGGGGAGAAACCTGCTGGGGAGCACTGAATACTACCCATTTGGCGGCGTTCGGCAGGTACCGTTACCCCAGCGCACCCTGATGCTGAGCCTGGTTTACCATTCGCAGTGAAGCGTGGCGCGGGTCACGGCGGTTCGGGGCTCGCCTGCCGCTCCGTCGTCTCGTCAGGGAGTTGGAGCTTCGCTGCACTCACCGACGTGGTCGATCGGATTGAGGCCGGCGCTGCACGTGCTGTCATACTGTGTACCGTCACAACCGCACACGGGCTCCGACTCGGGTGGACACTGCGGGGGCTGTTCGCGAAGACACGTGCCGGGGGCGCCGCAGGCGTCGGCGAAGCAGCTCAGTCGGTCGCCGTCCTGGCAGCTAGGACCGCTGCACTCCCAGTCGGAGTCACAACCCACGTTCGGATCGCATGTACTGCCCACACAGCTGCCGTCGTCGCACGTTGCTTCGAGGACGCAGTTGCCGTCTCGTTCCGTGACCATGCCGAACAGGCTCAGCTCGTCGCTCCTCGGGCATGCGATTGCGGGGCACGGCCCGAAGCACACGTCCGGCACGTCGTTCACGGGTGACGTGTCGCCGTCGATGACCTCGAACACGCAGTCGTCGCTATCCACGTCGCTTCGGCGCGTCGCATACGGTTCGGGGCAACAGTCCGCGGCATTGAAGGCGATGACGCAGGCATCTCCGTCAGTGACGGGGGCGGGGTCGGTCGTTTTGCATTCGCCTTCGTATTGAATCGGTGCGAGCGGCCCTGCCGTGCACCGGTTGTCGTAGGTGTTGCCGTCGCACGCACAGACGGGAGCGTAGAACTCCCCGCAGCTGCCGTACTCCGCGTACGTGCACACGCCGACTTCACCACACGTGTCTGCTTTGCACTGCAACCGACCTTGGTCGGTGACCGGATCGGTCCACTCGGCGCTGCAGCCGACGACTGGGTCGCAGAGGCTGCCAGGGCAAGAGCCATCTTCGCAGGTCGGCTCGAGCATACAGTTTCCGAGGGCATCTGCCACCGCCATGCCGAACACTCCCGGAGTCTCGAAGGGCGCGCACAACAGTTCCGGACACGAAGGGTAGCAGTGTTGCGGCAGTCCACTCGGCTGCTGATAGTCGCCGTCGATGATCTCGTACCAGCAGTCTGACTGCTCCAATTCCGAACGCCTTGCGCCGAACGCCTGGGGACAGCATTCGCTGACGTTCATGACCACGACGCATTCGTCCACGTTGGGCTCGGGCGAGCCCCCGTCCGTGAAGCCCGGCACTGGGCCCGCATCAGCGGAGGCGGGCTCATTGGGCGTTGGCTCGCTGGGTCGTGCCGGCGAGGATGGGCTGGGTGATGACCCCTCGCAGGTTGGAGTGCACACGCTTTCGTCACAGCGGTAGGCCGCGCCTAAGTCCGCGCAATCCCCATCCCGATCGCAGAGCAACGCACACAGCGATTCGGCAGGTCCCTTACTGCAGTCTCCCTCATCGTCGAAGCTGACGTCGCGGATCATCGAGCATTCGGTGTTGGAGAATCCCTCACACCCACTAGCCGCCTCGCACGGCATCAAGCATCTCTTGGATACGCATTGGCCATCGCTCTTGCAGTCTGCGTCCGTGGCACACGTTCTCAACCAGTTGGTGTTGCCGCCGTTGTCACCGGGCCCTTTGGTGGCGTCCGCGCCGCAAGAGACGGCGACTAGGAGTAGCAGGCCTGAGATGAACAGATGTTTCATGTGTTGGATCCTTCGTCCAGCCCCGGTGCCCCGAGGTCGACGCTCTGCCCGAAATAGAACACGACGTCGAAGCGTTGGTCGTCCGCGATGCCATGCGCACCGTTGTAGTCCGAGACCTCCCTCCAGAGCGTGTTGAGCTGGGTGCGAGTCTCCTCGAGGAGGCGCATCACGCGCTCCTTCTGCGGGTGGCTGGGCGTCAGTTGAAAGCGCAATGTCGTGCCACCGACGCTGTTTCCCAGCGGGTTGGGGCGCGAGAGCAACTGCAGCTTGGTCGCGACAGCCGTGGCCATCGCTTGGAAGTGGTCGAAGACGGCGCTCTCCCAGCCGTGTTCTGCTCCGACCGGGATCTGAAAACCCCAAGCGCGCAGCTTGCCGGCGTCGTCTCGCTGGATGACCCCCTCGTCGATCAAGCGCGCCACCGGGGCCTGCAATTGGGCTTCCGAGAGACACAGCTCTGACGCCAGCGCGGAGACCGTCCTACCGGGGCCGCGATAGATGGCCCCCCAAAGCATGTCACCGAGTGCCTGCTCGTCGCTTTCTCGGGTCAGCCGTTGTCGTTCGGCCTCCGAGGTCACGCCGTACAGAGTTCCCGCCCCGCGGCCAGTCGCGTGTACCAGGCCGCTCCCCACCAAGTCGCTCAGTACTCCCACCGTTTCGCGTTCGCCGTCGTGGCGAAAGCGCTCCAGCAAGTCGCGTCGCGTGACGGCGCCCTGCTTCTCGATGTACTCCAGTACGGCCTCGAACAACGTACGGCCCTGGGTCGACTGGCTTTCGGTTAGGCGCTGCGTCTTGAGTTGATAGCCGCGAAGCGCCATTCCGAACATGTCGGCGACCACCTTGCGGCCGACTCCCTGGGCCTCGATTTCCTTGGCCAACGACAGGAACACTTGGTCTGCGATGTGCGCCAGCGGGGCACGCACTCCGGCAGCGGTGGAAAGCTGCGCGATCAGCACCGTCGTCTGTCGCATGATGTTGTCGACGAGCAGCTTGATGTTCATGGCACCGCACAGCCTAGCTGTGGGTGCCCCTCGAACAAGGTGATCGCCTCTTCACCCCAATCGGCGTGGCCGCTGACCGAATCCAAAGATCGGGCCTCGGCGGGTGAGCCTGCTGGATGCCAAATGGGCGAGCACGATTGTCGGGCCGTTTCTCACTCCCCGAGCCCCGGCCCGTCCGCGCTCACTGCTTGTTCTTGTTCTTCATCGCGGTGTGGCACGTTCCGCAGGTGACGAGCAGTTCTGCATACAGCGCGGCACGCTCGGGCACGGTCTTCTTGGTTGGGGCCTTGGCGGTGAGCTTGGCGAAGTCGGCTGCGGCGCTGCGCACGTCCACGCCACCTTCTTTCAAGAACTGTTTGGGGAAGGGGTCGCTACTGCTCAGCGCCTTTGCACCGGCATTCCAGGCCGTGTCGGACGGCACGGACAGGCCGTCCCAGAGTCGTTCCGTGGCCCAGATGTGGTGCAGCATGCCGCTTTCGACCGTCGTGCCTCGGGGCGGCTCGGGCTCGGTCGACGGCTTGGGGCCCCCGTTTCGTTGATGGCACAACCCGCAGGAAACGCCGAGGTCGGCCGCCGCGGCCGCCGCGGCCGAGGGCGTCGTGCTGTTGGTAATCCGTCCCGCTGTCTCTTGCATGTGTTCGACGAAAGGCCGCCAGCCCTTGGGCAGATTGTCGAGATCTCGAATGTCCACGATTGCGTTGGCGGGGCGCGATGTGTCTTCCGGGCGGCCAGCAATCACCGCCTTGCGGATGAGCAGCGCGTCGACGAAGTGTGCCTGCATGATGCGGTTGAGGGACGAGCCCTCGGGCGGAACGTCGACTTGCGCTTGCTCTTCTTCTGGCTGCGCGTCGGCGGGAGCCGTTTCGGGCTCCGCAGTTGGTGCGGCCTCGACCGGTGCGGGCGCCGATGTGGCGGGTTCGGGTTCGGCGGCGGTTTCGGGCGGAGCTGCTGGTGGGGATGAGCCTGCACACCCGGCGAATCCACTCAGTACCAGAGAAGCCAATGCAAGGTTCAGTTTCGTCGTGCGCATCAACAGGTCCTTTCGCATCGCCTCGCTGAGCGATGATGAGCCGTAGTACGGCATTCGGGCGAACTGAGAGCACAGTGCCGCCTCGGCCGTCAAGCAACCGCGCGCCGGTTCCGTCCTACGGCTAACTCTCCAGCGCGCATGCGCGCAGGAAAATCGGCGGCTGTGCCACCACATAACCCGGAGGCGCAATCATTGCGTCAGCTGCGTTGGGGCTCGGTGTGTGGTCTTCCGGAAACACGAACGGGTTCAGTATCTGCCGACGCTGACGTCAGTCGAACGACATGGCCACGTCCACGCCGATTCGTCGCAGCCAGTCTCGATCGTGACTCACGACGAGCAAGCCGCCTGGCCACGCCGTCAACGCGCGCTCCATCGCCTCGAGCCCGAGCAAGTCGAGCGCATCGGACGGTTCGTCCAACACCAACAGCTCCGGTACGGGGTCGCGCTCGAACAAACAAATGAGTGCGGCTCGCACGCGTTCGCCGGGGCTGAGCGTGACCAGTGGACGCTCGGCAAGTGCCAACGGGAAGCGGTGGGAGCGCAATCGGTGCGCGCAACGCTCCAGCTCGTCTTCCGTCGGCTGCGAGCACAGCAGCTCGATGAGACTTCGCGAGTGTTGCCAGTTACTCGCGTTTTGAGCGATGTACCCGATGCGTGCGTCGTCGCAACGTACCTTGCCGTGTAGCGGGGGCCGACGACCAGTCAGCGTTTCGACGAGGGTGGTCTTGCCGCTGCCGTTGGGGCCAACAATCGCCAGGCGCTGTCTGTCGAGAGTGAAGGATAGCTCCGCGAACAGCGTCCGCCCGTTGCAGTGTCCCGCGATGGCCTGTGCGTTGATGACTGGTGTGGTCGGGGCACCCAACACCGGCTGCGTCAAGTTCAGGGGTAAGTCGACCGCCAGTGAGCGCCGCGCCGCCTTGACCCATTGGCGCGCCGATTCGATGCGCTTGTGTTGAAGCTCGGCGCGCTTTCCCTGACTGACCTGCGCGTAGCCCCGTTTGCCGTTGAGTTGGGCGCGTGCAGGGCAACGCTTCAGCTCGTGCAGTCGTCCCAGATTCTTCTTGCGAGCTCTGCGCCGCTGGAGTCGATCGTTGCGTTGCTCCTTGTCGACCAGGTCCGCGAGGCGTCGCACGTAGCGGCGTTCTTCATTGGTTCGTTCGTCTCGCAGGTGCGTGAGCACTGCGTCGAAAGACCCGCTGAAGTGCTTCGACCCAGATTCGGCCACGACGAAGAATTGATCGAACCTCTCGAGCAGGCGGCGGTCGTGGGAGACCACCAGCACCGCGCCGTCGAAGCGCTCCAAGGCATCGAGTAGCCAACGCACGGCGTCGCCGTCCAAGTCGCGGGTCGGCTCATCCAACAGCAACACGTCGGGCTGGGTGGTGAACGCTCGGGCCAAGGCCGCACGCCGCCACTGGCCCGCACTCGATGGCACGCCCAATGGCATCTGTTGAGGGACGAATTCGTGGGAGCCTCGAACAGACACCTTGCCGCTGCGTGGAGCGGTCTGCGCGGTCAATACCACCAGCAGCGTTGATTTGCCCGCCCCGTTGCGCCCCACGAGTGCGACACGGTCGCCCCGATCGAGTGCGAGCGTCAGGTCGCGAAATAGCGGCCGCCCCGAGGCGGCGGAGATGCAGAGGTCGTGGGCTAATAGCATGGATTGGACCGGCATCAGCGCGCCTCCGTGGTTCGTAGTGCCAACGCGTCGATGACGTGAGGGTCGCCCTCGACGACGAGTTGCATTCCTTGGTCCGTCGCTTCGGCCTGAAGCACGCGGCACTTGGCGTAGACGTCGCGATTCAGATCGGCGCGGCAATACGGGACGAACAACTTCCTCACGGCGCAGCGACCGCGCACTCGCTGCAGGATTTGCCCACGCAGTTCACTCACGGCCTCGACGGAGCGGGCCGTGAGCACGACGTGATCGTCACCCAAAGCCAGTGCACGGAGGTCTCCAGTCGTCCGTGCGTCCCGAAGGCGGTCGGCCTTGTTGAACACGACCAGTCGGGGGAGGTCATCGGCTCCGAGTCGTTTGAGGACCTCGCGTGTCGTCCTGAGGTGTTCGGCGACCTCTGGATCGGTTATGTCCGCGACGAGCAACAGCAGCGACGCTTCAGTCACTTCGGCGAGGGTCGATTCGAAACTTGCGAACAGTCGCTCGGGTAGTCGCCGGATGAAACCGACACTGTCGCTGAGCAAGATGTCCCCACCGTGACGACTCAGGCATCGGGAGGTCGCTTCCAGGGTTTCGAAGGGGCGATTGCGTGCCGAGAGATCAGCGCCGGTCAAGGCGTTCATGAGAGACGTCTTTCCGGCGTTGGTGTATCCCACGAGCACGACGCGACTGCAGTGCGTCCGTCGTTTGCGTGCCGACGCGTCGGAGTGCTTCAGTCGGTCCAGTCGCCGCCGCAATTCCGACAGGCGTCCGTCGAGCTGTCGCGCAAGCAGCTCGGACGCGGTCTCGCCTGGGCCGCGTGCCTTGTTCGAGCCGCCCATCTGCTGGTCCATGTTCAGACCAATGCCCCGAATGCGGGGGCGCAAGTACTCGAGATGTGCGATCTCGACCTGAGCGCGAGCACGGCGCGTCGAGGCGTTGCGTTCGAAGACGTTGAGGATCACCGCCTCGCGATCGCAAATGGGTAAGCCGATACTTTCCTCGAGGTTGCGAGTCTGGGATGGCGTCAACTCGGCGTCGACGACCAGCATGTTGGCCTCAGACGCGCGCGCCCTTTCGGCGATGCGCAGAGCGACGCCTTTGCGGATCAGTGTGCGTGCGTCGGGGTCGTACAGCACGTAAGCCTCCGATCCGACGACGAGGTCTCCTTGGGCGTCGACCAACCCGAGGATTTCAGCCAATCGCCCCTGCTCAACGTCACCGTCATCAGGGCGCAGCACCGACAGCACGTAGCAGCGGTTGGTTCCGTTGGTTGTGGTGTGTGGTGAACGATGCTGCCAGTGGTTGACCAATTGCTCCCAGCGACCGTCGTCTGCCAGGGGTACTTCCGCGTGCTCTTCGACCGATTTCGAATGGAATCTCATGTGAACCGCCTTTTCTCGTCAGGGAACCGACGGAAATCGGTTCCAACAGCGGCGCGACGACGAACACCGACCGTCGGTGTTCGGATCAGCCGCGACCGCACTGATACCCGGACCTGGCGCTGAAGCCGGGTCCAGGGAGGAGCTCTGACGCTCGCGAACCCGGGGCCGAGGCATGACGAGCCCGGGCGAAAACCCGCGGAGCCATTGCCTTCTAGTGCTCTGAACGCGCAGTTCGCGGCGGAATTGCAGCGGCACCAGGTTTGGTGCAGTTGCCGCAATTCCGTGCCGATGCGCTTCTCTTCGTTCGAGGGCACATCTGCGTCATTCGTCCCGAACTTCTCGTTCGGGGCACTAGCCAGGGTCGCGTTCCCGACGACTTGGATTGACTCCAAGTGCGACCGTTGCCTGGGGCACGAGTCGCGACGGGCGCGTCAGAGGAAGCGGTGCATCCACATGATTGGCCAACGGTAGCTTGTCGTATTGGAGTCGGCAACCGCAAAGTGCATCTCGTTCCGCACTTGGATCCCACACGGTGAAGACCACAGGACTTTCTCCCGTCGCGTCGGTGACCGTACGCCGCCGGGCGGAGCAACGGGTGCCCACGTTCCCCGTGCTGGCGTTTGCTGTGGCGAGGCAACAGCCATCGATGGCCGCGGGGAAGTGCCACGCACTCTCGGGTGGTCAGGCGAGAGGGGCTGCGCTACAGATCGCCGTATGGGTGAGGAGAACTCCACGGTCGTACTCGACGGTGGGGCACTTTCGATGCACGACGTCGAAGCCGTCGCCCGCAACGGTGCGAAGGTCGCGCTAGCCGAGAGCGCGCGGAATCAGCTCGAGAGCTGCCGTGGTGCGCTGCAACGAGCGATGTCCACGGGCGAGGCGGTGTACGGAGTCAACACGGGGTTTGGCTCGCTCGCGCGCCGCCGCATCGATGACGAGCAGTTGACGCAGGTACAGCACAATCTGATCTTGTCCCACGCATCGGGAGTCGGGGACCCGCTGCCCGACGAAGTCGTACGGGCCATGCTGTTGCTGCTTTCGGCCTCACTGTCACGGGGTCATTCGGGGGTGCGTCCGGTCGTCGTGACGACGCTGGTCGAACTGCTCAATCGCGGGGTCACACCGATCGTGCCGTCAATCGGTTCGGTTGGCGCTTCGGGAGATCTGGCGCCGTTGGCGCACGCCGCATTGGTGTTGATCGGGCGTGGCGATGCGACGCTACGAGGCGACGTACTGCCTGGGGCGGAGGCGCTGAAACGCGTCGGTATGGCGCCGCTTCAGCTTGCTGCCAAAGAGGGGCTGGCGCTGATCAACGGCACCCACCTGATGGCAGCGCTCGGCGCGCTGGTCATGGTAGACGTTCAGCGCGCTTTCGACGGCGCGTTGGCCGCTGCGGCAATGTCCATCGACGCGGCGCGCGGCACTGACGCTTTCCTCGACGAGCGGGTGCACGCGGCGCGCGGGCAGCTGGGGCAGATCGAGGTGGCCCAGCGGTTGTCGCGCTTGATTGAGGGCAGCCAGATCATTCCGAGTCACCTTCACGACGATCCGCGCGTACAAGATCCCTACTCGCTGAGGTGTGCGCCGCAGGTGCTCGGTGCTGCCTTGGACGCCATCGGTTTCGCAAAGAGTCTCATCGAGCGCGAACTCGGTGCCGTCACGGACAACCCGCTCGTGTTTGCCGACGACGCGGAGCGAAACGTCGTCAGTGCGGGGAACTTTCACGGTATGCCGTTGGCCTTGGCGCTCGACACCCTCGCGATCGCGATGGCGCACATCGCCGGCATCGCCGAGCGGCGCGTGTACTACTTGCTTGCTGCATCTGATGCGGAGAATCACCTCAACCCGCACTTGTCGCCGGTGCCCGGCTTGCATTCGGGATTGATGATCACGCAATACGTTGCTGCTGCGTGTTGCAACGAGCTTGCGACCCTCGCTAGCCCAGCGAGCGTGGTGAACGTGCCGACGAGCGCCGGCATGGAAGACTACAATTCGTTCGGCGCGACTGCCGCGCTGCAGGCGCGCCGCGCCCTGGATCGCATGGTCTCGGTCGTCGCCATCGAGCTGCTGTGTGCGGCCGAGGCCCTCGAGTACCAGCGGCCCTTGCGCTCCGGGGCGGGCGTCGAGCGCGCTCACGAGATCGTGCGCGGACTGGTTTCGCGCCGCACCGAGGACCGGCCGCCTGCGCCGGACATCGCGCTGCTGTCGGACGCGGTGCTTGCTGGGAGTTTCGTCCAGCTGGTGTGACCCGAGAGCAGCGGCCGTTCGCCGCGCGTGAGTCGTCGAATGCTCGCGGCTCCCTTCTGCGCTACGCTGTCAGTGAGGTCACCATGAGCGAAGGGAAATCCACGCCGAACTCGGCGCGCGTGGTCCGGGCGCCGCGCGGACCGCACAAGACGTGCAAGACGTGGCAGGCCGAAGCTGCGCTGCGCATGCTGATGAACAACCTCGACCCCGAGGTGGCAGAAGATCCTACGCACCTCGTCGTGTACGGTGGACGCGGGCAAGCTGCGCGATCCTGGGAGGCGTATGATGCAATCGTGGCGACGCTCACCCGGCTCGAGCCAGACGAAACGTTGTTGGTGCAGTCGGGCAAGCCGGTTGGCGTGCTGCGCACTCATGCCGGCGCGCCGCGTGTGCTGATTGCCAACTCGAACCTCGTGCCACATTGGGCGACCCAGCAGCACTTCGACGAGCTGGCCGCCAAGGGCCTCATCATGTACGGCCAAATGACAGCGGGATCGTGGATCTACATCGGGACTCAGGGGATCTTGCAGGGGACGTTCGAGACGTTCGCGTCGTGTGCCAAGCGGCATTTCGGCGGCGAGCTGCGGGGTCGCTGGGTGGTGACGGCGGGCTGCGGGGGAATGGGCGGGGCCCAGCCGCTGGCGGTGACGATGAACGGCGGTGCTTGCCTGGTCGCTGACGTCGATCGCGACAAGCTGCAACGCCGAGTACACACGCGCTACCTCGACGAAATCTGCGACGGACTCGACGCTGCCATCGACCGTACCAGCGACCATGCGCGCGCCGGCCGCGCAGTATCCGTCGGCGTGGTGGCCAACGCCGTCGAGCTGCTCGAACGGCTCGTCGAACGCGGGATCCATCCGGACGCGTTGACCGATCAGACCCCGGCCCACGACGTGCTGAGCTACGTCCCTACCGGCCTCGACGTCGCAGCGGCTCGCGCGTTGGCTGGGAGCAATCCCCGCAACTACGAAGAGCAGAGTCTGCAGAGCATGGTGCGCCACGTGCAGGCGATGGTTGCATTGCAGCAGCGCGGATCGGTCACGTTCGACTACGGTAACAACCTGCGCCAACGCGCCAAGGAGCACGGCTTCGAGCAGGCCTTTGCCTTCCCGGGGTTCGTGCCGGCCTACATCCGTCCCGAGTTCTGCGAAGGACGCGGACCGTTCCGCTGGGCCGCGTTGTCCGGTGACCCACAGGACATCCGGGTCATCGATCGAGCGTTACTCGAGCTGTTTCCGAACGACGAGCGGCTGCACCGCTGGTTGGGGCTCGCCGAAGAACGCGTTGCGTTTCAGGGGCTGCCGGCTCGGATCTGCTGGCTCGGTCTCGGGCAGCGCGACGCAGCCGGACTGCTCTTCAACGACCTCGTGGCTTCGGGCAAGGTCAGTGCGCCGATCGTCATCGGACGCGATCATCTCGATTGTGGCTCGGTGGCGTCGCCCAATCGCGAAACCGAAGCCATGCTCGACGGCAGTGACGCGATCAGTGATTGGCCGCTGCTCAACGCCTTGGTCAACACGGCCAGTGGTGCGTCGTGGGTGAGCTTTCACCACGGCGGCGGTGTCGGCATTGGTTACTCGCAGCATGCGGGTGTGGTGATTGTCGCCGACGGGACGCCCGAAGCCGCGGTCCGGTTGCAGCGCGTGCTCACCAACGACCCGGCGATGGGCATCTTGCGACACGCCGACGCCGGCTACGTCGAGGCCAGGCGTTGTGCCGTGGAACGAAGCGTGGACATCCCGATGCTGCGAGGTGAGTCCGATGAATGAGGCGTGGATGACGCCGGGGGTTTGGCCGCCATGCGCTTCGACGCGCTTTGCGGCGCGTATCGCACACGATGATCCCAGTGGTTGCCAGGTGGCGCTGCTCGGGCTACCCGACGATTTGGGCGTTCGCCTCAACGGCGGACGGCCGGGGACCCACGAAGGGCCGAGCGCGGTTCGCGAAGCGTTGTGTCGCTACGGTGGCCAATTCGATGGCCTGAGTCGGCGTCCCTTGGACACGAAGGTCTTCGATGTCGGTGACGTGATCCCGGCGCCGGGTCACGACGCGTCGGCCCTGCTCGAGACCCATGCGCGGGTGCGAAGCATCGTCTCGGACTTGCATTCGCGTGGCCTCGTGCCGCTGTGCATCGGCGGCGGTCACGACTTGAGCTTTCCCGCGATCGCAGCGCTCGCTGATACGGTCGGGGCCGTGGGTGGCGTCAACTTGGACGCGCACCTCGACGTGCGACAACGGGTCGGATCCGGAATGCCCTTTCGGCGCCTGATAGAACAACGCTGTCTCGAGCCGGCTCGCTTCGTGGAACTGGGGTTAGGGCGCTTCGTCAACGACCAGAACGACGTGGAGTGGCTCGGCGGGCACGGAGCGCGCCTGGTTTGGATAGACCAAGTGTTGAAAGAGGGGCTGAACGTCGGGCGGCACTTCGAGTTGGCGTTCGCCGGCGGTCGCCCCGGCTTCGTCAGCATCGATCTGGATGGGCTCGACCAATCGCTGGTCTGTGGCGTGAGCGCCATGAACCCGATGGGCGTCCAAGTTTGGCACGCGACGAGTTTGGCGGAGGCTGCCGGCCGGCATTCGGCGGTGCGTCACTTCGATCTGATGGAGCTCAGCCCGATGCACGACCCTTCGGGCAAGAGTGCACGCGTTGCCGCGCTGATTGTCCTCGCGTTCTTGTCGGGCTTTGCGGAGCGCGTGTCGTGAGCTGGGCCATCGTCGGTGCGCGCATCGTCGCGGGCACCGACCAGGTCGTCGAGTGCGGCGGCCTGCGCATCGAGGGCGAAAACATCGTCGAGCTGGGCGAAGCGGTGTGTCCCGCGCCGAGCGATGACGTGTTCGATGCGGCAGGTCGCGTCGTGATGCCCGCATTCGTCGACGCGCACACCCACGCGATCTGGGCCGGAGACAGGCTCGAGGAGTTCGAGCACAGACTGCACGGCAAAAGTTACCTGGAGATCATGAGTCGCGGCGGCGGTATCTTGGCGACGGTGCGTGCCGTGCGCGAGGCGACGGAAGCGCAGCTGGCCGAGAACTTGCGCCAGAGGCTCGACTGGATGTTGCGCGAAGGTACCACCTGCGTGGAAGTCAAGTCCGGCTACGGACTGAGCACGGAACACGAGCTCAAGTTGCTCCGTGCGATTCACCGGGCGCGTGAGGACTTCGATGGTCACGTCGTTCCGACGGCTTTGCTTGGCCATGCCATCGATACGTCCGTCGCGAACTTCGTCGAGCAGACCATCGTGGAGACCCTGCCCGCGGTGAATCGTGAGTTCGGGCCGATTGCGATCGACGCCTATTGCGAAACGGGGGCATGGTCGGTCGACGATTGCCGACGGCTGTTCACTCGCGCGCGCGAACTGGGTCACCCGTTGCGTTTGCACGCTGACCAGTTCAACAGCATCGGCGGGGTCCAGCTGGCGATCGAGCTGGGAGCGCTGAGCGTCGACCACCTCGAGGCGTCGAGCCCTCAGCTGCTCCAGCGGCTGGCGACTTCACCGACGTACGGCGTGATGCTTCCGGCGAGCGGCTTTTCGACGGATGACCGCTATGCCAACGGGCGGCTGTTCTGCGACTCGGGTGGCAACTTGGTGATCGCCAGCAATTGCAACCCCGGCTCGTCACCCACGTCGTCGATGCCCTTCGTGGTTGCCCTGGCCGTGCGCAAGTTGGGATTGTCCGTCCACGAGGCAATCCGCGCCTGCACCGAACGTGCTGCGGCACTCTTGTCACTGACCGATCGGGGCGTGCTCGAAGTGGGCAAGCGTGCCGACGTGATTGTGCTGCGACACCGCGACGAACGTGCGCTGGCCTACGAGGTGGGTGGTAACCCCGTCGATGCCGTCTTCGTGGGCGGCCGTCGCGTTGCCACCGCGTGAATGGGGCATCGATCGCCGCGAAATGGTCCAGGCGCGGTTTTGGCTGCAATCGGACCGTTCGTCGCGTACCATCCGCTCATGTTCTACCGCCCTGGAGCCGAAGCGCATGGTCTGCCTCACGATCCGCTCAAAGCGTGCGTGGCGCCGAGACCCATCGGATGGATCAGCACGGTTTCGGCGGATGGTCGCGTGAATCTGGCGCCATACAGCTTCTTCAACATGTTTGCGTCGAGCCCCCCGGTGATCGGCTACTGCAGCAACGGTCGCACACCGTTTGGCGCCAAGGACACCGTTTCGAACATCGAAGCGACCGGGCAGTTCGTCTACAGCATGGCCACGTGGGACCTGCGTGAAGCGATGAACGAGAGCAGCGCGCCGGTTGCTCCCGACGTCGACGAGTTTCAGTACGCTGGCTTGGAAGCCGCCCCGTCGACGCTGGTGAAACCACCTCGGGTTGCCGCTTCGCCGATCGCGTTCGAGTGCGAGCTGCACCAGGTCGTGGAGCTGCCCAGCACGAACCCCGACGCCCGCAACGTACTCGTGCTCGGCAAGGTCGTCGGTGTGCACATCAGTGACGACGTGCTGAACGAAGGCCTGGTGGACCTGACGCGCGTCAAGCCCATCGCCCGCTTGGGGTACCGCGACTACGCCGTCGTAGAGAAAGTGTTCTCGATGAACCCGCCGCGAGTCGGGTCCTGACGAGCCATCGACGGCCATGGATTTCAGCTAGCGAAGGATGGGTGTCGAGACGCGCCGAGCCGAGGGGCGCCGCGTCTCGACCCAGCAATCCTCGGTCCAAATGAGAGTTCGATTCGCGAACTCTCGTTCGACCCGCGATTCAGGCGATGGCCGTCACTTGTAGCTTCAAGTCCGTGCCTTCGACGTTGACTGCTTCGGCATCGAGCTGGTCTGCCAACCGCACGTCTTCGCACAGCGTTTCGGCTTGGATGTACGCGCCGTGGGCTTGCAGTGCTGCGTCGAGGGCCGGGTCGCGCTGAGCGTGCAGGGTGATGCGTGTCGTGACTTCGAAGTCGGCGTTCTTGCGCAGGCGTTGAATGACGCTGATCAGCTCGCGGGCGAAGCCCTCTTGTTTGAGCTCCGGGGTCAACGCCGTATCGAGCACGACGGTGAGCGTGCCGTCACTGGCGATCTCCGACCCGGCCTTGCCGCGCACGTTGATCTTCACCAGTTCGGGCTCGATCTCGTGGCTCGTTCCGTCGACGTCGACTTGGATGCTCTGACCCCGATCGAGCCGTACCAGGGCTGCGTTGTCGAGGCTCTTGATCGCTTCGGCGACCTGCTTGGTCTGTTTGCCGAAGCGCGGGCCCGCGGCGCGGAAGTTGAGCTGCGCGCTGCGGTCGATCACGTCCGAATCGGTGCCGGCGACGACCACGTCCTTGACGTTCACCTCATCCGAAAGCAGGCTGACCAGCGCCGACAGCGCCGCGCCGGTCTTGTCGTCGGTGATCACGGTCATTTGTCCCAAAGGCTGCCGCACCTTGATGCCGCGGTCCTTGCGCACGGACAGCGCCAACGACGCGGCTCGACGGATCGCATCCATCTGCGTTGCGATGGTTTCGTCGACGAGCGAGGTCTCGGCCTTCGGAAAATCCGTGTGGTGCACCGACGACTGCTCGGGTGAACGTGTGGTCAAGTCCAGATACAGCCGCTCCGAGTGGAACGGTGAAACCGGCGCGATCAGTTTGCAGATGGTCAACAGCGACTCGTACAGAGTCTGGTACGCGGCGAGCTTGTCCTTGCCCATTTCCGCCTTCCAGAAGCGGCGACGGTTGAGGCGCACGTACCAATTGGACAAGTCGTCGAGCAAGAACGTCTGCACGGCTCGGTAGGCGCGCGTGGCATCGAAGTCGTCGAGGTTCGTCGTGGCCACCTCGATCGTCGATTGCAGTTGCGAGACGATCCACCGGTCGAGCAACGGGCGCTCGGCGACGGGGACTTGCGCTTCAGTGCCGGTGAAGCCGTCGGCGTTGGCGTAGGTCGCGAAGAACGAGTAGGTGCTCCACAGCGTGCCGTAGAACTTGCGCACCACCTCGTCGACGCCGCCCACATCGAAGCGCAGGTTCAGCCAGGGTGGGCTGTTGGTGATCATGTACCAGCGCAACGGATCGGCGCCGTACTTGTCGAGCAGCGCGATCGGGTCGAGCACGTTGCCCAGGCGCTTGCTCATCTTGCGTCCTTCAGCGTCGACGAGCAGGCCGTTGGACAGCACGTGTTTGTAGGCGACCTTGCCAAACACCATCGTCGCGATGGCGTGCAGGGTGAAAAACCAACCGCGGGTTTGATCGACCCCTTCGGCGATGAAGTCGGCAGGGAACGCCTCGCCATCGTCGACCGGTGAGCGGTTCTCGAAAGGGTAGTGCACCTGGGCATAGGGCATCGACCCCGAATCGAACCAGACGTCGATGACGTCTGCCTCGCGGGTCATGATCTTGCCGCTCGCGGAGACCAACTTGACCCGGTCGACGTAGGGGCGGTGCACGTCGATGCGCGCGTAGTTTTCGTCGCTCAGCTCGCCGGGTGTGAAGTCGGCGAACGGATCTTCACTCATCACGCCTTGGTCCATCGAACGCTGGATCTCGGCCTTGAGCTGAGTGAACGAGCCGATGCATTTGAACTCCGTGCCGTCTTCGCTCACCCAGATGGGCAAGGGGATACCCCAGAAGCGCGACCGCGACAGGTTCCAGTCCGAGAGCTTCTCGAGCCATTCACCAAAGCGCCCTTCGCCGGTCGACGGTGGATACCAGTGGATCGTCTTGTTCAGACTGATGAGTTCGTCTTTGAACGCCGTGGTCCGGATGAACCAACTCTTGAGTGGGTAGTAGATGACCGGCGTATCGGTGCGCCAGCAGTGGGGGTAACTGTGCTTGTACTTCAGTGAACGGAACAGTTGACCGTGTTGCTTGAGCCACACGACGATCTGTTCGTCGACGCTCTCTTGCTTTTCGCCAGCGCCCTGTGCGGCGGCGCCCTGTGCGGCGGCGCTCTGTGCGGCGGCTCTCTGTGCGGCGGCTCTCTGTGCGGCGGCGCGTTCGGCGTTGCCCTCGTAGTAGTCCTGTTTGACGAATCGCCCAGCGAGGCCCATGCCGTCGTTCAGGGTCGTCACGAACCGGCCCCGCAAGTCGACCAGCGGCACGAGTTCATTTGCCGTATCGAGCACGCGCATGGGCGGCACTCCGGCTTCTTTGGCGACGCGGGCGTCGTCGGCACCGAAGGTCGGCGCGATGTGCACGACGCCCGTGCCGTCTTCCAGCGACACGAAGTCCCCGCCGATCACGCGGAACGCCTGCTCGGGAGTTTCAGCCGGTGTGGCCCAGGGTAACAATTGCTCGTACCACAGCCCGCACAACTCGGAGCCGGGCAGCGTGGTCAACACTCGGTAGGGTTGCTTCTTGCGCTTGCCTTCGGCGGTCAGCGCCGCGTCGTCATCGACGCGTTCATACTCGGCTTCGGCAAATACCTGGTCGAGCAGGCCTTCGGCCACAACCACGAGGACGCGCTGGCCGTCGTAGCGGCTCGTCGTTTCGACCAAAGCGTAGGCGTACTTGGGGTTGATCGCCAAGGCGGTGTTCGATGGCAACGTCCAGGGCGTCGTCGTCCACGCCAAGACGAACACGTCCTCGAGCTTCTTGCCGAGCGGCGAAAGGAACTGGGTTTGGACGCGTTCGGCGGGGGAGGTTGCCAGTTTTGCGGTTGCGGTCCGGCTTTGCTGCTCACTGAGCGCACACAGCCTGAACATCGCCGTCGCCGTCAAATCCGTCACGTCGCGATAGGCGCCGGGCTGGTTGAGCTCGTGGGTGGAAAGGCCGCTGCCGGCCATCGGCGAGTAGGGCTGGATGGTGTAACCGCGGTAGAGATAACCGCCCGCATGCAGGCGTTCGAGCAGCCACCACACCGTCTCCATGTACTTGCTGTCGCAAGTGACGTAGGGGGCGTCGAGATCGACCCAGTACCCGACGCGTTCGGTCAAGCGACGCCACTCGTCGGAGTAGCGCAACACCGCCTTGCGGCACTCGGCGTTGTACTCCTCGATCGAGACGCTCTTGCCGATGTCTTCTTTGGTGATGCCGAGCGTCTTCTCGACGCTCAGTTCGACGGGCAACCCATGAGTGTCCCAACCCGCTTTGCGTTCGACGAGGTAGCCGCGCTGAGTGCGGTAGCGGCAGTACAGATCCTTGAGCGCGCGCCCCATCACGTGGTGAATGCCGGGCAGGCCGTTGGCCGAGGGCGGCCCTTCGTAAAACACCCAGCGCGGCGCGTCGGCGCGGCGCGTGACGCTCACTTCGAAGGTTTTTCGCTCGCGCCACAGCTGGGCGATCTCCTCGTTCAGTGCGGGTAGGTCGGGAGCCTTTCGCACCGGAAATTCAGCGGCTTTGGCACTCATGGGGGGCGGGTATGACCGTTTGCTCCGCCGAGGTCAAGGGCCCTCGGCCGGCCGTCGGCGGCGCCTCGCAGGTGACGTGAATCCCCTACGGATCGGGGCGGAGTTCGCATCGCGGACCCCGACGCAGGTCCGATTCGGCCCGTTGCTCCTCGCGGCGTGTTTCCGTCCGGCGCGCTCGCTCAGGACTGATGCACAGGCTCGGCGACTGCAGCTCACGGGCGGTCGGCAAGCGTCGCTTGGACGTCTCGCATCGAGCGGCGGCGTCGGCGTGACCGAGCCGCTCGTTGGGTTCGGTAGCCCGTGCAAATGAGTCGCATGATCCAAGGCTTCGGCGATACCGCGGCTCAATGCCGTCAAAACGAACCGTTTGGTTCGCGTCGTGTTCACTTTTCTCGCGACGCACGGCGCGTGTGCCCGGCGGACGAGCGCGTTGGCGACCACGGTGTTGCCCGCGTCGAAGTCGCAACGCAGATCGCCTCGGCGCAGCGGCGGGTGAAGAGGTCCAGTGCAGGCCGCCTTCGACCTGCCAGAACGGCTTCGCGCTTCGGCCCAGCGAAGGCGCTCGTTTTGCCCGAGTGACGTTCCACTGCAACACCGTTACTCCGTCGCGCACGGAGTCGTCGGTCGGCTCGTGGCTGGCTTGGTTGGGTAAGCCGCTACAGAGAACGGAGTCGAGATTGCGACTGCAATGGAGGCCGTTTTTCGGAGCTCACCCGGCGGGGGGTCGACACGCCGCCCGACGATCGTGCTCGTCCACTTGGCGTCGGGGCGGTTCGCGGCGGCACCGTCCGGGCAGGCCGAACTGGGGCTGGTACGGGGCTGCGCTGCCGTCGACGCGCGGCGGGATCTCCCCGTCGGTGGAACACGCGCCGCGCCGCGACGCATTGCGGCCCGGCGACGAGCCACGTCGCGCACCCGCGCGGAGCAAGCTTGGACGGACGTGACGATTGCGACATCGAGCAAATGCAAACGGGCGAACCGTGCTTGCGTTGGGATGCCACGTTGCCATCACGAGGCGCGCCTTGACCCGACACCACACCAGTCGCAAGCTCCAGGCATGGCTGTGAGCTTGCCAGGCATTGGTCTCCCCTCGGCGTTCGATTCTCGTGTATCGCCGTGCCGACGTGTGGCGTTCGGGCGTCGTATTCCCTCAGCGGCTCGGGCGGTGGTGCTTGCGGTCGTTTGTGGCGGGGTTGCCTTCGATGCCTCGCCAGCGCGTGCTTGCGGTTCGGTGGGGCCAGACGCGCGGGCGTTGCTTCCGTTGGACGACGCGCACGACGTCCCCACGAACGCCGCCCTGATCGCGTCGGCCACGATGGGCGGGGCAGTATTCTGGCTCCGCCAGGTGGGGCCCGAGCCAAACGGTGACGCTGATGCGGGAAGCGATCCGACGTACTCCGTCAATCTCGACGTGCAGTGCATCGCCAACGAGCGCTCCGGGACCGACGGTGGCGCCGTCTGCGTCGCGCACGGAACGCTGAAACCAAACACCGAGTACGAGTGGTCAGTGAACGTCGAAAGCTTCGACCCATTCAGTGAAGAGCCGATGGCCGAGGTGGGCGTTTCTCCGGAAGAGTTCGGCCAATGGCACCGTTTCACTACCGGCGATGCCACGGTCCAGCCGCCGACGGACAGCGTGGGCGTTGCCGTCACCGACAACCGTGAGTACCTCGAGCAGACTTGCGGCGACGGCAAAAGCGTGCTGTTGGAAATCGACGGCTCGCGCCTCTCTCAACCCGTGGTGGGAAACGTTCGCGGCGTGACACCCGGCTACGTCATGCACGCGGTGGCGGTGGCACCGGGGCAGAGCGTGGAGCTGCGCTTGGGCAGGGTCCCGACTTGCGCCCCGCTTGAGCTGTTCGATCAGACCGGTCAGGCCCAGATCCTGCGAGAGATCTGTTTCGATGAGGAGCTACCTCCGTCCAGCTATGGTGCGGATGGACAGATCGTGCCCGACGCGCCCCCGAGTGCCGTCGATGATGATGAGCCTGCCGCAAACCCCGCTCCGGCGTCAGGTGATCTTGCCGAGCCGCCGAGCACGGCCGACCCAGTGGATCCGAAGCCGACGGGCGATGGTGCGGGTGGGTCGTCATCCGCGGAGCCGACCGACGGCAAAGGTGGTGCTTCTCAAACGGGTCGCATCGACGAAGGCGTCGTCACCCGCGGTGTCGATGACGAAGGCGATGATGACAGCGGCTGTGCCATGAGTCCGCGGCGATACTCCGGTCGCGACTCGAACCTCAGCGCCTTCGCGCTGTTCGGATTCGCATTGTTGCTGCGTCGCTTGCGGCCAGCCCATCGCTGAGCGGGTTCATCAAGAGCAGCTACGGCTGGAGCACCACTTTGCCCAGCCCCTCGGGCGTTCGCTCTGCAATCGCATTCAGGGCTCGCTTGTACTCGGCGAGTCGAAAATGGCCGCTGACGAGTCGTGAGATCGGTGGGCGCGTGCGTTCGAGGAGCAGTCGCGTGACGTCGAAGGTGTGCATGGGCCGTCCCTCGAAGTCCTCCTGGCCGTAGCAAGCGTTGCCGATGATGCGGAGTTCTTTTGCCCACAAGAACGTCAGGTCCAGCTTTCGGGTTTCACCGATGCAACCGAGCATGACGACGTGGCCCCGCTCTCGTGTCCAACGCAGGGCCAGATCCACGCTCTGCGGTGTGCCCACGCAGTCGATCACCGAGGGGAAGCCTCCGGTGAACACCTCGGGTCCGATTGGGGGCTGGTAGCCTTTGCCACCGACGGCCATGACGGCTTTTCTCGCTTCCTCACCGGGACGGGACCAGCTGTCGGCGCCCAGAGTCACGGCGAGCTCGCCTGCGCTTTGCCGCTTGGCTTGAACGACGATCTTTCCGCCGTAGCCCAGCGCGCGCAGCGCCCAGACCACGCTCAGCGCGATCGTTCCGCTTCCCAAGACCAGCGTGGAATCGCCCAGACGATCGACGTTGGCGAGGGCTGCATGGACGGCGACGCTCAGTGGTTCCATGAGCGTCGCTTCGTCGTCGGAGATCGACTCAGGCACCGGGTGAAGCCCGGAGCGATGGACCACGACCTCGGACCCCCAACCGCCGGGGAGCTGACGATGGTAACCCAATACCTTACCCGGTGCCAAAGGCTCACCATCGACGATCAGTTTCCCGGCATCGCCGGAACGCTGGCACAAGGCGGGCCACCCGCTCGTGCAACACTCACACCACTGGTCTCGAGTGTAGCCGCGCACCTCGCAACCGATGACCGGGTCCACTGCCACGCGCTGGCCCGCGGTCACGCCGCTGTCGCTCCCCGCTTCGACCACGACGCCGAAGATCTCGTGACCGAGCACCGCAGGAAACGACCCAAACGGCTCGAGGGCGGGACCGGCAATGAACGCGAGGTTGCTGGTGTCGGTCCCGCAAATTCCGCAGGCGACGACCTTCAGGCGCGCCCAGTCGGGTCCGGGCAATGGCGTTTGCGACCGGGTGACGCACGACAGACCGCTCAACGGACCGTGCGTGGCCAAACCGTGAAGTGGGCGCGGCGCGATGGATGTCACACCGCGGGTGAGCAAGAAGTGCGGTACCGTGGCGGCGAACTGCAGGCCTCGAACGCGCTCGCCTCGGCTCGTGAGGTTCGTCACTTTTGGTACTTCTTCTTCCACTCGTCGTACGGCATGCCGTACACAATCTCCCGCGCCGCGGGATCTTCCAGTTCGATGCCGCGTTCGAGCGCTTCGGCGCGGTACCACTTCGAAAGGCAGTTACGGCAGAAGCCGGCCAGGTTCATCAGGTCGATGTTTTGAACATCGGTGCGTTCGCGCAAGTGTGCGACCAATCGACGAAAAGCGGCGGCCTCGATCTCGGTGCGGGTGGCGTCGTCCATGCTGCGCATTGTAGCGACGGCCAGGCATCGATGACACCGGTTTGTCAGCCAGCGTTCGGAGCCATCCAACGGCGTCTCGCAGGACGTGCAACCGAATCCAGAAGCAAACCCGACGACGTCTGACGGCGCGCCGACAGGGCGATCGAAGCGACGGAGCCGGTTCGATTCGGCAGTTCAGCGCGTCAGACGCTCCAGACGTCTGCATTCGACGTCGCACTTGTCGTCGTTTCGGTTGTTGCCGTCGTCGCACTCCTCGCCCTCGTCGAGGAAGCCGTCGCCACAATGAGGCGCCAGAGTGCAGTCCTCGTTGCAGCCCCCGTAACTGCCGTCGTTGTTCTCGCCCGCGTCGCAGGCCTCTCCAAACCGCGCGTCGAGGAAGCCGTCACCGCACGTCGGTGGCAGCTTGCAGCCGGGCCCGCAGGCATCGGAGCTCATCGCGTACCCGTCGAGGTTCTGGCCGTTGTCGCACTGCTCGGGGCTGTCGTCGTTGACGATGCCGTCCCCGCAGCGGGGTCCCGGCGTGCAGTCCTCCGCGCAAAAACCATAGCCGGTGCCGTTGTCCTGCCCATCGTCGCAGGCTTCGTCTGCGGTGACCGTGCCGTCGCCGCAGATGGACCGGCAGTCCGACGCGGTGCTGCTGAACCCCTTCAAGCTGAGTTTGAAGTTCGACTCGGTGATGCGCCGCTCGGCGTGGAACAGGGCGATCTCGTAGACCCGCCCCTGCTGCAGGCCCAAGTTCGTTGCCATGGCGTCGTCCAGCGTCACGCTCCGCACTTGCCTGGGGTGCAGCCCGCCGATGTCCACAGCCAACCGGCCCCCGATGAACACCCAAACATCGTCGTCCCCGGAGAACTCCAGAAACTCGTCGCCCTGGAACTCGAACCAGTAGCGCAACTCGGACGTGAAACCATAGTTGTGCACGGGGCTGTCGTCGACTTCGTCGTTTTCTGGACTCGTCAGTTCGTCACCGAGGGCGACCCAGCCGTCGTCGTCGAAAGGGAACAGCCCGTCGACGATTTCGAACACGTAGGTGCCGTCCGGTTGCCGATCGAACGTCAACTGATCGAGCAAGGGGAGGTTCACTCCGTCCACGTCTCGATACCACTGGTCGAAATTCTGCTTCGACGTGGTTTGTTCATCGTGAGGGCAGTCGGCCGCCGTGAAGTTGGAGCCCTCTTCACACAACCCGGTGTAGACCGGCTTGCCGTCACCTGCCAATCGATCTTCGACCAGGCCCTCGGTGACGCCGCGACCGAAGAAGTACTGAAAGTCGGGATGGCGCGTAGCATCCCGCGCCGGCTTGTGATTGAAGTCGCGGTACAGGATGGGCAGACGGAGCGTCTCCGGTGGGCTGCTGCCTTCGTTGCTGCATTGGTAGCCCTCTTCGATTGTGCATTGGGCGCTGCACCCGTCACCTGAGACGTCGTTGCCGTCGTCGCACTGTTCGTCGTCTCCGGCCAGGATCAGGCCGTCACCGCAACGCGAGGCGCAGGCGCCGTCGGAGCAGTCGGGTTCGAGCACACAGCCGGGGCTGCAGCCGTCGCCAATGATGTGGTTGTTGCCGTCGTCGCAGGCTTCGCCGCCTTCTGCCTTCCCGTCGCCGCATACCGCTTCTCGGCATGGCTTGCCGGGCGTGTCGCACACCCAGCCGGGTTCGGCCCGGCACGTCTCACTGCATCCATCGCCGCTCGTTTCGTTGCCGTCGTCACAGGTCTCGCGCCCCTCGACGAGCGAGTCGCCGCAATCGGCGCGACACGGCGCAGCAGGCACGGCGCAGGTCCAACCCTCCTCCAGTTCACAGGTGTCGTTGCAGCCGTCGCCGGAGTCGGCGTTGCCGTCGTCGCAGCTCTCGTCGCCGGCCACGACACCGTCCCCACATTCGACGATGTAGATGCAGTCTTCACCGGGAGAGGGGCAGACGTAACCATTTTCGAGGAGGCAACTGGACGTGCAACCGTCACCGGACTCGTCGTTGCCGTCGTCGCAGGTCTCCGGTGGCGTCTGCAAGCCATCCCCACACACTCGGGCGCGTCGGCAAGTGGCGCCGGGATTGTGGCAGGTGAACCCCTCCTCGACGATTTGGCAGTCACTGGAGCAGCCGTCGCCCGACGCGCGGTTTCCGTCGTCGCACAACTCTTCCGGAGAGACCTTTCCGTCGCCGCACACCGCCTCGTCGCTGGGGATCAATACGTCTTGCGGATCTTCGAGGCCGCCATCGGCGTCGAACCCGGGGGCCTTGGGCCCCTGAATCGCTGCGGCATCCGGATGTTCGTTGCCAGCGCTGACTCGCTTGTCCCCCCGCTGGACCTCGGTTTGGCTCGAACACCCCGCGAGCAGAGCGGTCGCCGCGATCACCCGAACCAACGACCGTGTCAATTGCATGTACTTCACTGCCTGTTTTCTCCGCGGCGTTCTTGCCCACTCGGTGCGGGTATGTGCCCCGATGGCTCACGCGCGGCTCGTTTTTGTATTCCTCGAGACCACGCTCTGCCGCACACTCGGGTGGATGGCCGGGAAGCGTTGGGCCGCCTGGGCGTGAGGGCTGGGCGCGCTTTCAGTCCGCGCCTGAGTCGCGCCACAGTTCGAAGCCCGTGAGCATCATGTCGACGGCGATGGTTCCGATGAGCAGCGCCGAGGCGCGCCCGACGAGATCGAAGTACCGATCGACCAGCGCTGCGTGATGCCGTTTGGCGCGCGTGTGGATGCGCTTGACCAGCGTCAGACCCATCACGGTGATGACCATTGCCAGGGCGATGGATCCAAGCGCCCAGCCCAGCGGTAACCTCGCGCCAGCCAAGACGCTCGCGCTCACCGTGCCCGGCCCGACCATGAACGGCATCGCTATCGACCCGGCGATGTGTTCGGGGCGACCGCGCAGTTGGCCGAGCGCTTCCGGCCCCGATTGGGCGAAGCGCAAGCCGATGACCAGAAAAAGCAAGCCCCCGAAGATCAGAAACGACGCGAAGCGCACCTGCAACAGGCTCTGGAAGATTGCGTCCCCGCCAATCGCGAACGCGCAGAACACGAACGTGGCTATCGATGCACCGCGCGCGAGGGTTCGCGAGAACGTGTGGTCGTCCAGGTTCTCGATCAAGTCGAGCAGGTAGATGCTCATCAGGAATGGGTTGAGCAGAACGACGAGCAGCGTCGTGCAGCGGATGAATGTGTCGAGTTCGAACACGCCGCGGCGCAGGTTGCCGAGGTCTGGCCCTCGAATCAAGAGCGATGGGTGGCCCTGTTTGGCTCCCAGCCGTTCGTGGCGAAGTATCGATTCGCGAGCAGGGGAGTGGGCATCGCTCTGCCAGGACGAGTCGCCGTGAACTCCCGCGCGCCGAAGTGGATTCAACCCGTCTGAGTCTTGTCGCCCGCGCTCTTCGGGTCGACTTTCGGGATCACCTCGGAGACTCGAGAGTGGGAGCGGCGCACTTGCACGGCCGCGATTCGGCGAGCCGCGCGCAGGTCCGCGGTGGCCTCCACCGTGGTAAGCTGACCGAACAGCAGGTAGTCGAGGGCCGGTTCCAGTTCCGACATGCGCGCGACGGCGATGACCGCGTTGACCATGCGGATCCAGTCGTTGCGCGTGCGCATGACGTGGGCGCCGTCACCGCGCTCCGATTGAGCCTCGCTGCGAGCTCGGGCTTCGGCGAGACGCCCGAGTTCGACTGCGGTCGCCATCCACGCGTCGACCTTTTCCAGCAACGTGCCGTTTGGCAGCGGCAGCGCCATCAGTCGAGCGCGCAGGGTTGGGTCGAGGCGCCGTCGCAGGGCGGCTGCAAAACCGGCTTGTTCGCGGTACGTCGCGAGCACGACGGGACTCAGTCCTTGGGGCATCAGTTCTTCCCGCAACGCGAACAGCTCGTCGCAGTTGTCGGCGAGCTGCGCCGTCGTGCCGAGATAGTCGTAGACTGCAGTGGCCAGCGTGTCGTGGAGTTGGTCTAGCTCAGCGGTGCGGGAGGCAGTGGTGTCCGCATCGACGCTCGGCGTGTGCATGCTGGTCAGGGCGTTGATCGCCGCGTGGCGCGCCGTGATCTTCGGCGACAGCGCGAGCAGGCGGTTCAAGTTGCGCATCGCCTCGTATGCCGGATGTGCTGGATCCACCCATGCGCTCGATACGGCTGCCATCTCTTCGTTCGATAGATTCTTGAGTGCCATCGTTTTGCCATGATTGTTATGAGTCAACGGTTTGGGTTCGGGGGTGCCCTTCGGTGTGCCATCGCTCCGACGGCCTCCGTCAACTCGCAACATGTTTGTCCCACCCGCGGCCCACCCTCCGCTAAAGCGAAAGACTAAACCAACTTCGCCACGCAGGGGCAGCAAAAACGGCGAACGGTGAGTACTTGCGTTCACGAGCTTCATGCGTTTTGCGACGGGTGCATAAAACAGCGTTCGTGTCAGCCCGCAAACCGAGGTAACCGCACCGAACCGGCGCACGCTTCATGGTAGGGTCGAGACGCGGTTCGTCGCGACGACTCGCGTCTCGACCCTAAATCCCACAACTGCGGTTCCGCTTCCGGTCCAACGAGACGTCTGCCGCGTCGCGAACGATTGTAAGTTTATAGAAAGACTGAGCAAAGCGTGGTCCGGCAGGCTTCTGCGCGAAGTGTTGGGCGCATCCGAACGCTCGGAAACGCGCCGAAAGGCATTCCGTCACAGATGAACGCGGGTGTGCGGGTCCGACGCAGCGCGACAGCGTTCGAGACCCAGCGCCGCGTCGACTCAGATCCGCATGACGGATCGGCGTCACCAGTCGGGTTCACGCAGATGTGGCAATTCTCCCAGGGGGTTGAGCTGCGCGAGTTGATGGCTGCGCGCGCCGATCCGATGGCGCACCCAAGACTGAAGGGCGCGGCGAGCGCCTTCACGTTCCGTTCCGTGCGCGTCGCCATGGGGCATAGCACGGTCGTTCGGTGGGGTTGCGGAGTGCATCGTCGAATCCCTCCGTTGCGATGAGCCGCCGTTCGAAGACCAGTTGGCGACCCATTCTCTGCTGCATCGAATGCGCGTTCGCGAATCGCGAACGCTCATCTAGCTACCAAGTCGTCGCTCGAGTTCGCAGGTGAGAATATTTTCGCCCATGGCCGCCAACTTCGTCGTGCTCCGGCCTGGTGCTTGTCGCGGTCCGGCGAAGCGGTAGACTCGTGCCTTGCGCCGTTTTGCCCGTCCGAGTCACTTCTCGTACCCGACGAGGCGGGATCGCTGTGCCCAACCTCGATGGGGCAGGGGCGCCCCCTCGCCGAGGGCGCACGCTGCGCTGTCCCCTCGTGTGCTCTTGGGGGCGGCGAGCGTCGGTTTCGCGCTCAGCGCCTGCATCGCTTCGCCGGAGCGGATGCTGCAAGGGGATGAAGCCTCGGATGCCGGCGCGGAACGCGCGCCCGGGGTGCAAGCTCCGGCCCCAGGAGCGCTCCCCACCGTCGACCAGCCAACCGCGGGTAGTCTTCCGGCCCGGGTTCCGGGGCTCGCCGACGAACGGGGGTCGGACCTTTCGGGCGCGTCCGTTCGCTGCTCAGCTGCGTTGGGAGACCCCCCGACGCGCAATGGAGTGAACTATTCCGTTGGGTTACGGGTTCACGTGACTCGAAGCGGTCAGTCCCAAACGACGCTGTGTGACGTGCTCGAGGAAGTGAATCGGATCTGGTGGCAGCAGGCCGGGGTTTGTTTCGACGTCGAAGTCGTGAGCCACGATGAGGTTTCGATGACCCAGTTGGATCTGTGGTTCGAAAGTCGGGCGCCCTTTCCCAACGGGGTGGACGCCAACGGCGTTTACGGTGGCGCTCACGAGATCTATTCCCTCGACGAGCCATCACTACAACTGACCCGTTACCCCGTCGCTCGCCCCGCGGCGCGCACCGCGGCGCACGAGTTGGGCCATGCCCTGGGATTGCGGCATCAGAACTGCGGTAGCGCTTGCGACGAGCTGTTGATGCGCTCGGGAACCACCGGCTTTGCGCTCGTCAGCGACTCTCCCGCGGACGTCGACGAAATCGACGTCGTTCGCACCAACATGCAGGCAAGCGTGGGCGGCGCCGCGGTGCGCGAGCTCGGCGGTGGACAGGCGTGTCTCGGCGCGCTGCTGAACCTGGTCGAGTCGGGACCGTGAATCGGTAGCCTTGTTTCGAGGTCACCCCCATCGAGGCGATGACGTGCGCGCTTCACCCAAGTCGCTGTCGCTCGGCCTTCGGCTCGCCTTCACTGCACGTCGACGTAAAAGTCCAGACTCTGCAGGTTGGAAATCGGACCGTTCCAGATTTCGAACCCGACCGCGACGCTCAGGACGTGGGTGCCGGGAACTTCGTAGCCTCGGGCCTGGGCGTCGCGAATGAAGTCGAGCACGTCGAATTCGAGCTCGAGGGAGTCGTCGCCCTCGTTCCGCACCCAGTTGATGATCGGGAAGTTGTTCACGGTTCCCGTCCAAATGTCGAACGTTCCCGGTACGTTGGAGACGGTGACGTCGCGTTCCGTGAACATCCCGGCGGGCTGCTGACCGCGTGGCTCGCGCAACCAAACCATGAGGAACCCCCGAAACGATTCGCCGTCACCCATCCAAATGTCGTAGGCGGCGTTGTACTCCCCCACGTTGCCGTTGGGGGCCCAGCGCCAGCCCGTGCGCAACGCCGTCATCGAGTCGATTGCCGCGGGCAAGCCGCACTCTTTGGAGCGACCGTCGGAGTACTTGCCGCAAAACACCGTCGGGTACGACGCGGGCTCGTAGTTCGGTCCCTCGCTACCCGCCATGCTATCGACGGTGAACGCCGTTCCGTTGTAGCTCAGGCTTTGTGATTCGAAGCCCGGGCCCCAACCATTCGCCATGAAGAAGTAGTTGCCACCACTCCGCGTGACGTCGGTTTTGAACCAGCGATCCGACGTTTGCCCGCTCGGGGCCATGACTCCGGTGCCCAGCTGGCTCGCGCCTCCGCTGGGGGGCGTGATGTCCGGCGTGGACGGCGACGGGGCTGCCGGCATTGCCAAAGTGGCGTCCGGTTGCGTGGGAGCTGCAGGGACGCCTGCCGACGGGTTCGGGGTCGGTGGGAGCACGCTCGGCTGGGGCGTCGCGTCGATGGTCGGTTGGGGCGATTGCCCGAAGTACATCTCCTCGATGTCGCTCCGCGATGCTGCACCGGAGCTGCAGGCCCCGAGACCGGTCGAGAGGACAACGAGGACGAGGATTCGATGGGCTTGCGTGGGAGTCATTGCGCTTTGCGATTGGTTGAGTACGGCCTGCGCGGCACGCGATCCAGCTTTGGCGGCGTCCCCACCGCACCGGTTTTGAGCAGCGTGAAGTGTTCTCGCGAGGTTGGGCGGGCGTGTGGCGCGTGGCGCGAATTGCGGAGGGTGCCGATTCGCAGTTGGAATCTCCCCTTCCGCGCGCGCGTGCCGGTTCTGCCGGACGATGCCTCGGTTCACCTGTCCTGCTACATTCGCTGGGCTTGCTCCCGCCCTGCGATCACCCAACCGCCCCCGTGACCCCTCCGATCGCATCCGACGTCGCGCCTGGTTGCGGCTTGGGTGCCCTCGGGCGCTGTCCTCTCGCGCGGTCATCGTTTCGCACGGCGGCGATCGTGCTGGGGCTCGCCGCTGCGGTGAGCTATCGGGGCGCGGTCGCCGGCTGGGTGCCGGATGCGCCCATCGAGTCGGCGCAGGGGCCGCTCGGCTGGAGCCTGCCAGTCGATCCGTCGCGCGACGTCGCGCGACGGATCGAGCCGCCAAGAACGAGAGCGTTCGGGCTTGGTCCTTCCGCTCTGTCGGGCCGTCCGTTGCGCTTGTACGCCTGGAACGTGTGGGGGCGTTTGGACACGGCGACGCGCGAAGTGATCGATGCTCTGCCGGCCGACGTGGTGTTGCTCAACGATCAACGCAGTGTGCTCGAGCACTGGCGCTGGGTGGAGGAACGCGCGCCGTTGCAGCAGTGGCAACTGGATCAGTTCAGCTGTGTGTCCTTTGGCCCGCGCCTGGCATTGTTCCAACCCCTGGAGAACCCGAACTTCCGCGCGCCGGTCGTTCATTTGGGATTGCAGGAGGGGAACATCGGTGTCGATGTGTTCGTGTTTCACGCCCACACCCCGGTGGGGTCTGCTCAGCAGCAGTTGAAGTACTTGGCGGAGCCGGATGTGTTGCTGCGCGAGATCGGTGCGCTGACGGCTCATCGCCGGACCATCATTGCCGGCGACTTCAATTCCCCCTCGCCGCTGGACGGCCCGGCGCCGTATCTGTACTCGGCGCGACGGTTTCTCGAGCGCGGGTACGTCGACAGCTACGCCGAGATGAGTCCTGCCCCGCGGGAACCGACTAAAATTGCTGGGAACAACGCCGGCAGGCGAATCGACTTCTTTTTCGTATCCGAAGACTTGCGGGCGGCAATCGCGGGGGGCGGCGTGCACACTGGCACGAGTTTCCCCGAACACTCGGATCACAGACCCATCTGGATCGACCTAGACTTGAGTCGACTCGCCAACGACGGAAGGGGGAATGGTGAATTTGCGCGAAAGCGGCGTCACCAGCGTGATCGCTAGTGGCATCAACTCGTTGGTCGACCTTTCCGAAGGTGACTTTCGGCGCGAAACCGTCGCCGACGTTCAAGCGCTGCTCGATCTGCTCGAGCACCTGGTAGTGAACGAGGACCGCGCCGTGTTGGAGCGCTTGGGGCTCGGAGAACTCGCCCAACCACTCGTGGCGACGTCGTTCGTCGAAGAGCTGGGGAACCTGCGCTCGGTGCTCGGCACACCCGGTCATCATGGGCTGACCAGCGCGTGCACCGGCGTCCTGTTGCGACTGTTGTCCAAGGAGAACTGAGCCGATCGTTCGGGCTCGCTCAGTCGCGTTCGAATGGCTCACCACCGAACTCGGGGTAATTCGGTTGGGGACGAGTCGTGGTTTCGCTCAGCCGCTCGAGATCCTCGCGCGACGGTCGTTTCGCCACCGAGAACAATCTCCCCAGGTTGCCCCAGGCGTCGACGGTTCCCAACAGGTACTGTCCGGGCAACTCGTTCATGGGCGCGTCGATGAACAACACCAGCGCGTGGCGAGCGCCGTCGTCAGCCAGCGGAGCGAGACTCCACAGTCGACGGCGCGACCTTTGACCGACAGCGTTGGCGCCGGTTTGCATGGACGTGGGCGGCAACTGCCAATGGTCCACGAGCTGGTAGTCTCCCCAATGCAAGACGATCCGCTGGAGCAACGACGAGAGGTTTGGTGCGGTGCAGAGCTGTATCAGCGGTCCCATCGTCGGGTGATACCCCGAGGCCGGTGGAAAGCTTCCCGACTGATGGCCCGCGCCGCTCGAGGCGATTGTTATTCGCCGGTTCCCGCGTCGTCCGCTCCGGGGGCTTCGACCTCGAGGCTCAGTCCCTGATGCAAGGACCCCTCGATCGCGGGCAGCCCCATGAGGCTGAGCGCCAAGTTGCCCGCATCTCCGTTGCGGATCGGCTGATTGGCAATGGCGTCCATGGGGATTTCGTCTTTGGGATCCTTGCGGCCCTGGCTGACCGAATACAGATCCCGCCCGCGCGGGATGCCCTTGCCCCAGACGAAGAACGGGATGTCGACCACTTCGTGCAGCGCCGTGTTGTAGTGTCCCAGGTCGATGCCGCCGTGATCGGTCGTGACGATGACGACGGTATTCCGCAGTGGCTCGCTGGTGGCGATGGCGTCGAGCACTCCGCCGATCAAGTAGTCGGCCAGTTCGAGCGCTTGAATGTAGGGGTCGGTGCCCCAGCCGTAGGCGTGTCCGGCCGAGTCCGTGTCGCGAATGTGCAGCATGGTGAAGTTCGGACCGTCCGGATGAGCCCCGACACCGGTTTCCACCGCTTCCATGAACTCGCTGACCAGCGCGCTGGTGTCTTCCAGCACGTCGAACGAATCGATCTTGTTGCGACCGTCGTCGGGCCCGAGCAAGTCGACGCGGCTGGCGGGGGCGGCGTAGCTGCGCCGAAAAAGCAGGAATTTGCTCTTGCCGGCGTACAGCGCCGTGAAGCCACCGCGGTCGTGGACCTCGTCGAAAATCGACGTGACGTAGGCCAGGTTCGGGTTGCCTCTGTTGTGCAGCGTCGTGCTGTCGCCCGGGTCGAAGTTTTCGAGGTAGCCGTGGTTCGTCTCGGCGGGCAGGTCTGGCACGGTCACGGCGGGGCGGCCGGTGATCATGCTCGTGTGGTTTGGCAGCGTGACGCTGATGCGCGCCTCACAACGCGCATTGAGCGTCCAGGAACCCTCGCGCTGCAGCCGGGCAAATGTCGGGGCGCTGCCGGCCGTGATCTCTGCATCGACGAAACGCGCGGCGAGCCCGTCGACGGAGATCAGCATCACCGAGTTCGTCAGCGCCACCGGGGAAACGGAGACTGTTGCGGTTGGGGCGGCTGGCCCCGCCTCGCGGGCCACATCAGTGGTCGAGGCATCGGAGACCGCCGCGTCCGGTGGGACGTCACTGGGCGACTTCTCCGTCGGGCTTGCACTGGCGCTGCTCGGGGACGGGCCCGCGGTCGGCGTCGCGATGGCGGTTTGTCGTTGTTCGGTTCGCGTGTGATCGGCGTCGATCACGATCGTCGTGCATCCCGTCGCGGCGACTGCCAGGAGCAGCGCAGACGTGGTTCGTCGAAGACCGAATACATCGCAAGCGGATTCCTTGCTTTGCCCTGTGCGAGCAAGCCGGCTCGCGCGGGCCCGTGCCGAAGTCATCGAAGGTTCATAGTACGCACGGCTTGCCACCCCAAGCAACCTGGCGGCTCTGTGCACAGGAACGCAGCCCGCCGGAATTGTGCAATGTATGCGGTGCGATCGCGTCGCGATTGGCTATCGATTTCGTGCAGTCGTCGTTTGGGCGCCTGCTGTTTGCTCAATCGCCGACCATGTCGGCCGGACTATCCCAATCCCGCAACTGTCGTCGTTCGTGTGCGTTCAGCGGCAGCTGCACACCTCCCAGTGCGTCGATGACCGCTCGCGGTGCGGCGTGACCTCGACTCAACTCGTGCTGAACGGCGACCAGTGCGGCGTTTGGTTCGTAGCGCGCGAAGGTCGGCAGCCAGTGAACGCCGACCCGCGGCGCAACGGCTCTTGCCCGTGGTTCGAACGTCAGCAACCGCTGCAGTAGCTCCGCCGTCAGGAATGGCATGTCGCACGCCAGCACAATCGCGGGTCGACCGGGCCGTGCGCGCGTCGTTAGCGCGCCGAGTCCGCCGATGGGTCCGCAGTCCGACGGCGAATCGGCGAGCTGTTCGAGACCCAGGTGCGCATAAGCCGGGTGCTGTCCGAGCAACACGACGTCGACCGAAGGCTCCACGGCACGACACACCTCGATGGTGCGCTCGATGATCGTGGTCGATTCGTCCGGCGCTGGGAGCAACCCTTTGGGCGTGCCGCCCATCCGTCGCGACTGACCTCCGACCAGGATGCCGACGAGGGGCAGACCTACACTCGCGTCAGCGTCGCCGTCTCCAACCGTCATGAACGTGTTTTCCCGTTTCGAGAGCTACCGTTCACGATGCACACCTCACAAGCCATCGAGCCGCAGGTAGGGCACTTCGGCACCTGCGGGGTGCCCCGTGCAGTCTGTATCGACCATCACCAACGCGTCGGCGGACGCCAGGGATGCCGTCGCGCCGGAGCTCTGATTCGAGCAGGGGGTCAGGAGCCCATCTGCGAGAGTTGCACGGTGAAAGTTCAAGCGGCCCGTCCGTTGTCGGACCGGCGAGGCGAGTACCCCGCGGTGGACTCGGGGTAGCGGATCGACGACGCCTTGCATGGCGCGGAGCAGCGGCAAGCCGAACAGCCCGAAGGTCACCTGGGCGGAGACGGGGTTGCCCGGAAGTCCGAGTACGAGACACTCTCCGCGCGCGGCAAACATCACGGGCTTGCCCGGCTTGATGCGGACCTTCCAAAATTCGATTTCGGCTCCGGCCCGGGTCAGCGCTCGTTGCACGACGTCGTGGTCGCCGACACTGGCGCCGCCGACGGTCACCACCAAGTCCGACTCACTCAGCGCGCGCTCGAGGGTAGCGCTGGTCGTTTCGATGTCGTCCTCGACGCGCGGCAACACGGTTACCGTTGCGCCGATCTCCGTCGCCATGGCCGCCAGCGCGACGCTGTTGGATTCGGCGATGCTGCCCAACTTGTGTGGGGCACCGACGTCGCGAAGCTCGTCACCGGTGCACAGGATGCTCACGCGCGGTCGGACGAACACCCACGGCTGGGCGCAGTCGACCGAAGCCAGCAGTCCCAGTGCGAACGGGGTCAGCCGTTGTCCCGTTGCCAGCACCTGCTCGCCCGGTTCAACGTCGCTTCCGCGCCGCCGCACGTGGGCTCCGATGGTCAGTTGCTCGTCGAAGCTCAGTTGACCGGCTTCGACGCGCGCGTCCTCCTGTATCAAGACCGCGTCGGCGCCTTCCGGAAGCACCGCTCCCGTGAAGATCCGACAGGCACTCCCCGCTTGGAGCGTTGGCAGTGGCTGCCCGGCTCGGCTCTCGCCGACGACGGGTAGGGTCCACGGGCCTTGGGGAGGAAGGTCGGCGGCGCACAGGGCGTATCCGTCCATGGCGCTGACATCCGTATCCGGCATCGGCCGCGGCGCACACACGTCGCGTGCCAACACTCTCCCCAGCGCAACTCGTAGCGGCACGGACTCGGTGCCAAGCGTTCTGGCACGCTGCAAAACTGTCGATCTTGCCGATTCGAAATCCAACATTCCGAAAATTGCCTCGTTTTTCGTGCGCTACGGACGGACGTCATGCCGTGTGTGGCGCGCTGACCTGACCGACCTACACTACCGTTGCACGGCGCGGTGGAAAAGCGCGCCCCGTACAAAAGCGTTCGACGCTTTTGTGGCAACTTCCGACGACCCAGCCCGATTCGGCCCTGCTCATGCACGCTTTCACACCACGACACCTGCTTCCTCCCAGTGCGATCGCTCGGGCGCTGCGGCATTGGGCCGCAGCGTCGTGTCGCGGTTCGGTCGCCGTGTGCGCCGCGGCGTGCGCGCTGTTCTTCAATGGGTGTGTCGCGCAGCAGCAGACCGTGGAATCCCCCCCCGAGTTTTCCGCGCCGGGGTGGCCCGCCGCCGACAGCCAACCGAGCCCGCCGATCGCGCTCCCGCCAGCCGCACAACCGGATGCGGACTCGCACCAGGCTCCGCCCCCTGAAGCCGATGGCAACGAGTCGATCGACCCGCAGCCGGCCGGGCTCGAGCCCGAGCCGGCGGACGAGGAGGCTGACTCGCCGTTGACCGACGAAGAGCTGGACGACGTGGACCCGTCGGCACTCGACGACTTTTCGGAACCGTTGGCGCCCTACGGCCGTTGGGTGGAGGACGCCCGCTACGGCACGGTTTGGGTTCCCTATCCGTCGGCGGTCGGTTCGCGCTTTGCGCCGTACGTCAGTCGTGGTCACTGGGCGCTCACAGCTGACAATCAGTGGATCTGGGTGAGCGACTATCCGTTTGGCTGGGTGGTATTTCACTACGGCCGCTGGGTTTGGTCGTCTCACCACGGCTGGTGCTGGATTGCCGGGCGTCGCTATTCCCACGCGTGGGTGAGTTTCCGCGTCGGCAGCGACCCGTACATTGGTTGGGCGCCGATGGCCCCCCGCTGGGTTTGGCGGTCGGGCGCGGCGGTGTGGATCGGCACCGTTCCTCCGCAGCCCTACGTCTTCGTGCCGGTCGGCTATGTCTTCTATCCGTCGGTCTACAGCTACGTCGTCATTCATCCGGCACGCATTCGCCACTTGGCTCGCCGATCGCACCGCTATGTGCACCCCGGCGTTCCGTCGCACCGATACGTTTCTCCGCCCATCGAACGCATTCCTGCGCGTGCCAGACCATCTGGACGCACGCGACCGGATTCGCGCGCGATTGGGATGCAGCGCCAAGCGGCGACCGCTTCACCGAGTCGCACGACGTCGACTGCCTCCAAGGCCCCGCGGGCGGAGGCTCGCTCACTGCGCGTGGGGGGCGAGTCGAGGGCGTCGCCGCAACGGTTGAAGGGGTCGGCGGTCGACCGCGCGTCGTCTTCAGGCGACAAGCGCTGGACCGGGGCGCCGGAGCGTCGTTCCACGCCGCCACGCGTCGGACCGAAGCCACGCGTCGCTCCGCCCGCGCCGTCGAAGCGACGGCGCATCCAGGTACCGGAGCGGGCGGAAAATCGCCGTCGCCGAATCGAGCCACCCGCCAAGGCTGACAAGAAGAGCGCGGTGCCTTCCGAGCGCCGAACGGATCGAGAACGCCGAGCGGATGCGGCGCGCCGAGCGGACCGGGACCGCCAAACGGACCGAGCACGCAGCGCGAAAGCGAAATCACGGGAGCGCAGCAAGTCGAAAGCCAAAAGCGATGCGAAGCGCAATTCTGGCAAGACAAAGCGAGTGAAGCCGGAGCCTTCGCGCAAGCGAATCCGCCTGGCCCCGGGCGCAGAGCGTCGTCGGGTGTTTCCCGGTGCTTCGAAAAACGAACGTTTCGGCGTCCCACGTCGATTGCCGGTGCCCGAACGCAGTCAGCGGAAGTACAAGTGAGGCGATGATGGTTCGTCGCCTCGTTCCCGTCGTGGCTTGCGGCATGCTCGGCTGCGGCACCCGTGACGACGCGAGCTACGATCCGCCGGTACTGATCGTCGACCAAGCGCCGATTACCGAAGACATCGGCATCGACGTCGAGCCAGGCGTCGGAGCGGGGCTTTTCGTCGAGACGGGCAGCGACGGCAGCTGGTCGGTGACGACCAGCTGTGACACCGAACTGACCGACTTCGAGTGCGATTGGGACGTCGTGCTGAGCGTGGAAGCAGGCATGCGGATACGTCGTATTCGCGCCGTGGACTTCGAATTGTGGGATGACGTGACCTCGATCGACGACGGCGCCCTGTATCTGCGTGTGTTGACGGGCACTGATCTCGACGGGGTGACGTTCAGTGCTCCGCCCGGCGCGGCGCTGACGGTCGATGCGTTGCTCGATGGACGTTCCGACCCGCGCTACCTGTTCTGGAATGCTCGGGGAGCCGTCCAGTCCGGTGCACCGTCGAATCCGGTGCAACTGCTGCCCGAAGCGGAGTGAGGCGAAATGAGACGCCGTGGCGTGGGCGGCTCGCTTCGCGTCGAGAGCATCGACGGAGCGTTTCGGTGCGTGAGCCCGTGCCTTGCGCCGCCGCCGGCGCCGCGCATCTCGACCTCGTGTGTCAGGTGTGAGAGAACGTCGGAGTGAACTCGCTCGTGGTGTCGTTGGGGGTTGCCTTCGTCGTGACGGCGTGTGCCAAAGAAACTCCCGACCCCGAAACCCAACCCAAGCCCAATCGGCCGATTCGGGAAGCAGGTGCAACGACGGCGGATGCGGACTCCACGGCGTCTGCCACCCCTGACGCGGGGTTGCCCGAAGCGGGAGTGCCACTGGCGCCGCCCACGCTCATCGGCCTCAACGCCGTCGAGAACCCCGACAACCAGTGGCTCGAAGACGTGGCGGTGTTGGGCTTGGCGCCGCACTCGACGAGCGTCGTCGTGCGGGGGACGGATCCGTCGGCGATCGAGGCCGGGTTGGAACGCGCCGCGCTGTTTGTGGATTCGGGCATTGCCGTGCTGTTCAGCATCGACATTCTGCGCGGCAATCGCCGCTACGAAGACATTCTCGCCACCGACTACCCAAGCGCCTTACGCGCTGCCGTGGACACGGTTTTCGACAGCCAGCTGCCGTTGTTGGGGGTCGCTCTGGGGGAGGGGCTCGACGTGCAGCTCTCCTACACCACGGGAGATGATCGCCGGGTGCTCGAGTCGGTGGTCAGCGACTTTCTGCAGTACGCGGCGAACCACCCGTCGCGCTCGCCGCAAACGCACGTGACCTTCCACACCAGTCCAGGTGCCTGGTCTCGGGTGACCTCCGAACTCACCGCTTGGTCGGAACTGTCCGACGCGCTGTGCATCAGCTGGTTCGGAGTCGACGAAATGGGACGAGCCATCGACTCGATTGGTGGGGGCGAGACGTTCGAGAAGATGCTCGACTCGATCCCACGTCCTCGCAAGCCCGTTCTCGTTCGCGAAGTGGCCTACCCGAGCGCGTCCATCGTCGAGAGTTCGTTCGCTCGTCAGGACCGATTCTTCAGCGGCTTGCTACCCGTCCTCGCGGCTCACCCGTTGCTCGTCCCGATGCTTGCGGTCAGCGCCCTGCAAGACCCATCCGACGAGGAGTGTCAATCCTACATCGAGGACTACGGCCTGCCGTCTAGTGCGGCGCTGGCGCGCTGCTCAGTCGGCCTGACCGGCACCACGGGCAAGCCGAAACCCGCTTACTACACCTTGGTCGGCGCGTTTGCGCTCGCCGACCTCCCGTGAGCGGTGAACTGCCAGGCCGCCGCTTGGCCGAAAACCCCCGGAACATCACACCTCCCAGGTTTTGCTGCTATGTTTCGTTCCCCAGGAGGTTTCGTGGCACTAGACATCGGAGAGCTCACCGCCAAAGTCGCACAACTCCAAGACTACGACCTGTACCGCGACCTGTCGTGGGACGGCAGCTTCGAGGAGTACTTGCAGCTGGTTCGCGAGCGACCGAAGGTCACCCGCAACGCGTTCCAGCGTGTCTACGACATGGTCTTGTCGTACGGCACTGACGAATACATCGACAACAAGAAGAAGCTGACGCGTTACAACTTCTTCCAGGATCCCATCGACGGGGGCAAGGACGCGATCTACGGCCTCGACATCCCGTTGATGCGCCTGATGAACGTCCTGAAGGCCGCTGCCGAGGGTTACGGTCCCGAGCGCCGCGTGCTGTTGCTTCACGGTCCGGTAGGTTCGTCCAAGAGCACCATCGCGCGCCTGCTCAAGAAGGGGCTCGAAGCGTATTCGCGCACGGCTGACGGCGCGATGTACACGTTCAAGTGGACGAACCTCAAGGGCACGGGGCTGGCCAGCGGTGGTGAGGACGAGTTCGACTCGCCGATGCACGACGAACCGTTGCGCCTCATCCCTCAGGACTGGCGTCCCAACGCCGTCGGGGAGTTGGGGTTGTCGAACGAGCACTTCACGGTGCGCGTCGACGGCGATCTCGACCCTGCCAGCCGCTTCATCTTTCAGGGCTTGATGCTCAAGTACGGCGGCGACTGGGGTAAGGTCGTCTCCAAGCACGTGCGCGTGCGTCGTTTCATTCTCAGCGAGAAGGACCGCGTCGGCATCGGCACCTTCCAGCCGAAAGACGAGAAGAACCAAGACTCGACCGAGCTCACTGGTGACATCAACTACCGCAAGATCGCCGAGTACGGTTCTGATTCGGATCCGCGTGCGTTCAACTTCGACGGCGAGTTCAACGTCGCCAACCGCGGCGTCATCGAGTTCGTCGAGATGCTCAAGCTCGACGTGGCGTTCTTGTACGACCTGTTGGGGGCCTCCCAAGAGCACAAGATCAAGCCGAAGAAGTTCGCCCAGACCGACATCGACGAGGTCATCATCGGTCACACCAACGAAGCCGAATATCGGCGTCTAGTGAACAACGAGTTCATGGAAGCGTTGCGAGACCGTACGATCAAGATCGACGTGCCGTACATCACGCGGCTCAGCGACGAGATCAAGATCTACGAGAAAGAGTTCAACCAGCAGCGGGTCCGCGGCAAGCACATCGCGCCGCACACGACGGAAGTGGCGGCCATGTGGGCCGTGCTCACGCGGCTCGAAGAGCCCAAGAAGCACAATCTGCAGCTGATCCAGAAGATGAAGCTGTACGACGGCAAGGTGCTACCTGGTTACACGCAGGATACCGTCAAAGAGTTGCGCAAAGAGAGCAAGAACGAAGGTATGAGCGGGATCAGCCCGCGCTACGTTCAAGACAAGATCTCCAACGCGCTCGTCAGTGATCTGGGTGAAGGCACCATCAACCCGTTCATGGTCTTGAACGAGCTCGAAAAGGGGTTGACGAATCACTCGCTGATCACGATCGAGGAGCAGCGTCAGCGCTACAAGGAGCTGATCGGCGTCGTCAAAGGCGAGTACGACGAGATCGTCAAGAACGAGGTGCAGCGGGCGATCAGCGCCGACGAGGAAGCCATCTCCAAGCTGGCGGGCAACTACATCGACAACATCAAGGCCTACACCCTCAAAGAGAAGGTCAAGAACCGCTACACCGGCCAAGACGAAGAGCCCGACGAGCGTCTGATGCGAGCCATCGAGGAGAAGATCGAGATCCCCGAGAACCGCAAGGACGACTTCCGCCGAGAGATCATGAACTACATCGGCGCCAAGGCGATCGAGGGCAAGAAGTTCGATTGGCAGACGAACGACCGTTTGCGCCGCGCTCTCGAGCTCAAGCTGTTCGAAGATCAGAAGGACAGCATCAAGCTCAAGACGCTCGTCTCTGCGGTCGTCGACAAAGAGACCCAAGAGAAGATCGACATCATCAAGAGTCGGCTGATGCGCTACTTCGGTTACAACGAAGTCAGCGCGACGGACGTGCTCAACTACGTCGCGTCGATCTTCGCGCGCGGTGATGCCAAAGAGACCTGATCGGGTGTGACCCGGTCCAAACCCGAGCGGTGGAATGCGGAAGCGTTTCGCTGCTCGCTTGTTTTGTCTTCCGGTTCAGCCGGGGCTGGCGAGCCGCAGCCGGCGCCGTTGCGCGGAAGATCCCCGCTGGGACGCGCTACGGAGCGGCAATCATGTTGATTGCCGCGACAAATCAACAACCTAGAGCACCGAGCTGCGAGCACGAGTGCCGAACGTGGCCGCGATAAACGCCCTCACCCCTGCTGGGGCGATTTCTCGGGGCAGTTCCGTGCACTGGCAAGCTGATTGGTGCTCTGGTGGGTTGCCGGTAATGACGTTCTGGTGTCGATCCGCAGCGTCCGGGCTGCGACGACGGTGCAAAGTTGTGCTGGACTGCGGAGATCCCTCACGAACATTGCGTCTTGGCACAGGATCGTGGCACATTGCGCCGCGGAGCTGGCACACCGCGCAGGCTTGCGCACCGTGCCGCAACATTGCGAAACCATGACCAGAATCTACCGACAAGCGGCGTGTCACGCGGGCGTGGGCGACTGGCGCGAGAACGCTCACGTCGGTGTTCATGTGATGCAGTTGTTGGCACGCGTGCGAGGTCGTGGTGATGGAGTACTGCTGCGTGCGCTGGGGCGCGCAGGGGGCGTTTTTTCAGTGGCTTGGATTGTGTGAGGAGATGGGTCCGATGAAGTCTAGGTATTGCGCGATGGTGGTGGCGGGGACGGCGTGCCTGTGGGCGTCGACGGGTTTGGCTCAGGAAGCGACGGCAGCAAGTGCCGGCGCAGACGAGGCGGCGATTGCCGATGCGATGGAGGGCGTTACGGAAGCTCCCGGCAAGCAGTACCTGTTTCTCGGGGTGCGTTACCGCAACGTGATCATCCCGCAGTTCGTTCAGAACCTGTTCGCCGATGGCGGGGAAGGGTTGTACGCGCACACCCCGGGGCTCGAGCTTGGCATCCGCAAAGACGCCTTCGAGTATCAGATCTTCGCGCAGCTCGGTATGTTCTCGATGGAAGACGTGCCTTACAAGGGCAAGAGCGACGGAGACGACGCCTGGGAGCTCATCGACGCGTCGTACAAGATCTTGTTCCTCGGCTCGGACTTCTTGTGGAGTACGGACGACTTCGCTCCGGGCCTTTCGATGACCTACGGCGCGGGCGTTGGTCTAGGTTTGGTTTTTGGCGACTTGACACGCGACCAAGCTCAACCGACTGGTGACGTGGGCGATCCCTACACCTACGAGCGTTGCCCGGGATTCATCCGGACGAACGGGTTTTGCAACACCGACAACGGCCACTTCGACGGCTACGTCGAGCCCAGCTGGGCCGATGGCGGCTCTAGCCCGCTGATTTTCCCGTGGATCGCCGGCAACATCGGATTGCGTTACAAGGCGCACCGCAACTTCGTGGCGCACCTCGACTTCGGCATCATGGCGACCGGCGCATTCTTTGGTTTGGGTGCCCAGTACGGGCTGTGACGTCGGCTGATGGGGCGCCGCATTGAGTGAACTGAGCTTTCCAGCAAGATACGAGGCCCTGCGCCGCCTGGGAACGGGCGGCGGCGGAGAGGTGTGGGAGGTCCGCGATCGGCACACCGCCGAGCATTGCGCTTTGAAGGTCCTCGCCGTCGATGCGACCGAACACGAGATGGAAGCGCTCGTGCGCGAAGCCGTGGCGTTGTCCGGGCTCGAGGGGTTGGGTGTGCCACGGGTTTACCGATTCGGCCGCCTGCCATCCTCAGGGCGGCCCTACATGGTGCGCGAGCTCGTGCAGGGCGTGAGCCTCGAAGAGCTGATGCGCTCGAAGGAACCGACGCGCAACATCTTGCTCGCGCTCACCAGCGCGGCCGAGCAGCTCACCCGCGTGCACCGCGCCGGCTTCTTTCACGGTGACGTCAAGCCCGCGAACATCATCGTTCGCGACAACCACCAGGCAACCCTCGTGGACCTGGGGCTCGCCGCGCCCTGGCGCGACGCGGGCACGACTGCGCCGGGTTTGACGCCCAAGTATGCGGCGCCCGAGTTGCTCAGCGGCAAACCTTTGACGGTGCGGGCCGAGGTGTACGCCCTGGGTGTCACTCTGAGAGAAGCCGTCGAGCGCGGGGAGGGGTCTTTAGTGGGCCCGATGGTGCCGAACTTGCTGCGGATCGCCCAACGTGCGACGGCGGTCGAGCCCGAAGATCGGCACCCGTCAGCAGACGAGTTCGCGATCGCTCTTCGCAGTGTTGCCGATCTCGGTCATCCGTCGGAGGTTGCTCCCGACGCCACCGTTTGGCCAGTGACCGGCATCGACAGCACGGCGAGTCGACTGCTCCAGAAGGTGACGGAGCTCGAACCAGGTCAGGTCCTGCGCGTGATTGGCCGGCGTGGGTCGGGTCGAACCGTGCTTCTGCGTCGCTTGGCATGGTCGCTCGGCGTCGATGGCCACCAATTGGTCTGGATTGACGAGTTCATGGCCACCAACCCTCAGGCCATCGAACAAGAGGTCGCTTCGGGGGGGGGCGCGTCGGCGTTGTACGTACTGGTCGACGATGCAGAGAAACTCAGCAACGAAGCGCACGACGCGGTGGAGCGCGCGCGGGCAGCGGGTGCCCGGATCGTTTCGGTGGGCAGTCGGACCTACGGCGGCGAAGCGCGGCACTTCGAGGTGCCGCCGTTGGGCGAACATGCTGCGCTCGAGCTGTTGCGCCGTGCGGTACCCTCGCTCACCGAGCGCATGGGCAAGCGGATCTGCGCGGCGGCGATGGGACTTCCCGGCGAGCTGAAGCGTTGTGTTGCGCTCCTCGCTCGAACCCCGGTCGTCTCCGACGAAGATCTCGATCGATTGCTGTTCGGAATGGACTCGGCCGGCTCGAGCATTCCCGCCGTCGATCCGCTCGAACACGCTCTCGAGCTGTTGATGCGGGGCCGGTGGAACGAAGCCAAGGTCGCGCTCGAACGCGTGGAGGCGGGTGATCCTCTGGTCCTGGCCGTCGCGCACGCGCGGTTGCGCGTCGGGCTCAGCGACGGGCGAGGGGCGCTCGCGGTGCTGCAAGAAGTACAGGAGGAAGCGGAGCGCCGCGCCAACACACGCGAAGGGCTGGCCTGGAAAGTGTGGCTCGGCCGGGCGTATCTTGCGACAGCGCAGTACCAGCAGGCGCTCGAGGTCTTGGCGCACGCGCGAGACGCTGGCGGTTCCATCGGGGCTGAGGCGCTGGCCTCCGAGGGCCTGGCGTACAGCCACATCAACGAGCAAGCCGCCGCGGAGAAGTCTCTGCAGCGAGCCGTCGACGTCGCCCGTCAGGCGGGCGATGCGCGCGTTTGTGGCGTGGCCTATGCGTGCTTGGGATTGGTGCTGCAGCGCGCAGATGCCTTGGAGCGGGCCGAGGCTGCCTACCACGAGGCGCTGACCTACGCTCAGAATGCGGGTGACGCCGGTAACCTGGGAACGGTGCAGCTCAACCTGGCGGCGCTGTTGAAAATCCGCGGAGACATCGGCGCTGCGATTGAACACTACGAGGCCGCCGTGGACATGGGGCGTCGTTCTGGGCGTACCAACACCGTGCGTCTGGCGCTGGCAAACCTCGCCAACGCCGACTTGTATCTCGGTCGTGTGGCACGAGCACGCGTCAGCATCAATGCGCTGCAGGACCAATGGGACGACCTGCCCACGACGATGCGTGCGCAGTTGCTCGGTTTGCTGGGTGACATGTACACCCAGACTGGGGAATTGCCCGAAGCGATCGAGTCGTACCGCAAGTGTGCGGAGGCGTTCGAGGCCATGGGTTCGGGTTCCGATGGGGCCGAGGCTCGCCTCGAGGGGGTGCTTGCGGCAGCCAGCCTGAAGGAACCGGATCTCGACTTGCTCCGCGCCGAGATCGAACGTTCCAAAGGGTTGCTCGGCGATTCGTCGGCGCATCGAGCGCTCGTTCATCTGGCCACTGCACGCGTGGCGCATGCGTCGTCTGCCGAAGTCGACGCCCGAGAGGCGCTCGAACTCGGTTTGCGCGCTGCCCAGGAGGCTCAACAGCGCGACCTGAAGTGGAGGCTTCTGGCCGTGCGCGCCGAGCTGGAAGAACAGTCGGGGCAGCCGATGATGGCGCGGCGCGACCGCACCGAGGCCGTCACGGTGCTCGAAGAAATCGCGACGCGCTTGCCTCGAGACCTGCGCGAGGTGTTCTGGAACGACCCGCGCCGTCGAGAGTTGCGTTATCAGGTAAACGTCTCGATTGCGACCGCCGCCACGCAACACGCCGTGCCGACGTTCTCGACGGACAGCCCCACGCGGTCGGCGATTTCGACGATGATCTCGACGCCGCTGGAACAGCGTCTGGCGAAGCTGCTCGAGATCAATCGCGATCTCCTGGGCGAGGTGGATTTGTCGCGGCTGTCCGCGAAAGTCATTGCTCACGCCGTGGAGTTGGTTCGGGCCGAGCGCGGTCTGGTGATCTTGCGTGACGCCAAAGGGGAGCTGGTCGTTCACTCCAGCAGTACTCGGCCGGGCGATAGTGAGCACCTGCAGTTTTCCCGGTCCATCGCCGAACGCGTGATGGACACTCGTGAACCCATAGCAAGCACTGATGCCCGTGCCGATGCGCGGATGGAGGGCTTTGCGAGTGTTCACCAGATGTTGCTGGAGTCCGTGGCGTGCGTGCCCATCATGGGTCGCTATGGCGAACCCATGGGCGCTCTGTACGTCGAGACTCGCCACAAGCCGAGCAAGGGTTTCGTCCGCGAAATCCCGACTCTACGCGTCTTCGCAGACCAAGTGGCGTTGGCTTTCGAGACAGCAAAGTTGATTTCGGAGAACATCGACCAGACGAAGGAGCTCAGCGAGGTCAACGAGAAGCTGACCCGCGCCCAAGAGCGTTTGCGCGAGCTGCTCGGAGATCGCACCGAACAGCTCAAGAAGACTCGCCAGAAGTTGCGCAAGGCGCGCGACGTGTTGGACGGCCACTTTGGTTACCAAGGCATCGTCGGAACCAGCGAAGGCATGCGCCGCTGTTACTCGCTGATCGATCGAGTCAAAGACACAGACGTGCCGGTCTTGATCACGGGCGAAAGCGGTACCGGCAAGGAGGTCGCGGCGCGCGCGATTCACCGAGCCTCGCCGCGCGGCAAGATGCCGTTTTTGGGTATCAACTGCGGCGCGATCCCGGAACACCTGCTCGAAAGCGAACTGTTTGGGCACGTTCGCGGCGCGTTTACCGGCGCCGACCGGGAACGTCGAGGCCTGCTGCGCGACGCGCAGGGTGGCACGGTACTGCTCGACGAGATTGGGGAAATGCCGCAGAAGATGCAGGCGGGGTTGCTGCGTGTGCTGCAGGAAAAAAAGGTCCGACCCGTGGGGGGTACGCGAGAAGAACCGGTCGATTGTCGCTTCATCTTTGCCACGCACCGCGACTTGGCGGCGATGGTGGCGCAGGGGACGTTCCGCGAAGACCTGTACTATCGGATCCACGTCGTCGAACTTCAGTTGCCCGCGTTGCGCAACCGTACCGACGACATCCCCTTGCTCGTCGATCACTTCCTGGGCATCTTCGCGGCCCGTTACAAGCGCGAGCGACGCATCCTGACCAAAGATGCGTTGCGGCGGCTTGCGCAATACTCCTGGCCAGGCAACGTTCGTCAGCTCGAGCACGTGCTCCTCAATGCGTGGGTCATGAGCGAAGATCCCGACATCGACGTGGTCGATTTGGAGCTGCCCGACAAGTTGCGCGCATCAGCACCGCCTTCGCTCCCTGTGTCGTCGCAGCGGGAGATCACGCCCCCGGTCAAATCGAAAGGCACCTTGTCCGAACACCGCCGCACGGAGAAGGATCGCATCATTGCGGCCCTCGAAGCCTGCAATTGGAACCGAGTCAAAGCCGCCCAACTCAGTGGCATCCCGCGGCGCACGTTTTACAGACGTTTGCGCGAGTACAACATTCAGTGACGTCGAGGCGAGTTTTGCTTGCAAGTGTGAGTGGAGAAGCGAGGAATAACCCGAGTTTGGCGATACGCCGCGGTGCGTCGCCGGGCATGGCGGTGAACGGTTGGTCCAGAGCGGTGTCGAGCGGCATTCTGTGTGGCGCTCTTGCGTTTTCGTCCTGCGTCGGGTGCAAGAAGAAGCCCGAGCCCGCATCGTCCAATGACGAAAGCGTTGCTGCCGCGGACGAGATCAAGAACGAAGACGCCCCGCTACCTGACAAGCCGCTGACTGCGGGCGACGAAGTGTTCGACTTTCAGGCGTTGGCCCACACCGGGCAGCGCATCGTGCTGAGCGAGTTCCTGACCAAACCATCGCTGTTCTACTTCTGTCCGCAGGACGACACTCCTCAGTGCACGCAGCTGGCTCTGACCATTCGCGACAGGTGGCTGGAGTTGAACGCCAACCTCGACATGGTGTTCGCGGTGACTCCTGCACCGACCGTCGTGCATCGAGAGTTTGCTTCAGAACACGAGCTGCCCCACCTGTTGCTGGCGGACACCGACACGAAAGTTCACCAGATCTTCGGTCTGAAGCCAGGCATGCTCGTGGCGTATCTGGTTGGCGCCGATCGCGAGGTCCTGCGGGTGTTCCCGATCACCGACGCGGCGACGTTGGTTTCCAACGCCGAGGCCGCGCTGCAGGAACTGCAGTTACTCGGCAAGCCGTACCCTCTGTAGGTCGGGCGCGACGACAAACGCAAAGGGCCCGGCGATTGCCGAGCCCTTCGTCCTATTTGCCGTCCCACCTGGTGCGCCGATCAGTTTGCCTGATCGCCGCTCCAGGGGGCTGAGGCGGTCCGCTTCAGATCAGGCGCCGCGAGCTTCGAGCCGGTAAACGGCGTCGCGCAATGGCTTGTCGTTGGCTGCCTTGCCTCGATCCATCGACTTCTTGTTCGTCTCGACGATCTCGTTGAGCTTCTTGGCGATTTCCGGCGAACCCTTCAGCAGGTGGTGATCGATGATCTGGCTTGCCACGTAGCGCAGCGGTCCGTCGTTGAGGCTCCCCAACGCGTCGACGACCGCACCAGCAGTATCCGGCTTGCCATGGATACCCACCATGTACAGTGCCTTGATTGCGGCGAGCTGGTTCTTGTCACTCTGATTCTCGCTCTTCTGAGCTTCCTTCAGGTAGCAAGCGACGTCCTTCTTGCAGGCCTCGAGCAGCTTGGCGCCCAGCTCGTAGCCGTGTCGGATCTTGTCCATGTGCTTGCCGAGGTCGCCCTGTTCCTTCTTGGGGAGGGATTTGACGAGGGCGCCGACCTGACGCACGTTGGAGTCGTCCATCACCTTGATGGCGGCCAAGGCGAGCAGGCTCTTGGGAACCTTGTTTTCGTCACCCTTCAGGTCGTTGGCGCGGTCCACCAACAGCGACGCCATCTCTGCGTCGAAGAACAGCGTTGCGGGTTCGGAAAGGACTTGCAGCGCGTTTGCTCCGTTGACGCCAGCGTCGGCGGGCATCGCTTTGAAGCCATCGATGAACGCCTGCTTGACCTCTGGAGTGTGCGGTAGCATCGCGAGCGACGAGAGGTACTGGACCTTCTCCGCGTCTTCCTTGGTCGAGTTGATGACGCCGATCATGGGCTTGATGGCTTCCGGCCTGCCGATGACGCCGAGGATCATCGCGGCGGCACCGATGTGTGGCTTGCCCCCAGGCGGCTTGTCGGCATAGCTCACGCGCTGCAGTTGGCGCTGCATGAACTTCTCCAGCTCCGGATCCTTGTCTTCGAGCAACTTGACGGCGGCCTCCGCCGCCGGCTTTCCGATCTTGGTCAGAGCCAACAAAGCCTCGTTGCCTGCATCCCGCTTGGCGGGATCCAAGAAGACCTTGATCAGCGGTCCGACTGCGTTGGCCGCACCGATCTGGCCGAGCACCTGCGCCGCGGTGATGGTCTGGTACGTCTTGTCCCGCATTTCGGAGACCATGTCGGGGCCCGGCTTTCCGCCCTTGGGCGGGATGGGGAAGTCCGTCTCCAGCATCGGGATCAGCTCACCCGCCCACGCGGGATCGGCCAGCTTCAGCAAGGCCTCGTTCAAGTCGCGATAGTAAGCGCCCTCTTTGGTAGACGGCTGAGTCTTCTTGAACGCTGCCAAGACGGCCGGAGCGGCGCTCTTGAGATCCAGGTCACGTACGGCCCGGCTCGCCCACTTGACGTCCTTGCCGCCGCGGCCCTTCTTGCCAAACTCTTCGAACGCCATTTTCAGCGCCGGTTCGGTGCGGGGATCCTTGAACGAAGCGATGAGGTTGATGAGGCTCTCGCGCGTCTCCTCATCCAAGCTGTCGTACTGGTTGGTGTAGATGTTCGTCAGCGGCCCGACGAGCTTGTCGACCAAGCCTTTGACCTCGGGGCTGGACATGTCCTTGTCCGACTTGGTCATGGCGTCTTCGAAAAACTGAGACAGTCGCTTGATGGACCGAGCCCGCCATGCGTCCTCTTCCAGCTTTTCGATCCAATACTCGGGCTGGCTCTCGTCAGTGCAGCCGACGACTATCGTGCAAGCGCCGGTGACGGCGCTGACCACTACACTTCCAAGAACCAAAGAACGAATCAGCGACGCAGCAACGCGCGTGGATCGAAGCATGAAATTTCCTCCCTGACTGGGCAATGCCTGGCAGTTTTTTCGAGTCTGTTCGCTCGACGTTTCCAAACGCCGAAGCGGGGGCCACGGTACGCTGCGGCGACCAAGCCTGTCAACGGAACTCACCGGCGCTGACGGCTGACCGAGCACCGCTGCGGCGACCTCGTGACGGAACTTTCCGCGCGTCGCAGACGGCGCGGGGTCACGTCGCGCTTCGGACGAACCGCTTGCACGAGAGCACCTGCGCCTACATCCACGACCGACGCAGTCACCTTCGTCGTTGCGCGGTTCTGTCCATCCGCGTCAGTCGCGCCTACGGCGTCACGACGCTTGTTGCTCGCTGTGCATCGCTGCCAGCTGCGCGACGATCACGTCGTGCAGTGCGCCGTTGGTCGCGAGCATTCCGCGTCGGTTGCGAAGATCCGGACTGGCGTAGTCGATTGGACAGCCCAAAGCATCGCTGAAACGTCCGCCCGCGGCCTGAACCACGGCGTCGATGGCGCAGGCGTCCCAGCGCATCCCCGCCCGATCGGAGGGGGCGAGGTACACCTCAGCCTGTCCGCTTGCGACGGCGACACCTTTGAGCCCCGCGCTGCCGACTTGCGTGACTCGAGCGAAGTGTAGGTCGGAAATCACCTGACGAAACTGTGGCCCCAACAGGGCGCGTGAGCCGACCACTCTCGCGAGGCTCGCTTCGGAAGTCGTGCTCGGAGCAATCGCCTGCCGACTGCCGTCAGGGGCGACTTCGAATGCGCCGCATCCCACCTCGCCGATCCACGCCCGCCCGGTCGCTGGCGCCAAGATCACGCCCGCCCGAGCCGCGCCGCTTTGCGCCAGTCCGATCATCACGACGAATTCACCGTTGCGGGCAATGAACTCACGCGTGCCATCGAGCGGGTCCACGAAGAAGACCTCGCGCTGCTCGGCATGGCCGTCGAAGTCGCGCGGGTTACTCTCCTCGGCGACGATCGGAACGCCGGGATACTGTTGTTGCAGTCGCGAGCAAATCAACTCGTTCGCCGCGTGGTCGGCGTCCGTCACGGGATCGCTGGGGCCTTTGTAAGTCACTTCGAACCCGGCCTCGTAATATCCGAGCACCACGTCGGATGCCGCGCGGGCAATGGCCAGGAGATTGTCAGTGAGTGATTCGGTCACGGTTGCGTCGATTGGTGCCTGTATTGCCTGGAGGCGCGTCGTCCGATGTGCGACGAGGACTGCGCGCCGCGTCGTGATTCGTCGCTTCTTCCGAACCAGGAGCGTCTCGCTGGGTTCGTGTCGGTGCCGGGCTGTTCGGCCGACGCTCTGCTCCCAGTTGGAATGCTCCTTTCTTTGTCGCATAACCGCCGCCCATTGCAAACGATACCCCGCCGAGCCGACCCCTATGCAGCCGCGCCTCGTCTGCCCGACGATGAGGTGCTCGACCTACCCCGCCTCATGGGCACCGACCACCCAATCGAACTCGAGGTCGGACCGGGCCGGGGCGGCTTCATCCTGGAACGCCTTCAGAACGATCCCGCGGTGGTCATCGTGGGGCTCGAGATTCGGCGCAAGTGGGCCACGATCGTGGACAAGAAGATCGATGGGTTGGGGTATTCCAGTCGCGGTCGCGTGTTCGCCGAGGACGCCAAACCGGCGCTGGCGCGGTTTGCACCTCGCACGGTTTGCCGGATCTACGTGCACTTCCCCGATCCCTGGTGGAAAAAGCGGCACCACAAGCGGCTCGTGGTGAGTCCCGACTTCGCGAGCTTGGCAGCAGCAGCGTTGGTCCCAGGAGGCGAGCTCTTCGTCCAAACCGACGTTCCGGACCGGGCAGATGCCTATGAACGGGTGCTCTCCGAGCACTCCGCATTCGAGGCGTGGCCGAGCGGCGCGCGCGTGGAGGACCCCCAATTCGGCGCTCGTTCACCCAGGGAACGGCGAGCCATCGCGGACGGCTTGCCCATCGTACGCCTGCGCTTTCGGCGGCGCGCGTCAGGGGAGTGAGTCCGTCGACACCCGGGGTGGGGGCGCCGCGCCCGGTGCCTGGCTTGCTTGAACCGGGCCCCGAGGCTGCGCTAGGCTGCGGCGGATGCGCAAGCTGGCGTTGTTTCTCGGGGTGGCCGTGCTGGCATGCTCCACCTACCGCGACCATCTGGTTCGTGGCCAACGGCTCTACCAGGAGAACAAGTACGACGAGGCCATCGCGGTATGGCGTGTGCTCGAGCTCAACATGGACTCGCTCGAATACGGTGATCAGGCTCGCTATGCCTACTTGCGCGGAATGACCGACTACCGACTGGGATTCCGTCAGGATGCGCGGCATTGGCTGGCGATTGCCAAAGCCATCGAACAAGAGCACCCCGGCGGCCTCGTCGGTGACTGGCCGAAGCGCATCGACGCTGCGCTCACCGAGCTGAACAGAGAAGTGTACGGCATTTCTGCGTCCGAAGACGGCGACGGCGCAGAGGCCACGCCGAACACCGAAGGATTCGACGCGGTGGCGTGCGCATCGGATGCTGACTGCAAGTTGCAGGAGACGTGCGTCGAGGGAGCGTGTCGACCCTCTGAACAGGTAGCGCCTCCCGAGTCGCCGTAGCCGCTTAGCCGCGCGCCGGGTCAGCGCCCCGGACAGGGAGATGCGGTGGCCCATCGCTTTGCAGCGATGGACCCAGCCCGCAATCGGCGTAAGATCCTCAGATGTCAGTGCTGAACGGTCACGGAGCGACGCCGCGTCTGCCCCGTGTGCAATCGTCAGCCCAATTTGACGTGGTCCATCAACAGCCGCATCCTGTCCTTGGTTCGGAGCTTCTCTTTCTTGATGACTCGCGTACGCTGTTGTTCGGCTGGCGTCAAATACGCGCGGCGGTTGAGCAATTCCAATTCGTTGTTGAGCGTTGCGTGCGTCGCGCGCAAGTACTCCAACTGCTTCGTCGCAGCTTCTGTCTTCATTCGCGATCCCCTTTCCGTACCGTGCTCGCCTTTTGTCCTCATGCCGATGGCGATCACACGTCAAACCCTAGAGCAATACGGAGGACGGTCAATCGTATTCGGTGCGGAGCAATTGGCGTGCCTAAACCGAGTCGTTTCACTTTGACAGCCACCTTGTTTCGACGCCGCAATGCGCTGTGGCTTCACGGGTCAGCGGAGGAGGTTAAGACCCTCCGTACTCGGGAATGCAACCGTTCCACAAACTCGTCGAAACCCCGCGGCTTTGGACGATGTGTCGCCATATTTTGTGCCGCTTGTTGGCTCGTCGCTTGTGTAGGTGGCAGGGGTCCCACCCCTGCTCCGTACGTTCCAGACGGGGATTCCGAGCGGGCTGCAACGCGGTTTGCCGACGAACCATCGGTGCGCGTCGACGACTTCGTCGTTACGGGCGAAGAGACTGCAACGGCATCAGAGCTGATCGCGAATGCGCACTGGTGGTGGATGAACGGTAATCTACAGCGCGCACTTCAGGGTTTCGAGTTGGTTTTCCGCGCGTTGCCGGAACAGCCGGTTTCCGCCTACGCACTGTATTGGGCCGCACTCGTGGAGGAGCAAGCGGGCGACCACCGAGCCGCGGCAGGCGACTTCGAACTCGTGGGTGCCCGGTTTCCCGCCCACCCCTGGGCGGCGGACGCGAGTCTGCGTGCCGTTCGATTGTGGGGCTTCTTGGGTGATTGGGGACGGGCAGGTGGAATCGCCCGCGATTTGTTGGTGCGATCGAGGCCTTGGCTGCCGGTTGAACGAGTTGCGCTGCGTAGCGCCAGAGCCCTCGACTTGCTCGAACGCGGCGCGTTCGATGCAGCGGAGCGAGAGGTGGCTCGTGGTCGCCGCGTCGTGGATCTTGCCGGCCTCGACCGCCTGCCGGTCTTGCCTCGCGACCTCGCTCAGTTGTTCTATGCCCAAGCCGAGCTGGACCGGCTGCACGCACGCCAGCTCGGATTCGAAGGCGTCGACGGCGACTTTGCACGCCGGTTCGAGCAGCGGGCTCAACTCTTGCTCGATGCGCAGGCGGGTTATCTCGAGGCGATGCGCGCTCACGACGCTCACTGGACCACGATGGCTGGATACCGATTGTCGACGATGTATCGGGACCTGCACGCGGACGTGATGGCTGTGGACCTGCCTTCGGCGGTGCCCGCGCATCGCCGCGAGCTGTTCCGAGCTGCCATGCGGCTTCGCTATTTGGTCCTGCTGGAAAAAGCCGCCAGCCTCAATGCACGCACGATCAGTGTCGCAGAGCGCACGTCGACGGATTCCGCGTGGGTCGAGCGCGCCCGAGTCCAGGCCCGTGAGCTCCAGACCACTTTGGACGCGGAGCGTGCCGCATTGGATAACGGGCCATTCACTCGCGTCGACCTGCAGAGAGTTCTGGACGAAGTCCAGGCTCGGCAGTAGCCTGCGCCCCCTGCGTTGCCGCCGCTGTTCCAAACAAATCCCGAACAGAATCAGCCATCTCCGGACGGTACGAATTGTGCTTGACACGGTGCAGACCTGGCGCTACCAGTGCGCGGTCCTTTGTCGGGCACCTTTCTGTTTTTCCCCGTTCGCGTTCACGACTCGGAGGGGGCAATGGAGAGGTGTCCCTATCGCCGTCCACTTCAACCCCCGTTCGATCGGCTTTCCTCACCTTACTCTTCGTCTTCATTCGTCGGTCAGCTCCAGTTCAGCCATCCACCGCGCGACACCCGGCCATTCCGGCGGGGGTCGAGTCGAGTAGATGTCCCGAGAGCACCACGTTCAATCTCGAAAGTTTCAAGACGCCCATGCTCTTTGACCAGCTGAGCTTCACCGGACCGTGCAACCCCACCGGGGTCGGGCTGACCCGCGCCGCGCGGGCACTGGGCCCTGCTCTGAGCATGGGTGCGTCCGGAGTCTCGGCTGGAGTAGCTCAATCGGTAGAGCACCTGTTTTGTAAACAGGCGGTTAGGGGTTCGAGTCCCCTCCCCAGCTCCGTTGTATTGGTCAGCGCAGGTGTATCGGTCAGCGCAGGTGTATTGGCGAGAGAATCGCGCAAGGCGAGGGTGCTGCTGAGGGAAGGAGTGCGCGGTGGGTGCCGTGCGCCGCGAGGCGCGCGATTGTCCGGCTCAGCTGCAACTCGTGGGATCGCGCCGTCCCGCGTGTCCTCGGCTTCGGCCGCGCGAGAACCCCGGCTTCGGCCGTGTGAGAACTAGTGTAGATCATTCGGAGGGTTGCCCGAGCGGCCAATGGGAGCAGGCTGTAAACCTGCCGGCGTATGCCTTCGGTGGTTCGAATCCACCACCCTCCACGACAGTCAACGAGAACGGAAAAGGAACCAGCGGCGAGTCGAACGCCCAAACCTCGAAACACAAGGAGACCGACCAAAGTCAGTGATTCCAGTGCGCAACTTGTCTGAACCGGAAGCTTTCACGCGGGAGTAGCTCAGTTGGTAGAGCGTCAGCCTTCCAAGCTGAACGTCGCGAGTTCGAATCTCGTCTCCCGCTCCACCGAACTCCAGGATCGGAACTAGGTCGCCCCAAACGTAGACGATCCCGAACGGTAAACCCGCCCACATAGCTCAGTAGGTAGAGCGCGTCCTTGGTAAGGACGAGGTCACCAGTTCAAATCTGGTTGTGGGCTCCAGCCGCTCAGACAAGTCATCACAAGAACACGAGACTAGGCGGGAATTAGAAGTCATGGCCAAAGAGAAATTCGTACGCAACAAGCCCCACGTGAACGTTGGCACGATTGGTCACATCGACCACGGCAAGACCACGACCACGGCAGCGATTCTGAAGGTGCAGGCGGACAAGGGTCTGGCCAAGACGATCACGTACGCGGACATCGCCAAGGGCGGAATCGTTCGCGACGAGACGAAGACGGTGACGATCGCCGTCAGCCACGTGGAGTACGAGAGCCCGAAGCGTCACTACGCGCACGTCGACTGCCCCGGTCACGCGGACTACGTCAAGAACATGATCACGGGCGCCGCGCAGATGGACGGGGCGATCCTGGTGGTGAGCGCGCTGGACAGCGTGATGCCGCAGACGCGTGAGCACGTGTTGTTGGCGCGCCAAGTGGGCCTGGACCACATCGTGGTTTGGCTCAACAAGTGCGACGCGGTCGAGGACGAGGAAATGCTCGACCTGGTGGAGATGGAAGTCCGCGAGCTGCTGAGTGCATACAAGTTCGACGGAGACAACGCGACGATCGTTCGCGGGGCGGCGCTTCCGGCGCTGCAGGGCGAGCAGAAGTGGGTCGATACGGTGTCGGCACTGGTGGACGCGCTGGACGCGGACATTCCGGAGCCGGTCCGCGACATCGACAAGCCGTTCCTGATGGCGGTCGAGGACGTGTTCTCGATCAAGGGCCGCGGCACGGTTGCGACGGGTCGTATCGAGCGCGGCGTGGTGAAGGTGAACGACGAAGTGGAGATCGTCGGTTTCGAGGCGGACAAGAAGACGACGGTTACGGGCGTCGAAATGTTCCGCAAGAGCATGGATCGCGGCGAAGCAGGCGACAACGTTGGCTGCTTGTTGCGCGGCGTTGACAAGGACCAGATCGAGCGCGGTCAGGTTTTGGCGGCGCCGGGCACGATCAAGCCGCACAAGAAGTTCATGGGCGAGGTCTACGTCCTGAAGAAGGAAGAGGGCGGACGTCACACGCCGTTCTTCACGAACTACCGACCGCAGTTCTACATCCGCACGACGGACGTGACGGGTTCGGTGAAGCTGCCCGAGGACGTCAAGATGGTGATGCCGGGCGACAACGTGACGGTGGAGGTCGAGTTGATCACGACCGTGGCGCTGGAGGAGCAGATGCGCTTCGCCATCCGTGAGGGTGGCAAGACCGTCGGCGCCGGCGTCGTGTCCAAGATCCTCGAGT
>QJWJ01000251.1 GCA_003235365.1 Deltaproteobacteria bacterium
TGAATTCCGGTTGCCTCGAACGTCACTTGGGCCGTTCCCGGGCTGTCATCCGGCACAGTCACCTCCACGACGGCATCGGGCTTGTCGAGGTTCGTGATCTGCCACAACCAGGGGGGGACCACCGCCGTCGGATCCGACTTGACGCGCACCCTCAGCGTCGTGGATCCACTCGAATCCACTGCCAACTCCTTCAGCGGAGCAGCCGGGACCGCAGCGATCTCGCCGCAATCGAAATCGGGATCCTCAGCGGGCATCGCTTCCCACACGAGCTCCCCTGCCGCAACGGGCGCCTCTGCCGCAGCGGGCGCCTCTGCCGCAGCGGGTGCCTCTGCCGCAGCGGGCGCCTCTGCCGCAGCGGGTGTCTGGCGTTGCAGCTCACCGTTCCCCGCGTTCCCGGATTCCGCCGTGTCACCCAATTGGTTCGTGTTCCCAGACTGGTCCGTGCTCTCAGCAGAGCAACCGAGCGCGAGTACATGGACAGCAACCACCCACCGTGACCTGAATAGCGTCCCCATGGCGCCAAGGTACTCCTTGGAGAGCAGTCGGCAAGCACCAATTGCCGTTGCACCGTCGCATCGCTGAACAAGGGGGGGCTGGTGCGTCGCCCTTACCCACGTGGGTGGGTCGTTGTCGGGCTCACGCCGACGTGCGCCCCCGACGTCGCTCCGCGAAGCACTCGTCGTCGACCGACAAATCCCTGGAGTGATAGTCGATCCGGTCTACGCTCAACTCGTGGGAGTCACCGGATGAAGTGGTCGTGCATGTTTACACTCGTCGCCTGGTCTGCGGTCGCTTGCGGCGGCAGCGACGACGACGGGGACAACCAATCCAAATCATCCCAGGCCGGTGGCGACGACGAGTCCCGCAACGACGGCGCACAACAGGACGCGCCGTCCACGACGCCGGGCGGCGTGGAGTGCGCAGCGGGGTACACCTGCGCCGACGACCCTGACTCGGACGTCATTTGGGTGATGAAGAACGATGGCAACGTCAACGGACCGACCTGCGCACGCGTGTGCGAAGCAGCGTTGCCAAACAACTGCGACTATCACGCCTGCGACGACGGGCGAACGGTCGACTTCGAAGATCTCGATGGTTTCGCCCCGATCGCCGACCGCTTGGGGTTCTCCTGCCGAGAGGGGGGCTGCTGGTGGCCCGACGCACCAAGCGAGGGCCTCTACTTGGTGTCGATCGCCACCGACGACGATGGCACGAAGTCCTGCTTCTTCCCAACTCAGAGCACCCTGAGCTGCGGGACGCATCCCGGCAACGCCAACTGCTTCGGCGAACGCTACGCTGCGGTGTGTCCGTGCGTCCCGCGAGCGCTGGACGAAGCTTGCCAATGGGAATGCGGTCCGCACGGCTCGACGCGCGCGACGTGGAATACGCAGGGCTCGAGCTGTGTCGAGCGAATCAACTACTGGCGCAAGCGCGCCTGCGAGGAGGGCTGGATCGAATGCCCAGCCGCAGGGCTGCCGCCGATGGTCGAGTGCACGGCGTGTCACGAGTGCACGAACTCCGAAGCCAATCACGACTCCGAAAACGGTGCGCATGCTTCGTTCAAGCGATGTGGCGAGACGGCTCAAGGTGAAGGGGGCGGCAAGACCTGCGCGGACGTCATCGACGCCTTCGTTTCCGAACGCGCTCCGGATGACGACGGTGTGATGCGCTGTCAGGGTCACTGCGGCCCAATCCTGGCACCGGGTTGCCGCAGCTTCAGTTGGGGCAAGGCGCAGGATTCAGGCTTCCATACGCTGAACTGGGGGGGCTGCAATGCCGAGAAGTGCGAAGCATACTGCGACGAATCGGACGACTGCTACTCGCACGAGACTTCTCCCTCAGCGGCGTGTGACGCCTTCAGCGGCGAGGAACCCAACCCCGAGATCTCAGTTTGCGAATAGACCGCAAGCGTCGAGGTCAATCTCGGTCCGAGGCAACGAGTTCGGCATACACTTCCTCGTGAGGGACCCACCCCAACTGGTCGCCCCCCCAAGTTACCAGGTACCACTTCTGCTTGTGTCCTGTGGACACGGCGACGGCTTGCAGCGTCTTGTCCGTGAGCCACCACACCGGTCCGCCGATGACCTTGCGGATCTTGCCTCCCCCTGAAAATCGAGCGGAAACGGCAAACACGTCGCCTGCCTTGGGCTTCAATGGCTCGCCAGGGACGTAATCGTACGCGCCCTCGATGTGCCAACTCGCGACGACTTCGTCCGTGCCGAACACATGCCCGTCCCCGTCGGTGGCGACCCCCTCCCCCACGACGCCGACGTCGCGCAAGCGCTTGTTGTAGTATTCCAGCACATGGCAGCGCGGCTTGGGCGCGGGGGCACCGAAACAGATGAACAGTTGCTTGGACGGGCCGCGAGCGTCGATCGTCAACAACCCGTACCCCGTCGTGGGATCTGAAGAGAAGGGCTTGCCGCCTTCTGAAGACCAGTCTAAGTCGCTGCGCCGGGCCGTGACCCCATCAACAACTGAAATTTGATACTTACCCGTGTTGATACCCGACTTGATTGATTCCGCCTTACCATCGCCGTCGAGATCGATCTGAGGCCAGGGAGCCGGCGCCGTGAACAGAGTGCGGAGACCCTCTCGTTTCCAGTCGTCGGGACGGGCTCGTGCGGCCGCTTCAGCTTCGGGGCAATGTGGACATGGCGGCGGATCCGGACATCGCAACTCAGCCGTCCTCTGCTCTTTGCTGTTTTCGGCTTGCGGCGCTCCACTGTGCTGTGCGCCACGGTTTTGCGCCCCACTCTGCTCGGCAGCCGACGGCTCGGAACCGCCGTGACACGCCCAGGCTGTGAAGGCGATCAACGAGTGCGCCAATACGAGCGACTTCGACATGCCCGAGTATCGCCGAGCGCGCGAATCGATGCACCTGCTATTGCGACCTCCGGGTTTCGTTGCTCCGCACCGGGCGAGCACATCCATCGGCAGTTGTTCCGGCCCGGTCGGGTGAGGGAGCTCGTCATTCGCGAGACGCCATGCGCTCTCGATATGCGGCCGCAGCTCGCTCCGCGCAGGCCTCCGACGCCAGCTGGTCACCAGCGCGGCTGAAGTAGCCGGCCAGGATCGACGAGGCGGCGAAGCGCAACGACGGATCACGGCTCGTCTCCAGTGGCTGCATGACGGCGACGCCGGCGGCGTCATCACGGGCAAGCAAGATGCGTCCCACTGAGAACTGTGCGCCGAGATGGGCGGGATTGATGGCCAGGACCGCCTGAAACGCGGGAAGGGCATCCCGCTCGGGGTTCAGATCCTCGTTCAGGTCGGCAAGCTCGTAGCTCTCTTCCGCGTCGAGGGCCCGCTGACGTGCCAACACTTCGAGCTCGGTGACGCGCTTGCGCCCCTGAAGTACCTGCTCGTGCTTCGCCTTCCAGGCATCGTTCACACTCGCCGCCCAACGGTAGCCAGTGTGCTGCGCCACGTAGCCGTACTGTTCCCCCAACAGCTCCCGCGCCGCACTGTGCTCGGGCACGGGCTCGATGCGTGGCTCGACACCCAGGCTGCGCAAGCGGTCGCTCAGGCTCGGGTGGGTGTCCGTATCGCCAGTGACTTCTTGCAGCGCAAAGACCAGAGCCTGTTCGGCATCGGCGGGCTGAAGCGAATCGACACGTTTCTCCCAATCGAGGAACAGGTTTGCGGGTGGGTGCGCCGTGGTCAACACCTGGCTCTTCACCGCACTCCAGAACCCCGGTTCGACGGCGCCTCGGACGTGGACGTTCGTCAATGCCTGGCCTGCCCGGTCTGCACCGACTATTTCTGCGCTAGCCGCGTCCGCCTCGTACTCGTTTTGACGGCGCAGGGGAAACGTCATGCTATCGAGCCGCGGCACGTACCAATTGAGGAACCGGTCGAGCAGCGCGTTGCTGCCAGTCGTTTCCAATAGTGCGACATAGGATCGAACGGCGCGATAGATCCATCCGGTGAATCGACCGTGGTTGCCGCTGAGATGGCCGAATTCGTGAGCGAGCACTGCTTTGAGATCTTCGACCGATAGCGACTGCATCAACGGGAAGCCGATGATCAGCGTGTTGCGGCTTCCGAAGAACCCGAGGCGCGGGCGTTGAACGACGGCAGCGTTGTAGTCCTCCGTGGCCAACACCTTTTCGAGCGGGGGGACCTTCAACGTCTGAGAAAGCTCGTCGATGATCGCAAACAACTTCGGCGCCATACTTGGGGTGAGCGGGATCCCCGTCGGCTCGACGGTCGTGACCTTGAGCGCGCGCAGCAGGCCCCAAACCAAGACCAGCATTGGAATGCCGAGCTTCCACCCCAACTTGATCACGACGAGTGACGGCTTGAGTATCAACAGTGCAGCCGAACCGGCAACGATGGCGAGCGCGAGTATCAACATCAACAGATACACGACGTAGCCCACGGCTGCGAACGCCGCGACGCGAGCTTTGTAAGTTCCCGACAGGCTCGCGCCGGTGTCGCTTGAACCGCCCCCACCCTCGAGCTGACTTGCCATGACTGTGGATCGTAGAAGCTGGTGAAGTTCGAGTCCAGCCAAGATCCGCTCCCCACCGCCGGCTAACTCGCCTCAGTCGGAGCGGGTCGTGTTTCGCCAAGCGCACCAGCACATTGGTCGGCGAAGGACATAGAGGGTCGTGTGATCTCGCGGCCCCCCGTTGCCCACCTGTACCCATTGCTGCGCGAGATTATCTCCTGGGACGGCTCATCGACGGCGCAAGTGCAACGTCGGTAACCGATCGACATCGTAGCGGCACTGCTCTTCTTCCCTGGCACTCACTGCATGTGTCGCACCGACGGTGAACCAGAGCGTCCAGTCCTCCAGGCGCTCGTTGCCGAGTACGACGGGGCCAGTACCTGTCACGCGAACGCTCACGCCATCCCGCGACGAACGCCAGGCATAGCACCGCGGGCAATCGACGCCCTCGGCGCCTCCCATGCACCCAATGTCAGTACGCACACGTCTGCGCCCATTCCACACCCACAACGTCGCATCGACGCCGCCCCGCGGGGCCAACGAACCGCCGTACCAACCGCCGTCGATTCGTGCCACGCGCGCGAGTTCGAAGGCGACGAGCGGAGTCAACGCCAACTCGTCCAAGACGGACCACGGGCGCATTGCGCCGAAGTGGATATCACTGACGAGTCGATTGGAGGCCCCGCTGACCTGAGCTCCAACCAAGCCAAACCCACTGTCGATCGTGGCTCCGCCAAGCGCGGTCGTGACCTCACCCGCTACCTCCGAGCTCCGGTTGTCGAGATGTCGACCATAGCCGACATGCAGTGAGGTCCAAGAAGAACAGGCACTGACTGCGCTCGCCAAAGCGCACGCGGCGATTCGCGACGCACCTCCTGGCCCCGATCGATGTTTCACCAATCGCTCGTCGTCATTCGGGTGAAGCACTCGTGGTGTCATTGCGTTGCCGCTCCTCCTCAATCGGCGCCTGCAGCTCGATTTCGAAAGAGTCGCTGCGCGACCGGACGTGGCCCTCGCCTCGGGCATGCACGTCGAGAAACGGGTTACGTTGGCGGAAGTCACAAACACCCCCACCACTTCTTCTTCATCGCAGAGGTCGGCAGACGCCTGCCGACTGAGTCACGGAACGCGTTTCGAGCTACGGCTCGTCGATCGACGTGCATGGTCGAAAGCATACGCGACTCAGGTCGCGCACGACAGCGCGTCATCCCGCCGCTCCTGGCTACGGCCACGGATGAAACGGCGCCGCCGAAGGCAATCGCCCAGTGCCACGGGTCAGGTGAGATGCGCCGCACGAGCGAGGTACCGAGAATCGACCCCACCCTCGGCCACGGGCCGCTCAGCCAAAGGAACGGACCTCGACAATCCTGAAGAAGCCATCGACCCGGGGCATGTTCCAGGTGTACAGCGCGACACGGTCCACCTTCGAAGTCACGTGTCGTAGGTCGAGCTGTTGAGCCCACTCGAGCCCCGCGCGACGGTCAGCATCGTCGGCACGGCGCCTCGGGCGAGCGATGGTGACGTGGGGCTTGGGCGGCCGCTTGTCGCGACGAGCGCCCGCGGCATCGGTCAGAGCGTCGCGAAAGCGGGCGATCAATTCGATGGCTTCATTCTGCCCCCGCTGGGGCAAAGCAGACAGAGCCGTGTACAGCTTAGGCCTACCCATCGCGACCACGGGACCGAGCGAGACCTCGAAGGGACGCGCCGGGGTTTCGGTCAATCGGTCATCGAGGGTTTGCCATGCGTTCATCGCTTCGTCCTGGGTGCACGCGCCGAGGAACGCGAGGGTCAGGTGCACGTCGTTGGGGTGAAAGCGACGCAGCCCCTTCGGGTGCTCGGGTAACCGGAGAACGAAGCTGCCGTCGATGGGAAACGCGAGGAACCAATTGGGCCGCATTGAAGCTCACACAAAACGCCGGGGAAGCATCGAAACTGTATCCGATGCACGGCGCGGCCCGCCATCGAAGAACGCTACTGACCGTCGACTCCCACTGGGTGCTGGGTCGCTGGAGGTCGAGCGCGACACAGCCGCATCCAACCCCGCGCGGGCCGTGAGCGCGGCGAACACGTCGGTTCGACCCTGCGTGGCGTGGGTCGTCACGACGCCCAGCACCACCCAGAACACCTCTCGTTTACCGAAGTCGAGCGCGTCGAGACGGCGCTCGACTTCCGGTTCGGTGCCCGTCATCAACTGCGCCAAGGCCACCCGCGCCAACGGTCGCCGCGCCCACAGGCGCTCGCTCGAGGGCGTGCGCCCTGAACGATCAGCGATTGTCGGCGAGCGGCTCAAAACGCCCACGCTCCGTGATTGCCGCCGCAACGGCCCTGAGCATCGATGCGCCCCACCTGACGAACCACGCGGTCTGGGGCTGGCAACTCCACACGACCGGTCATCTCCGTGCCGACGGCGCGCAGGATCGCATCCGACAACGTCGTGACGTAGTAGCACGGCAAAGTCGGCGCCTTGTGCGAATTGCCCACTCCCGAGTCATCCGTCAAAAACACGTAGCGCCCGTGGGTGATCTGCGCAGCCGAACGCATCGTGAACTCGGTCAGTTCGTTCACACCACTCGACGCGACGGGATAGATGTGGATGTCACTGCGTTGCGCTGCGGCGACCGCATCGCGCAGCGCGGTCGCGCGATCGATGTGGTGGGGGGCATCAGCAACCCAGAACAACAAACGCGCAACGTCACGCTGTCCCCGCCAGCGCAGCTGCGTGGCTGTTGCGAGCGCTTGGTCCGGCGCCTCCGGATAGTCACCGCCGCCTCCGAAGGTCTGCCGCGACAGATCTGTCTGAAACGTGTCGAGTCTGTCCGTAAATGGGTGACTGCGCACGACGTAGTCGTCTCCTTCGTCTCGATAGACGATGAGCGACCAGCGTTGCTCCGAATTGGGGTAGGTCTTGGCGATCGCCCCGGAGATCGAATCGAACTCGTTCTGCAAATAGGCAAGCTCGTCGCCCATGGATCCAGTCGTGTCGATCACCAGGGAGATGTCGAGCCGTCCGCGCTGATGTTGAGCACCAGCGTAACTGGCGTGAGCGACCGCGGGTAGGTTTCCGAACTCCGGTAGGCCCGGCAACTGCTGACTGATGATTTGCTCACGGTAGCGTTGGAAGAAGTCGAAGCTCTGGTTGTCGTCGAAGATGCCCGCCGTGAGTTCAGGACGTGCAACGGCCAGAGTTGGCGGACGTCGGCGCCGTTTGGCGGCAACGGGGGCCTCGGCTTCCTCTGCTGATTCTGCGACGTCCACCGTCGCGTCGTCGCTCGCAGCACTGGTGGCCTTCGACGACGCCGTCGGAGTGGCATCAGATGCTCTCAGCTCGATACGCGCCGGGGCTGGCGCAGGAGGTGGTGGAGCCATGGCCGCTGGCGGCTTACCGGGATACGAGAACATCACGCTGTCCGGTGAGGCAACGCCCATACCCGCCGGAGGCGCCGCCGCTTCCTCGGCTGCGGCCGACTCGGCGTGCCCGTCACTTCCACCGGACGGTGACTCGGCAGGTATCTCTTTTCGCGCACACGCGCCGAGCACGAGACTGACCGCAAACAGAGAAATCAAGCCGCTCGCGCGGTGACTGGCGAGGTTGAGGCATTCGGTGCGGGTCGTTGCGGAGGACATGCGGTTTCCTTTCGGTGTTCAGACGTGAGTGCGGGAGCTGTACGCCCCGCGTTTGGGTCGACTACGCGGCTGCCGGCGATCCCTTACACACGGTGCCCGACTTCGGCCCGCCGCCCACGCGGGTGAGCGAGGGGCCGTCCCGCCGCGGGGGAAGGTTGAGGCCGCAGCGGCAGGTGACGGGCCCGCTGGCGCAAGCTGGCACACACAGGCCCGTCGAGACGTTCCTCTGCCGGATCGCCAAATCCAATGAATACAGCACTCGGAACCAGTGGCACAGAGTGTGCTTGAGCCGTGGGTAGGCGTGGCTCAGCGCCTGCCTCGGAGGAGTAGATCATGGCACATTGGACGCGAAGCTACGGAAGTGGGGTTGTTCTGGCGCTGGTCGCAGCGGGCTGCGGATCTGCAGATCAGGAGCGGCAGAGCAGCTCCGGGGTTTCAGCAATGCCAGCTGGGTCCTCCCTTCCGCCGCCGTCAGGGCCAGGCGCGGCCTTGGGCAGGAGCCCAACCGCTGACTCGATCTCCAGTGGGGATTCGGAAGGGTTCGCGGCGGAGCCTTCCGCCGACGTCGCAGGCGCTCCAGCATCACTCCCACTGCCACCATCGGAAGGACCGACTGCAGAGTTGCCCGTGCAGGGACCTACCGCCGGAACACTCACGGCGGGAACTTGGGACGACAACCTCAACTTCGAACGGTTCTTGAACTACCGCGACGAGGTCATCGAAAACACAACGCTCGGCGTGTTGCCCCTCGAAAAGAGCGAACACATCGACGCCAACGAATCACTGGGCATCCCCACTCCCAGGCAGCTCCTCGACGTCTCGCTCGTGATCGACACGACCGGCAGCATGGGCGATGAGCTACTCTACCTGCAAACGGAGTTTCAAGCGCTATCTCGAACCATCGAGGAGTCCTACCCGAACGCCGAGCAACGCTGGTCGCTCGTGGCCTACCGCGACCAGGGCGACATCTACGTGACCGACACGGTCGAGTTCACCAGCGACCCGACTAGCTTTCGACAGCAACTGGCACAATTCAGCGCCGGCGGTGGGGGCGACTACCCCGAAGCTCCGGACAGCGGCTTCGAGGCGATGAACCAGCTCGCCTGGCGTGGGGGTGAAGACGTCGCGCGCTTGACCTTCTGGGTCGCGGACGCGCCACACCATACCGAACGCGCCGAAGCATTTGCCGACGCGCTCCGCGCCACGCGCGGACAAGACATTCACGTCTACCCCATCGCGTCGAGCGGCGTCGATGAATTGACGGAGCTCACCATGCGCTCCGCGGCCCAACTGACCGGTGGCCGCTACCTGTTCCTCACCAACGACTCTGGTGTGGGCGGTGACCACAAAGAGCCGTCGATCCCATGCTACTTCGTCACGCGCCTGGACACTGCAATCCTGCGCATGGTGGACATCGAGCTGGGCGGCGAGTACCGCACACCGACCCAAGACGAAATCATCCGCACCGGCGGTAACCCCGAGGATCGGGCGTGCTCGATGTCGTCGGGTGAGGTCTTGTTCGCGTATTGACCCTGACGAGATTCATCGTTCGGCATGTGCTTCACACGGCTCGTAGCACCGTCGAATCAGGATCGACGCCCGCAGCACGAACCATCGCGTCGAGCAGTTCGCGCAAGGTGTCCGCCGCGCGTTCGCCGAGCCGTTGCCGGAGTCGACGCTCGTAGGCTGCGTGAAAACGCCGAGCAGCAGCGAGCAAACGTTTCCCACGCGACGCCAACTGAACACGCTTGGCGCGCCCGTCTCGGGGATCGGGCAACAATTCCACGTACCCGCGGTCGACCATTTCTCCCACGACTTTGGTCGCGCCTTGGGGCGTGATCCCCAAACGCGACGCCAACTCGTTGGGACGGAGTGGTTCGTCGGCCAACGCGCGAAGCACGTAGCCGTATGCACTGCCCAAGTCGGAGAAACCGCGCTCGTCGAGGTGTTGACGCAGCTGGTCGACGAACACCTGAGACGCCAACCCGAGCAGAATGCCGAAGTCTGGACCCCTTGCCATTTCATTCACCATAGTTGATAACCCTCGGTGAACTATATTCCCATTCATCGAGGAGTTCAATCATGCCCATCATCCGTTCAGAAGACGCTCCCACCTTCCAATTGCCGGGACTCGACGTCCTGGGCCTCGCCTCACCAAGTCGGGGCGCCAAGCAAACCAGCGTGTGGCGGGTGCAGCTCGCCCCCCAGTCGCCCGGCGTGCCACATTCCGTGGATCGCGAGGAAATCTTCGTGGCCCTGACCGGGCGCGCCATCGCCGAGCTCGGGGGCGAATCCATCGAGGTCAACGCTGGCGACGCGTTGATCGTCCCCGCTGGGCAGCGATTCGCCCTGAGCAACCCAGGCCCTGAGCCGTTCGACGCGCTGGCGTTGGCACCCGTGGGCGTCCGCGCGCATCTCGACGGCCAAGAGCCCTTCGCGCCACCTTGGACCGAGTAGCGCGGGGGTCGGCTTTGCCGAGCGCCAACATTGCAACGCGTTCGAAAACTGACCGAAAAACACGCGCGCCGGTGGGGGAGCATGCTTCGGGATGGTTGCGCCGAGACGTCACGGTCGTCGGCGCCACTTCCCCACCCGACATGCAACTCGCCGCCCTGCAGAGTCTGGCGCTCAGCGTCGCCCAAGCCCGTTCGCCTCACCTGGTGCTCGAGGAGATGGTTCGCGGGCTGGGGATGACCGAAGGCGTTGCTCTGGCGCGCGTTTGGTTGATCGACAAGGACGAGCACGGACACCCGCTTCTGCATTTGCGGGCGAGCGTCGGCTACAGCATCGCGGACGAGAGCGTCCGGTGGACGCGCACCGACGGGGCACACCAACGCATTCCGATTTCCTACGGCAAAGTGGGACGCATCGCCGCTAGCGGACAACCCTTGTTGTTGCAGCGGGGCCCCGAGGACTGGTTGCTTCAACCGGATTGGGCCGATCGCGAAGGTATCGAGAGTTTCGCGGGACAGCCGCTGGTGTTCTCCGGAGAGACACTGGGGGTCGTCGCGATCTTCAGCCGCAAGCGCGTCGAGTCACAGGAGCTCGGTTGGTTGCGCGTATTCGCGGACCACGCCGCCGTCGCCATCGCCAATGCACGCGCCTTCCAGGAAATCGAAGAGCTCAAGGAGCGGCTGGAGCGCGAACGCGACTACTTGCGCAGCGAAGTGCGCGAAGAGCGACACCCAGCGAACCTCGTCGTTCAGAGCGCGAAGATGACTCAGATCTTCGACCAAGTGCGTGCAATCGCCCGCGCAGACGTTTCCGTGCTGATCCACGGCGAGAGTGGCGTGGGCAAAGAGCTCGTGGCCTCGGCAATTCACGATCACAGCGCGCGCAGTGGCGGCCCCTTCGTCAAAGTGAACTGCGCGGCCATCCCCCGCGAGCTGTTCGAGAGCGAGTTTTTCGGACACGTCAAAGGCGCATTCACCGGTGCCGCCCGCGCACGAACCGGACGTTTCGCGCTGGCGCACAACGGAACGCTGTTCTTGGACGAGGTTGGAGAACTGCCGCTCGAGATGCAGGCCAAGCTGCTGCGCGTGTTGCAGGAAGGCGAGTTCGAACGCGTGGGAGACGACCGAACCCGACAAGTCAACGTGCGCGTGATCGCAGCGAGTAACCGCGATCTGATGGCGGAATCCCAGGAGGGTCGTTTCCGCATGGACCTCTTCTACAGACTGAACGTACTACCGTTGCACATCCCGCCACTGCGCGAACGCACCGACGACATCGTACCGCTGGCTCGTCTGTTTTTGGAGGCAACGGAGCGACGGTTGAACATCAAGGCACCAGCGCTGTCCGATGCGGACGAACGGGCGCTGGTGGCGTACCCATTTCCGGGCAACGTGCGAGAGCTGCGCAACATCGTCGAACGGGGCGTCGTGCTGAGCGCAACCCAGCCCGGGTGCTTTCCGCTTCACCTTCCACGGGCAGATACCGAGCCCCGTCGGCCCCGCTCGTCGCGACCGCCAGCGGCGTCCAGCGTCGAACCCGACGATCGAGTCCTCTCCGACCACGAGTGGCGCCAGCTCGAACGTCGCAATATCGAAAAAGCTCTGCGCTTGAGCCAAGGGAAAATCGCCGGGGCAGACGGCGCGGCGGCGCGCCTGGGGCTCAAACCGAGCACGTTGGCCTACCGCATGCAAACGCTCGGTATCGCGCGATCGTGAGGACGGCGTGACGCTCGGGCGTGCGTACGGGGTAAATCTGCCGGTACGCTACCTCCCCGCTGCCGAACGCTGAACACGAACCGAAACGTGGGGTCTCGAACTTTCGAGAGCAGGTCTCGAGAATCCATGACTCACGAGTTTTCGAGCGTTTCGCGATGGTATCGCGCTTGAAACCTGGCTGCTCGAACGGGTGCGGCTCACGCAAGAACCACTGGAGCAGCGCCTTTTGCAAGCGTAACGACAAACGGCACAGTTCTCGCTTTTGGGGTTGGCCACGCGCGTAGGCAGTGTCGCCTGCGGCGAACCCAAAGGAAACGCCAATGCCCGCAGTCGATCTCCCCCACCACAAATCAGGCGACTTTCTCGTGGACTACGAAGAGAAGGTCTTCGAAGACGTCAAAGCCGAAAAGGGTGAGAAGGCCCTGGTTACCTTTCACACAGTCGCATTCGAAGGCTCCATTGGACTCGTGAATCTCTTGCAGGCAGTTCGACTACAACGCAAGGGCTTCGACACGTCCGTACTGCTATACGGACCCGGTGTGACCCTAGGGGTACAACGCGGCTTTCCGAAACTCGGCGACGAAGCATTCCCCGGGCACATGGCGATGAACAACACACTGGGCAAGTTCATCGCGGAGGGCGGGAAAGCCTATGCGTGTCGCTTCGCGTTGCAGGCATTGTACGGCCACGGTGAGCCTTCATTGATGGAAGGCATCCGCCCAATCAACCCGTTGGATGTGTTGGACTTGATCCTGCTGCACCGCAAGGACAACGCGTTCATCCTCAACACGTGGACGATGTGAATCCCGTCCGACAGCAAGCCCTTGCCCGGAATCGCCAGAGAGAGCCATGAGCAACCCTGTCATCGCAGCGGCAGTACAACTATCACCTGTATTGGGTAGCCGCGACGAGACCACCCGCAAGGTGTGCGAGGCCATCGAGGAAGCCGCATCCAAGGGCGCGTCGTTGGTCGTGTTTCCGGAAACCGTGATCCCCTACTACCCGTACTTCTCGTTCATCAAGCCGCCAGCCGCGATGGGCGCTGAGCACATGGAACTGTACGCCGAAGCGGTGGTGGTCGGTGATTCGAGCACCAAGGCCATCGCCGCTGCGGCGCGAGATGCTCGCTGCGTCGTCGCGGTTGGAGTCAACGAACGAGACCATGGCTCACTCTACAACACCCAACTGTTGTTCGATGCCGACGGGCGACTCGTGCAACGGCGGCGCAAGATCACCCCAACGTTTCACGAGCGCATGATCTGGGGCCAGGGTGACGGCTCCGGTCTGCACTGCGTCGACACGCAGGTTGGACGCGTCGGGCAACTGGCGTGCTGGGAACATTACAACCCGTTGGCTCGCTATGCACTGATGGCGGATCACGAGCAAATTCACGTCTCGATGTTCCCTGGTTCCATGGTGGGCAAGATCTTTGCTGAACAAATCCAGGTGACGATTCGTCACCACGCGCTCGAATCCGGGTGCTTCGTGGTGAACGCGACGGGATGGTTGAGCCCCGAACAAACCCAACAGCTGGCTGGCGAGAGCGGTTTGCAGCGAGCCCTGAACGGCGGCTGCTTCACGGCGATCGTATCCCCCGAAGGTAACCTCCTGGCAGAACCTCTCACCGAAGGTGAAGGCATGGTCGTCGCTGAGTTGGACATGAGCCTAATCGTCAAGCGCAAGCGCATGATGGATAGCGTTGGACACTACAGCCGCCCGGAACTCCTCAGCTTGCTCCACGACCCACGTCCACAGCGAACCACATGGTCGAACACCACGTCGCTTGCCGCCCCGGTGACATCAGCAACCGACGCACACTCCCCAACAGAGAAGGACGCATCGAATGACTTCGAGTCTCCACCTGCCCCTCGTGCGGTCAACACCCCCCACCTTCGGTAGCCGAGCAGCTGACGCGAACTCTCGGCGGAAGTTCACCTCAACCGACATACCCGTCGACTTGCTTTCGGAGTTACAAAGCACCGGATTGCGTTGGCCATTCGCTCCGGGCTTGAGCCGCGTCGGTGGCGCAGGGCCGTCGGACCACAAGGCCGTGAAAGTTGCCGGACAGGTCGTGATGGTGCCCATTTTCACGCTGCCATCGAGACAATCTCCCTACGAAGCCCGGCGCGAGGGGGACGACGTCATTCTCTATCGTGAAGACGTTCGGATTGGGCCGTTGAGCTTACCCAGCACACCACGCTTCTACGAATTGTCCACACCGGAGGGCATTCCCTACCACAAGATCGCCACGCTACACGGCACTGACGTACTGGCGACTACCGTCATGCAGAACTGCACGCGCTTCGGGCACCGGGAAACGTCGTGCCAGTTCTGCGCCATCGGTCAGTCGTTGGCCGCGGGCAAGACCATCGCGCAGAAGTCGCCGCGGCAACTGGCGGCAGTCGCCAAGGCGGCGGTGGAGTTGGACGGCGTGACGCAAATGGTGCTCACCACGGGCACTCCTAAGACGAATGATCGCGGCGCAAAGTTGCTCAGCGACGTCGCATGGTCGGTAACCCAGACCGTGCCACTGGCGATTCAAGCACAATGCGAGCCCCCTGCCGATTTCACGTGGTTCGAAACGATGAAAGCGGCTGGGATCACGACCTTGGGCATGCATTTGGAAGCAGTCACCGAACCCGTAAGGCATCGCATCATGCCCGGCAAGGCCGAGGTCTCGGTCGACGAATACATTCGGGCATTCGAACGGGCTGTCGAAGTGTTCGGGCGGGGTGAGGTCACGACGTACGTCTTGGCGGGCCTCGGCGATCCTCATGACGCGATCGTCGAGATGGCCGCCCGACTCAGCCGTATGGGAGTCTATCCGTTCGTCGTCCCGTTCGTCCCCATCGTCGGAACGCCGCTAGCAAAACACCCGCCGCCGAGTGCGGAGTTCATGAAAGCCCTGCTCGACGAAGTCGCCGACGTGATCCGGAGCAATGGGCTGAGCAGTCAAGACGCGTCCGCCGGCTGCGGCAAGTGCGGCGCCTGTTCGACACTCAAGTCGCGCGAACGAGCCCATGCTGGCACGCCAATTCCAGGAGACGCCCATGCTTGACAAGATTCACCCATGGGGCGGCACCGTGCGAGGTTATCGCTCGCGAGAGATCTTCACGGCCGTCTGCTCCGAACCCTGGCAAGAGCGGGCGTACTGGGCATTGCGCCGCAGTGTGTTCGTCTCCGAACAGGGGCTCTTCAACAGTCACGATCGGGACGAACATGACGAGCACGCCTACCCCATCGTCGCGTTGAGCACGAGCTGCGGGATGCCCGACCAAGTAATCGGTGTCGTGCGAATCTATCCACAACCGGGTGGCATCTTTTTCGGAGGTCGGCTCGCGGTGTGTCACGCCTACCGCCGCCACGGCATCGTCGGGGAAAAGTTGATCAAGCGCGCCGTGGGCACGGCCAAGGGACTCGGCTGCCAACGCTTCTACGCGACGGTCCAGGCGGCGAACGTGCGCTACTTCCAGCGGCATCACTTCGTACCGCTCGAGCCCATCACCGTCATGGGCCAGCCCCATTCTTTGATGGAAGCAACCCTCCGAGACTTCGAGCCACTGCAGCTACCACCCGGACTGCTTCGTCCCACGGGGGTCGCCGCATGACTCCCAACTCCACAGCCCTCGCCAAGTCGGGCGAGTTACCGGTAGCTCCGGTTTCCGTGGAGGGTCCGTCACTCGACGCACTCGTCGCCGAACTGCGAGGCATGTCGGGGTTTTCCAGAAAGCGGGACATACAACTGCCGGCCTCGTATTTTCCTCGAGATGCGCGTGGCCCCAGTGGCTGGATCCGCAACGGTGACGACGCTGCGGCAATCCCGGACGGCGACGGCTACTGTCTGCTGGCCGCCGAAGGCATGGTGCCCGAGTTCGCACGGGTCGACCCATGGTTCGCCGGTTTCTGCTCGGTGATGGTGAACGCCAGTGACATCGCCGCCATGGGAGGCAGGTCGTTGGCAGTGGTGGACGTACTGTTCGCCAGCGAGACGGAAGACAACGAGCGCATTCTGTCGGGCATGCGCGATGCCAGCGAAGCCTTCGGGATCCCGGTCGTCGGGGGCCACACCGGCCGCTCCAGCGGCGGTTCGGTACTGGCCGCGGCGATTGTCGGTCGCGCCAAGCGGTTGATCTCGAGTTTCGAGGCCCGTGCTGGCCAACAGCTGCTGTTTGCCGTCGACTTGCGGGGAGCCTACCGCGGTCCTCTGAACTTCAATGCCGCAACCCATCAGACCAGCACCAAGCTCCGATCCCGGATGGAGATCCTCCCTCAACTCGCGGAGCGAGGTCTGGTCGGAGCTGGCAAGGACGTGAGCATGGCTGGGCTGCTCGGCACGATCGCCATGCTTTGCGAGGCGTCGGGCTGCGGCGCCGAAGTCGATCTGGACTCAGTGCCAACGCCCCCCGACGTCGCGCCGCTGCGTTGGCTCGCGTCCTTTCCCAGTTACGGCTACATACTCGCCGTCGACCCCGAACACATTGACGACGTACGGCGAGCCTTCGAACGACAAGAAATTAGCTGTGGCACGATCGGCCAGGTCACACGCGGCACTGATCTGACCGCCGAATCTGCCGGGCAACGCGCGGTCTACTGGTCGGCGAGTGAAGGGCTCACCGGCTATGGCAGCCCTGAGATGCGCGGTGCTGTCCCGACGTCGAGCTGAGCCCCCAGCCCGCCCCGATTTACCGATTCGCAGTGATACCATGCGCACCTTGTCCATCGGCATGTTTACCTATTCCACGCGTCCACGAGGCAGCGTGGTCTGCGCGGCTCAGCTGGCCGCGGCGCTGCACGAAGGGGGACACGATGTGACTCTCTACGCTCTCGACAAAGGAGAGGGCGGATTCTACCGCGGCCTGCCTTGTCGAACTCGGTTGATGCGCACCAATCCCCCCCCACCTCAGCAGACGGCACTCATCGCACAACGAATTGCAGAAGTAGCCGACTTTGCCGAGCGACACACGGCTCATCACGACATCCTGCACGCCATGGACTGCCTGGTCACCAACGGGCTGGTCCTGGCGAAAGGGCGAGGACTCACGGGGCATCTGGTCCGCACCGTGCACCACGTCGACGAGTTCGACAGCGAGTATCTCCGCGTCTGCCAACGGCGGTCGATTCTCCAGGCAGAGGCATTGATCAGCGTGAGCGAGGCGACGCAACGAGAGGTCAGACAGCGCTACGCGCGCGACTCGGAACTCGTGCACAACGGGATCGACAAGAACGGCCTCGCGACGTTCGACTCGGATGCGTGGAATCGCGTGAAAGAGCGGCTCGGCATCCGCGGGCGGTTCGTGATGAGCGTCGGCGGTATCGAACCACGCAAGAACAGCGTCGGGCAGCTTCAGGCCTTCAAGTGCGTGCACGCGGCCCACCCCGACTTGCAGTGGGTCATCGTCGGGGGCGCGAGCATTTGGGACCACGACAGCTACCGACGAGAATTCGATTCAGAGGCACGCAACATACCCAGTGACGCCTTGGTCTTGGCCGGCGTGGTCCGTGACGACGAAATGGCCGCGCTCTATCACCACGCAACGGTGTTTCTACACGCCGCGACTCACGAGGGCTGGGGCCTGAGCGTGCTCGAAGCGATGGCGGTGGGCACCCCAGTCGTCGCAAGCCAGGGTAGCCCTTTCGACGAGTATCTGGACGAGAGCTGCGCCGAGCTGGTGCAGCCGGAGAGTTTTCTCAGCATCGCCGCTGGACTCGAGCGTGCCATCGGCGGCCCCCCCAACAAGCGACACGCGGCCAAGCGCCGCGCACGAACCTTCGACTGGCAACGCAGCGCCGAGCGGCACAGCCAGCTGTACCTCCGATGGTGCCGCGGCACCATTCAACAACCCCCGACCCGAGAGAGACGTCATGCCTGAAATGCGGTTCGACGTGCGTTGGCCCGATCGTGAGGTGACGCGCTGCTATTCCCCTTCGCTGGTCATCAGCGAACTCCTTCCCGTCGGCAGCTATCCGCTGTTCGAGTTCATGGAACGGGTCCGAGCGGGGCTCAACATCGGCTCCGAGCGGGTGCGCTTGAAATTCGGGTTCTATTGCTCGGCCGCCATGGACCAACTCGCGGAACTTCAGGAACGAGCACGGCGGTTCGAGCCACAGGACAGCGTCGAGGTATCGGCGTTGTATCCCCCGGGCGTCGAGATGCCCACCCTCGCACACGACAGCGCGAAAGCGCCGCCGACCGTCGAAGCCGGCGGGGGCAGCGAACCGTGAACCCCGGACACACGCAGGTGATCGTCGTCGGTGGTGGACAGGCGGGATTGTCCGTCAGCTACTACCTCAAGCAGAAGGGCATCGCCCACGTCGTACTGGAGAAGTCTCGCGTTGCCGAAGCCTGGCGCAGCGAACGTTGGGACTCGTTCTGCCTCGTCACCCCCAATTGGCAGTGCCGCCTGCCCGGCTTTGCCTACTCGGGCAGCGACCCCGACGGCTTCATGCTCAAGGACGAGGTCGTGCGATACATCGAGGCTTTCGCCGAACACTTCGATCCCCCCGTACGGCAAGGAGTGGAGGTGTATGCGGTGCGCAAGAACCCACTGCTCGGCTGCTTCGAAGTTGCGACCAGCGAGGGGGAGTACGCCGCAGACTCCGTCGTGATCGCGACGGGCTGTTTTCACAAACCTCGGATCCCCGCCTTCGCCAAGTCGATCCCGGAGCACATCGAGCAGTTGCACTCCTCTCAGTACCGCAAGCCCGATGCTCTGCCACCCGGAGCGATCGTGGTTGCCGGCTCGGGACAATCCGGCTGTCAAATCGCCGAGGACTTGCATCTGGCGGGCAGGAGCGTGCACTTGTGTCTCGGTGATGCGCCGCGCTCGCCACGCATGTACCGCGGGCGCGACGTCGTCGCCTGGTTGGACGGATTCGGCTACTACGACACTCCGATCGACGCTCACCCGGACGTCGACATGGTGCGCAACAAGACCAATCACTACCTCACGGGTAGAGACGGCGGTCGCGACATCGATCTGCGGCGCTTCGCCATCGAGGGCATGAAGCTCTACGGGTTCATGACCGGCTACGACGACGGCGCACTGAAGTTCGCACCCGACTTGAAACAACGTCTCGATTCGGCGGACGACGTCTATCGGGGCATTTGCAAACTGATCGACGACTACATCGAGAAGAACGACGTCGAGGCTCCACCACCGACGCGCTACGAACCGTGTTGGGAGCCGGAACACAATCCCACGTCACTCGACCTCGAACACAGCGACATCAGTGCGTTAATCTGGTCGATCGGGTACCAATCCGACTTCAGTTTCGTCAAGTCGCCGGTATTCGATCGCAAGGGCTATCCCCAACACCAACGTGGCATCACGCCGGAACGGGGTCTGTACTTCATCGGGCTGTCGTGGCTCCACACGTGGGGGTCGGCACGCCTCTCGGGTGTGGCAACCGACGCCGAGTACATCGTGGAACACATCGCTGCGAACGACGCTCGCCGCAGAACCACCACCACGAGCGAAGCGTCGGGTTCGAGCCAGACCGCAACGTACCAGTAAAGGGAGACGTGCTCGCCTCGATGGTCATCTTGACGAGAGCTGTTGACGATTCACGAGCACTATCCCGACACGGTCATCCTCGGCTGGCAGCGCCCGAAGGTGGCTCCAACGAGTGTCCGCGAGCTACTCTGGAATCGTCGCACCCCCCGACAATTCGTCCAGGCGCCGCCGCGCCTCGCTTGCGTGACTACCGGTGGGTGCCGCGTCGAGGTAACGCCGATAGGCGGACGCCGCCTCGCGGCCGCGGCCCAGCCCTTGGAGGCACACTCCGTTGTAGTAGCTCGCATCTGCCCGCGAGCCGGTCGCTTGCTCGGCCCATGCGTACTCGCTTTGAGCCAGTGCGAGTGAGCCAGACTTTCGAAGTAGGTGCCCGCGCAACATGCGTAGCTCGTACGCACGCTCGGCACCGGCAGCAGAGCCCAGCAGACGTTCACTTTCTGCAAGCGCTTCCGAGCCGCGCCCGACGCGAACCAGCAGTGATACGTATGAGGCGTCTACCTCGGCCCGCAAGGCGCCGCTAGAGAAGCGTCGACGATGTTCCTCGAGCGCACGCAACGCACCAGCGGTGTCCCCAAGGGCATCGCGGCGCAATCGAGAAAGCTCGTAGAGACCAACCTCCGCGTCGAGCCCCTGCCCCGCCGCTTGGTCCGCAAAGCACGACTCAGCACGACGTGTCTCGCCGCTGCGTACGAGCGACAGGCAGTCGGGCTTGTCCATTCGGGCGGCTTCACCACCGGAGCTGTCGGGGGCCATCTCACCTTCGAGCGAGTCGGTGTCCGTACGTTCAACCACCGGTGGCCGCGTCAGTTCGGACCGCGTCAGTCCTCGGGGCTCCTCACTCGGCACACCCGTCGGGGTGGTCGGCAGCTGGACGGCGCTGGGCGGCGGGAGGGCGATCGCACGCGCCGGCTGTTCACTTACAGTCGAAACCGGTTGCCCGAGCGTATCGGGTGACACCTGCGGTTCGGCGTGGCTCGCAACCGTCTCCGGCGACAGCCGCGGAAGTGAATCGGAACGATCTTGCCAGAAGAAGAGTACAACCGCTGCCGCACACGCCACGGTGCCGGCAACCGCGACGGGGAGAGCCGGAAAAAGTGACCGTTTCGCACGCAGGGGGCGCTTCAACGTCGCGTCGATCCAAGCCGGTGAGGGAGCAAACTCCTTGTTGGCCTGTCGCAGGAGACGCCCGATCTCGCTGTCTTCTTCGATCAGACGCCGAGGGTAAGGGTTGATGGGGTCAGTCACTGACCAACCTCCTCGTTGGCGGACAGCCCGCGGTGCAATGCCTCTTCGAAGCGCTTTCTAGCATAGTGAAGCCGCCGCCACACCGTCGCCTCCGGACACTCGAGGATCTCGGCGATGCGCTTACCGGACACGGACTCGAGCTCGTAGAGCACGAAGACGACGCGATCCTTTTCGCCGAGTTGCGACAGGGCCGCTTCGATCCGTCTGGCCGCGGCGGCCTCAGTCCACCCGGGACCACTGGGCGCGATCTGTTCGGGCGCCATCGACAGCATGCGCTGCAGCGCCCGGGTCAGACCGACACGTCGCCGGCACTTGCGCGCCTGGGTGATGCACAGGCGATAGAGCCAAGTTTGCAGCTCGGATTCCCCACGAAACCGGGACAAGTAGCGGAAAACTTGAACGAATACCTCTTGCGCCGCATCTTCGAGTTCCTCCGAACCGACGCCCAACTTGCGCAGAAAGGCGGCGACCGTCGAATAGTGGCGTCGGTGGAGTACCGTCCACGCCCGTTCGCTTCCTGCGACACATGATTGCAGAAGCAGGGCCTCCAATGGCGTATCTGGGGAGCTGGCCTGACTCAAGGAACCTACCTTCCGCGTCATTGGAGTCCCGGCACGCGTGAACCTTCAGAAAGAGAAAGCGCGCCCGACCCCAAGGCCGGCGTAGGCGATCGGGCGATCCAGAGTCAGGACCGGCTCGCCCTCGAACTGAAAGTCGCTCGAAGACCAGGCGGCCCACCCAGCACAGGCGGCCAGGTTGACGAACCAGCCCCGGCCTATCTCGAAGCGCCAACCCGCTTCGACGTTCGGACCCACACTGGCGCGATAGCGAGAGAAACTCGACCCCACCGATCCAAAGCTGCCCTTCTCGAGGAGCGCAACGACGCCGATCCCGACGAACGGCCGAAATGCGCCGGCGCGAGATCCCCAAGTCAGCGCCGCGCGCAAGTCTACCGCCCCCGCCCGCGCCCAACTGCCGTTGGGGAGCAACTTCTCGCGATACCCGAACGGCACGGCGGCCGCCCAGGCAATGCCCAACGACTGGCTCAGGGAATGCTGAAAGCGAAGCGCGCCTCCGGGTCCCGGAGCAAACGAGTGAGCCAGACCGTGCAGCTCCAAGGCGAATTCGGCAGGAGCGGCGGCAGGCGCAGACCGGCGACGGGTAGCCTGCTCTGGCGCGTCCGCCGAGGGCGGCAGGAGAACGGGCGGAGGCACGGAGGCACGCTGAGTCGAGACCGGTTCCGGGTCGACGCTCGGCAACGATTCCTGGTGCGCGGGCTCCGGCGTCGGTTCAGGTTCGAGCGGTTCGGAGGCCGCATCATCGACGAGCGTTCGGAAGTAGCGCTCCAACACGAGCGCAATCGCATCCGCGACCGCCGAACACGATTCGCCGATCGGCAACTCACGTCGCAGGCGCACTGCACCGGCGGAATCGACGAGTTCCAACTTCACGAAGTCCTTGGGATTGTCACCCCGCTCGTGAACGATCGTGTAGGTCGCCCGATAGCCTTCTTCGCCGACCTCACCGAGTCGGGCATGAACCGTCTCCCTGGTTCGAGTGAGATCGGGACACAACGCGTCCGGCGAGGGGGTATCCACGATGAGCCCCTGGGCAAGAGCGAGAATGGTCAGTGTCAATCCCATGGAGTCCGAACGCGAGAAGCCGATGAACGGCACTGCGAGTGCCCGAGCCCCGCGGGTTGCTGGCCCGTCGAGGCGCCGCTCCAACGGCTGCGCCGGTTTAGCACGCTCCAACGCAGCAATCAGGTTGATTGCTACGACAAATCAAGATGCTGAATGGGCGAAAGCGATTGTCGGGCTGTTTTTCAGGCCCCCACTTGGTGAGGGGGCGCACGGTTCGAAACACCTCAACCAGATCGCAGCAGCGCTTCGAGCCGCTCGCGAACGGACGCAAAGCCGTCCGGGTCGTCGCGTTGCAACGACGACAACTCACGCAGGAGACGTTCAGGATCGCGAGCTGCCCGCTTCTCGCGTGCGATCTCTTTTTGCATTTCGCGAAACTGCTCGATGCTGCGCTTGTCGGCTTCGGTCGCCGCAAAGGTCGGCTCGGACTCGTGCACTTGAAGCAGCACGTCGAGAACTGCACTCAACCTCGCCAGCTGACGTCCAGCGCTGTGCACCTTGTTGAAGATGCGCTGCTCGAGTTCCGGATCGCCCGCGCTATCGACGCTGATGGTGATGGTCTGCGACTGGGATTGGGACTGAATGTTCGACATTTCACCCGCCATGGGCGGAGCGTCGCACGCGACGGCCCGAAGGGGAATGGGACTCAGCGAGCCCCGGTGGAGATCGGTTGCGCTGCCCCCTTGCGCGTTCTCCCTTCGCCGACCTTTGCCGCGCGCCAGTCGACCTCGACGGCATGGACCTCGAAGACGCGGGGAAGAGTCCCGGTCGCACCGCGCGTATTGTCGCCCCAGCACACAACGCCGCCCGATGCCGCAACGGCGCACGCGTGCCTGCCACCCCAAGCGATCATTCGTAGGCCCTCGAGCATGCTGAGTTCATCGGAATTGCCCCCCTCCCAGAGGTAGGTCCCGGTCTGAGGACTGGACTCGTCCGACTCCAGCGGCTCGAGCACGTACCGCAGGCACTCTACCGCGCCATCTGCTTTCGCCCTGCCGCACACCCGTTGCCCTCCGGGGGTCCAGAAGTCGGAAAACGAGCCCTGCGACTTCAACTCCTTGGCCACCAAGCGGTAGTCGCGCCCAAACTCCGGCTCTTCGAAACCCTCGAGACCCAGACACCACAGCTTGCCCGAACCGTCCAGCGCACAGCTGCGATCGATTCGCACCGGGTCCAAGACCTGATCAAACGCGACCGCAGCTTTGCGACTGATCCGATCCGTGTCTCCGAGAGCGAGAGCCCCCGCGACGCAAGATAGACGCGCCCTGGCGAGACCTCGCGGCGCTCTGAGCACGCCACACGTTCTGTCACGATCGAGCGCCAACAGCGGCGTGCCACGCAACGCGACTAGCTCCACGACGCGCTCAGGCGCGAAGCGTCCGACCCGTTCACCCCAGCAGAACACGCGCCGTTGCTCGTTGAGAAAGCAAGCCGAGGCCCCGGCAGCGACGACACTCGTGACGCGACCCGGTACGGCCATTCGCGTCGGAAGGTGGCCCTCCTGCACCTCGTGAGACCACGCGCGCTGTTCGTTCCACCGCCAAACGCCCCAGCACCATGCCCGCCCGTCGCTGTCGACCGCGCAAGTGAAGTGGTTCGCGCTCGCCAACGATACGACTGTGCCGATGTCGGCAACCGGTCTTGGAGTGACTGACTCGGGCGACACCGTCCGAGACCCGAGTTGTAGCGATTCGTTGGCCCCCCAGCACGAGACGGCACCACCTGCCAGCGCACAACTGTGATGCTGACCGCTGACCACGATATCAGCAGGCAGGCGCAGGTCGACCGGCTGCGACTCGAAGCGTTTGACACCGCCGTCTCCCAGTTGCCCGTGGCGTCGGTCACCCCAACACCAAACGCGCCTGTCGCGATCCACGCCACAGGCGTGACGCGTCCCAACCGACCACTCGTCGAACGGCCCAGCATCGACCTCGAACGGCTCGAGCACCCTCTCGTCCACGAGCTTCCAACCAACGAGGTCGTCTTCGACGAACCTCTGGCTCCACGCGACGCAGGCGATGTCGTCCTCGCCCGGGCGCCCAGAGGCGACGCAAACGATCGATCTGCCCACGCGCAGGTCACGCACACCGACAAACTGCGCGACGGTAGTCACGGTCTCGGCGCTGGGCCAGCCCCAGCCGGAACATCGAACACGCCTTGCGTCGTCGACGATGCAAAGCCGCTCACCGCCGTACACCTGTGTCGCACCTTCGAAGATGCGCTGTTCGCCCTCGGTCGTCCAGCAGCTCACGTGACCGTCGAGGTATCGACCACACAACGCCCCGCCCCAGCCTGCAAGTGTCATCACGACTTCGACTGCGTCCTTCGCGCCTGGAAACTGTCGCTCTGATCGGCCATCTCCGTCGCCCGTCCCAGCGCTGCGACATGCAGGAACCCCATTCGGCAAACGACGGCATTCGGGTGGCTGCCACAGCGGATCGACATTGTCGGCAACCGCGTCGGGGAGGTCGCCAACGCAAAACTGGGACGAATCAGACAGCACGACGCAGCTGCGTGTGCTCAGCGCTTGTACGGAAACCGGTAGTGGCGCCGCAGGCGGCGCAGTCGAAATCGAAACAGGCTCATCAACCACTTGGGCAGGCAGCGGACGTCGCGTCGAGGCACACCCCGTCCAGCAGGACAACGAAGTGTAAGCCGCGAGCAGCAGCAGGTGACGCACGGTCGTTGCCGCGCACAGTCGCGCCGAACGCCCCCAGACGCACCCAGCGCGTCGCCACCATGACCCCGCCCTCTCATTCCCTGTCGCGCGCATCGTCTCGTGACGCTCAAGCTAGCAGACGTCAGCGCGCCGCGAACGTGCTCTTTTCTTCGTCGTCCGCTCTCGGTACATCAACCATCGAGCTCCCCGCGGAGCGAGTTGCGAACCGCGCGGATCCGCGTCTTGACGGTACCCAGAGGCACTTGTTCGCGCTCGGCGATCTGTTCGCAGGTGAGGCCATCCCAAACGTGCAGCTGGAACAGGTGCTGATGCGACTGGGGCAATTCGTCGATCACCCGGCGAACCTGCGCCAGGCGACGCTGTTGGTGCAGCTGGTCGTCCAGACGAGGCGCGCCGCTCGAACGCGGCGTGGCCTCGTCCGCAGAGGCCTCTCTGCGCCGCGCGCGGTTACGTCGCGCCCGCGCAGCTTCGCGAACCAGGATAGCCTCGGCAAAAGCACGCTCCCTGCCCGGCAGCACTTTGGCGAACTTTCTCCAGTAGGTAAACGCCGCGCGCTGAACCAAGTCGTCCACGTCGCAAGCGTCGAACCCCATTCGCCGCGCCCGGCGACGGAGCATCGACAGACAGTCAGCCCAGCTACACGTCGAATCGTCCCTCATGGTCGACGCCATTGGAAGAAGCGTGCCGAAGGTCGTGGGAGCGGCTACTCGACTCACGTCGAGTGACCGAAGCATCCACGCCGCTGAGCGACGGCGAACCATTCCGTGAGCAAATCCATCGATTTCGAGCGGCCCACACGCAGATCCACCGCCGCGTTCACGAAAGCCGGCGTAGGCGTTTGGCCTCGTACGCTCTCCCAGATTCGGCGGGGCGTACGACTGCAACTGGAAGCGGCTCACCCAAGCGATACTCCAACCGTGGACTATCCGTCGTCCGTGCATTGTCCACGCCTGCTTCCGGGTCACCGGTTCAAACTAGACGTCAATCGCGAAATCCAAAACGGGCACATCGGGAGTTCATCCGTTGCGGTCCGCAGTGGGGCGGGCGCGACAATGGGAAATGAGAACGATGAAATCCAGAACACTCCTAGGAAACTTCGCGATCGGAATCGCACTGACCGGTATCGGGGCGTGCGGCGGCGAGGCGCACGACACAGACGCAGTCGCAACGACGTCTGACGAATTGAAGATCGAGGTCCGCACCAGCACTCTGACCCCAACCGACGACGCACGCATTCAAGCGGGCAGTGGCGACGTCAACTTCGGCTCGGCGCAACTGTGGATCAACACAGAGGCTAGCCACTACTCACTCGTGAAGTTCGACCTGAACGAGCTACCGCCTGGCGCGACCATCGAATCCGCACGGCTGGTGTTGCACACCATCGCCAACAACGACGCAACACGGACTGTCGAACTCGGCGGTGTGAATGGGTCGTGGACTGAGGACACGATCACTTGGAACAACGCGCCGGACGTCGTTTGGGGCGGCCCAACAGCCGTCGTGAGCGGTCCAGACGAAACCGACGTCGAATGGGACGTTACGAGCCTCGTGCGAGCATGGTACGACGGCGCACGCGACAACGAGGGGTTTGGTCTGCGCGGGCAGGGCAACGGCCTGGGCAAACTGTTCCACTCGAAGGATACCAGCGCCGAGTTCGGCCCGCGCCTGGTGATCGAATACACGGCTCCGGTGCTCGTGGGTCCCTTGCCTGATGAAGGCGATGCGGCGGACTCGTCGAACCACCATGGTGTGGTCAACATGGCCTATCCAGGCGTCCCCGGTCAGTTCCCGACGGTCTGGACCGCTGGATTGCCGTCCGGCCCTCGCCACGCCAACCCAACGGTGTGGGGGTTGCTCGGCCAGGTGATCACTGCGGAATACGACGCCGACTTGCAGCCAGACTCCGACGGACCGAGCAACATCCTGCTCGACGGTTCGGGGGGCCTTTCACCGCTATATCGAAACAACGACCGCGGCGATGATGGCTGGCTCAATCGCAACCGGCTGTTCTTCAACTGCCAGAGGGACGAGTTGAAGGTTCGCGTTTCGCGAGCCTCCAATCAGCAAGGGACGATGTACCTCAACGTGTGGTTCGACGGGGAACACGATGGCGACTTCGATGGCATCGCACCGTGCACACCGCCCGGCGGAGGGCAACCTCAGCCCAGCTACGAATGGATCCTTCAAGACCAGCCCATCAACATGAACGCCATCGCGCCGGGTGGATACTCGGACTTGACGTTCCTCACCGAACGGGTTCTGAACACCAGCCTCAACCAACGACACTGGATCCGCTTCACGCTGAGCGAGCAGCCCGCAGTCGCCCCCGGAGGTGGTGCTTTACCGGATGGTCGTGGCCGGCCCTACCCGATCGATCCAGATGGGTTCAAGTACGGCGAAACGGAGGACTTCATCCACTTCATCCCGCCGGGTGAACCCGGCGAGCTGATCCTGGAGAAACGCGTGAAGGCGGACTCGGACCCCGTAGGTTATCCGGATACGGTGACCTACCAGATCCGCTTGAAGCACGTCGGTGGTACGGTGCCCGTCCAAGCCTCCATCAGAGACCTGCTCCCGTTGCCCCTCGCCGAAATGCACGTGATCGGACCGATCGACGTCGATGGAACTCCCAACGGCGCGGGGCCACTGGTGGCAACGCTCGGGCTCGAACCCAGTGAGTTGAAGCACGGCGTCAGCTGGGATGGTGTGCTCGCGCCGAACAGCGAGGTCACGCTGGAATTCCCCGTCCACGTGCACGTCGATTGCCCGGTCTACCAACGAGAGAAGGTCGTGACGAACGTCGTCAATGCGCACTCGGGTTCAATTGACGTATCGGCACAGGCGAGCTTCGATGCCGACTGCCCCGGTGAGATCGTCGGAGTCCCCGTTGAGACGCCGATCGAGCTCGACAAGCTGCCTCCTTTCCTCCGCTGAGAGCCCAGTACCCCGAGGCGAGTCACGAGAAACACCGCAGAGCGCCTTCACCCGAGTTCGGGTGGGGGCGCTCGCCTTTTCGTAGCGCAAGAACATCGCGAGATACGAACGGAGAGCGTCAGCGAGTGCCAAGGCATGGTCAATGGCTGGTCGGCGTGTACGCACCCGACGCAAGAAGGCCCAGTGTGGCCTCTCGAACGGAGAGGACCCCACTGGGCCTGGGTGCGCGCGCCTGCGCTCAGGTCGGCGCGCAGAACGTCACTGCTCGACGCGGAAGGAGTAGCCCTCGGTCAAGTTCGCAACTGGTGTGGTGGTGAAGGGCTTGAGCTTCGCCGAGTCCGCCAAAGACAGAGCGTACTGCCCGGCTTCGGGCACCGTCGCCGTCCACGAGCCTGTCGCCCCTTTCGACGTGTTCGCGACGAGCTTCGTCGGACCGTCTCCCAGAGGGATGAGCTGCACTTGAAAGCTCTGATTCTCCGGGATGCTGAGCAGGCGGAACGTCAAGTCGCCCGCCTCGAGGTTCAACAGGAAGAAGTCTGCTGCGACTCGATCATTGCCGGAGATGTACGGAATCCACGTCTGCGCCGTGACGTCGGTGTTCAATTCGATTGGAGCCGCTTCGTCCTTCGACTGATTCGGCTCGTAGTCGTCGTCCTCGGTTCGCAGAGTGTAGCTCAACTCCGAGCGCCCCTTCGTGCTGTTGGTGACGTGAAAGGCGAACAGTGTTCGCGTTCCTGGCCCAACCGTCGTGTACGTGTAGCGCGTCGCCCCAGGCCCAGTCAGCCCGCCGTTGTGCTGGCCAATGGTCGAGAAGTCCGCGCCGGCGTACACCGTGACCGTCGTGATCATTCCCGCCGAGTGGGTCTGGGTCATCTCGATGAGATGCGCCTTTCCGTCGTCGGGCGCGTCGACGTAGAACCAGTCGGTCTCGTTGTCCTGGAGCCAGATGCTGGCCGTGGTCAGTTCCAGCGCGTCCTCGCGCGTGTCGTTGGGCAGCAGATCGGGCTCCCCCTCGACTTCGTAGTAGTCGATGCCAGACGGCCCGCCACTGTCGACCTCAGGC
>QJWJ01000340.1 GCA_003235365.1 Deltaproteobacteria bacterium
GCAGCGTCTCGATGATCGGATTGCCGAGCTCGACCAGCGCATTGAGCGTCTGGTGCGCGAGAACCCTGTGGCGCAAGCGCTGCTGGTGCTGCGCGGTGTCGGCCCCCTGATTGCGAGCGCGCTGGCGTGCACGCTCGGTGAGGGGTGCGCGTTCGGCAAGGGCCGCGAGTTCTCCGCCTCGGTCGGGCTCACGCCGAGGCAGCACAGCACCGGTGGGCGGGAGCGGTTGCTGGGGATCAGCAAACGTGGGGATCCGTACCTGCGCAAGTTGCTGATCCACGGTGCCCGTGCGGTGCTGCGCCACGTGCGCCATCGCGACGATCCGTTGAGTCAGTGGCTGCAGGGGCTGTTGGCACGCAAGCACCCGAACGTGGTTGCGGTGGCGCTGGCGAACAAGACCGCGCGGGTCGCCTGGGCGTTGGTTCGAAACGGGAGCGTCTACGATCCACTTCTGATCAGCGCTCAAGAGCAGCCGGCAGCGTAGTCGACTGGAGCTGAGGTAGTCGCCAACCGATAGGGAGCCGGCGTGCGAATAGCCCATCAGGGTCCGACGCCCAAACACATCGACGGCGTCAACGAGAGACCGGATACACGTAGGCAGTCGTACCTTCTCGCCGTGGAACGTGGTGCTTGCAGCCCGGGAGGAGTCCATACACGGCCATCTGGGTACGTCCTTCCGGTGCGGCCCGTGACGCTCGAGACTGCTTGTCATCGCAGATGGGCGGGAGCAGGCAGTCATGGTGAGGAGCGAGGGCGACAAGCGGCGTCGACGGAGCAAGGCGCAGTGGCTGGCACTGTTTGAGGCGCAGGCGGACAGCGATCTCAGTGTCGAGCACTTCTGTGATGTCCGGGGTCTGTCGGTCGCGGCGTTCCGACACGCGCAGACTCGCTACAACGAGCGCGCGGCGACATCGATGCTCGCTGCGCTGCAGCGCGAGGAGTTCGTCGAGCTCGCGTTGCCGGCGCCGGTGCACACGGGTGGCTGGGACATCGAGCTCGCGCTCGGTGCGGATGTGGTGCTTCGGCTGCGCCGTGCATGATCTGGCCACCCAATCGCGCCATCGCGGTGTGGCTGTATCGCCGTCCGACCGACATGCGCAAGTCGTTCGATGGACTGAGCACGCTGGCGAAGCAGGTGCTCGAGGAAGATCCACTCGCTGGTGCGCTGTTCGTCTTCGTCAACCGTCGTCGCACACAGATGCGCTGTCTGTACTTCGAAGGTGACGGCTACTGCATTTGGGCAAAGCGGCTCGAACGCGGGCAATTTCGGATCCCGTTCGATGGTGTGCTGAAGGCGCGAGTGGACTTGAGCACGCTGAAGATGATCATTGATGGCATCGACCTCAACTCGATTCGTCGTTTTCGCCGTCACTCGCAGTCACCAGCGAACGAGGTTCGACTACAATAGGGGTCCATGAAGCAGGCCCCATCGAAGACCCCGAGCGAACGCGAGCAGATCCGTTTACTCGAGGAGAAGGTGGCCTCGCTCGAGCAGCAGCTCGACTGGTTCAAACGCCAGGTGTTCGGGCGCAAGTCCGAGAAGCGACTGGTCGAGCCGTGCCCGGAGCAACCGCTGCTCGATGGGCTGTCCCTGTCTCGACCGAACACCGAGCGCGCCGACGCCGAGCGCGAGACCATCACCTACACGCGCACGAAGCAACGCGGTGCGGACTGCGCCACCGCGAGCGGTCTTCGTTTCGCCGCTTCGGTGCCGAAGAAGACCATCCGCGTGAAGGTGCCCGAGCTCGAGGGGCCGAACGCGGATGAGTACGAGGTCATCCGCGAGGAGCATACCTATCGCTTGGCGCAGCGCTCGGCGAGCTACGTCGTGCTCGAGTACATCCGCCCGGTGCTCAAGCACCGTGCGAGCCAGACGCTCTCGCAGCCACCGGCACCGACGAGCTTGTGGGAGGGCACGCTCGCCGATGTGAGCTTCGTCGCCGGGCTGCTGGTGGAGAAGATGGTCTACCACCAACCGCTGCACCGTCAGCACCAGCGCCTGAGTCGCGAGGGCATCGAGCTCTCACGCACCACACTCAGCAACCTCGTGCATCGCGCCATCACGCTGCTCGACCCGATCTATCACGCGCAGCTCGACCACGTGCTGCAGAGCAAGCTGCTCGCGATCGACGAGACGCCGATCAAGGCCGGACAGGAGCAACCGGGCAAGCTGCGCCTGTGCTGGTACTGGCCCATCTACGGCGAGGACGACGAGGTGGTGTTCACCTTCAGTCGTTCCCGTGGTCATCAGCATCTGCTCGCCACCCTCGGTGACTATCGCGGCAAGATCCTCTCCGACGGGCACAGCGCGTATCGCACCTACGCGAAGAAGTGCAGCGGTGTCGTTCACGCGCAGTGCTGGGCGCACGCGCGACGCGAGTTCGTCAAGGCAGAGAACGATGAGCCTGAGTCGGTCGCCGAGGCACTCGATCTCATCGGCCAGCTCTACCTGGTCGAAGCACGGATCAAAGAGAAGGCGCTCGGCTCCGAGCAGGCGTTGGCGCTACGGGCCGAGCATGCGAAGCCCGCCGCGGATACCTTCTTCACATGGTGCGACCAACAGTGTCAGCGCCTCGACCTGGTACCGAGCAATCGGTTGAGCAAGGCGCTGAAGTATGTCCGTTCGCGCGAAGAGAGCCTGCGGATGTATCTGTCCGATCCAGAGCAACCGATCGACACCAACCATCTGGAGCGTACGCTGCGCGTGATTCCGATGGGGCGAAGATCCTGGCTGTTCAACTGGACCGAGATCGGAGGTGAGCGCGTCGGCGTCATTCAGAGCCTGCTGACCACCTGCCGGCTCCACGGCGTCCATCCCTTCACCTACCTGGTCGACGTGCTGCAGCGGGTCGGTCAGCACCCGGCCAACCGGGTCGAAGAGCTCACCCCACGGCTATGGAAGACCGTGTTCGCGGACAACCCACTGCGCTCCGATCTCGAGCTGACCGCGACCGTCTGACGGCCCAGTTTGGCCGTGTGATGCTGAAGCGGTACACGCATCTGCGGGCGGAGGACCTGGCGCAGAAGCTGGGCTGAAAAGTCGGTTGTGGCCGT